>JANTFR010000074.1 GCA_024763355.1 Anaerolineales bacterium
CCGGTGTACTCGCGGGTCACGTAGTACCCGTGGCTTTCCACATAGCGCTGGATGGCGGAAGACACATCGCCGACCCGATTGCCAGCGCGCATCTTGGCGATGCCGGCATAAAGGGACTGCTCCGTAACTTCCAAAAGGCGCAGAGCCTCTTCGGAGGCCGGTTCCACCACCATACTGAAGGCGGAATCGGCCACGAAACCCTTGTAAATGTTCCCGCAATCTATGGAGACCAGGTCTCCCGGTTGGATGGCGCGCTCTCCAGGGATTCCGTGTACCAGTTCATCGTTGATACTGACCGTCAGCGTAGCCGGGTACGGGTAGGGGCCGGGATAATTCAGGAAAGCAGGGATAGCCCCGCGCTTGCGGATGACTTCCTCGGCGACGGCATCAAGTTCTGCGGTTGTCACACCGGGGCGCACCATGCGCTGCACGGTCTGCAAAGCCTCAGCATTGATTTGCCCGGCCACACGCATGATGGCGATTTCTTCCGGCGTTTTGATGACGATGTTTCGATGCCAGGCCATGAGTTTCCTTTAGCGCACCAGCAATTTCTCGTCGTAGCCGTGAAGTTTCAGTTCGGCTTCGATGGTGAAGAAGACATCCCGCACCACCCCGACGACGATGAGCAAACCGGCGGAGGAGACCAGCAGCAAGCCGGTATTGCCGCCCAGCGGCAAAATCAGCCCGACTATCCAGGGGAGGATAGCCACGATGCCCAGGAAAACCGCGCCGGGCAGAGTGATGCGGCGCAACACCTTGGTGAGGTAACGCTGCGTGGGCGCACCGGGGCTGACGCCGGGGATACGAGCGCCAGAGCGCTTCAGGTTCTCTCCGTAGTTTTGCTGAGCAAAGAGTACGTCGGTGTAGAAGAACGTGAAGAGGACGACCATCACAAAGTAGGAAAGCCAGTAGAAATTCCCTTGTCCGCCGAAGGCGGCCTGTGCCGAGATGGCCAGATTCTTCACCCATTCCGTCTGCGAGTTGACAAAGAAACTCGCCAGGATGGAGGGGAAGGTAAGGATAGATTGGGCAAAGATGAGCGGAATCATGCCCGCCATGTTGACCATCAAGGGCAGAGTCCCTTTCACCGGCATGGACATGCGGTTGCCGATACGGCGACCGGGATACATCACAGGGATGTTGCGGCGTCCCTGTTGGATGAAAACGATGGCCACAATGGTGAGCAGAGTAATCACCAGCATAAAGGCCAGAATAAACCAGCGGTTTTGCTGGTCGCTCATCAAGCGGGCAAAGTTGGAGGGGATGCGGGCCACAATACCGGCGAAGATGATGAGCGAAAGGCCTTGATTGCGGATACCGTACTCCGAAATCAACTCACCCAGCCAGATGGCGAACATGGTGCCCGCCGTCATTACGATGATGATGGTCAGAGAAGGCAACAGCGATGCGCCCGAAAAACCGAAGTTCTTGATGATTTGCACCGACCCCAGGGAGGAGAAGATGTTGATTTGCCCGATGGCTTGCAGGGCAGCCATGGGGATGGAAAGGATGTACGTCCATTTCTCCATCCATTTCTGCCCTTCCCGCGGGTCGTCTTCCATGCGCTTTTGCAAGGCAGGGATGATGGGGACCAGCAATTGCAGGATAATCTGGGCGGTGATGTAAGGATAGACACCCATCGCCAGCACCGAGAAGTTGGAGACGGTACCGCCCGAAAGCAGGTCGAGCAGCCCGAGGAGGGTGCCGGCCGCCCCGCCGCCAGAGAGCAGTTGGGAGAGGGCCTCCCGGTCCACGCCGGGCACGGGGACGTGCGCGGCGAACCGGTAAAGCACCAGCAACCCCAGCGTAATCAGCAACTTGCGGCGAATATCCTGCGCTGCCCACAAATAGCGCCAGCCAGACCGCTTCATAAATCAGACTCCTTGAATGGCTCAGGACCCGGTCGTCTTGCAACCAGGCGCTTACTCGATGATTTCAACCGTGCCGCCGGCGGCTTCGATGCTGGCACGCGCCCCTTTGGTCACGCGCTGGACGCGCACCCGGAGGGCATGAGGCAGGTCGGTCTTACCGATAACGGCTACCGGGTTAGCAGGCTTGCGCAGCAAACCGGCTTCCGCCAGTGTTTCGGGGGTCACTTCGGCATCAGCGGGGAATCGCTCGGCCAACAAAGTAATGTTGACTTCGTTCCACTGCACCTGGTTGGGGGGCGTGAAGCCGCGCTTGAAAGGCAGGCGGCGGAAGAAAGGCAGGTTGCCGCCCTGGTGATACAGGCGGGTGCCGCCGCCGCTGCGCGCTCCCTGGCCTTTGGTGCCGCGCCCGGCGGTCTTGCCCTGTCCGGCGGCAATTCCGCGCCCAACGCGCTTGCGGCGCTTCTTGGCGCCCGGGTTAGGGGTCAGGTCGTGAAGTTTCATTATGCTTCACCTTCCTCGACTTTGACAAGATGCGCCACCCTGGCAATCATGCCGCGGATGACGGGGGTATCTTCTTGCACCACGGTTTGGTGCATACGGCGCAAGCCCAAGGCGCGCACCGTGCCCTTTTGGCGTTTGGCATAGCCAATGGGGCTTTTCACCAGCGTGATGCGCAGGATTTTTTCACTCTTTTTCGCCATGATTACTTGCGCTCCCAGAACGGCAACAATTCATCTACCGGTTTTCCGCGACGAGCGGCTTCCTCTTCCGGCGATTTGAGTTCGCTCAACGCTTCCATGGTGGCATAGGCCACATTGAGCACGTTGTTGCTTCCCAAAGATTTGGAGAGGATGTCCTTCACGCCTGCGGCTTCCAGCACTGCGCGGGCGCTGCCGCCCGCAATAACGCCGGTACCTTCCGAGGCGGGTTTGAGCAGCACACGGGCGCCGGCCACCTTGCCCGTCACCTGGTGAGGGATGGTGGTTTTGTAAAGATTGACGCGCTTCATGTTGCGGCGTGCCCGTTCACTGGCCTTGCGGATGGCGTCGGTCACCGTATTGGCCTTACCGATTGCCAGGCCGACGCGCCCCTTGCGGTCGCCCACGACCATGGTCACGCGGAAGGAAAAGCGGCGGCCACCTTTGACGACCTTCGCCACGCGCTTGATATCAATCATGCGCTCGTCAAGTTCTTGTTCAAAATCCGCAGATTGAAAATTGGTCATAGTATTCTCCTAAGAGCCTGTCCTGCAATTCTCTGGACAGGCGCTACTTTTGCCAGCCTTAGAATTCCAGGCCGCCTTCACGAGCGGCATCGGCCAATGCTTTGACGCGCCCCATATAGCGGAAGCCTCCGCGGTCAAAGACCACGCGGGTAATTCCCTGGGCAATAGCGCGTTCTGCCAGACGCTTCCCCACGATGCGAGCCTGCTCTGTCTTCGTGAGGCCCTGCATCTCGGCGCGCAATTCGCCGTCAATGGAGGAAGCCGAAACCAACGTACGGCCGGCTTCGTCGTCAATCACCTGAGCATAGATACCCGTCAGGCTGCGAAAGACGCTCAGACGAGGCCGTTCCGATGTGCCGCGGACATGCTTGCGAATGCGTTTGTGCCGCATAATGCGGGCTGCTGCGCGGGTTTTTTTCTTAGCCATACGTCAACACCTACTTCCCGGATTTACCGGCCTTGCGGCGGATAGTTTCGTCAAGGTACTTGATGCCCTTTCCTTTGTAAGGCTCCGGCGGGCGCACCTTGCGGATATTAGCGGCCACCTGTCCCACCTGCTGCTTGTCATAGCCTTTGACGAAGACCTGGCGGGTACGAGTTTCTACATCGAAGGAAATCCCTTCAGGCGGCTCAACTTCCACGGGGTGGGAGTAGCCGACATGCAGCACGAGGGTTTTCCCCTTCATCTCGGCGCGGTAACCCACACCGTTGATTTCCAACACTTTTTGGAAGCCCTGACTTACACCGACGACCATGTTGTTCACCAGGGCACGCGCCGTGCCGTGCATGGCACGCACTGTGCGCTCGTCGGAAATCCGCTCCACGGTAAGCAAGTTGCCATCCTGGCGAAACTTCACCGAAGCGGGGAAGACATGCTCCAATTCCCCTTTGGGGCCTTTAACTTTGACGTAAGAACCTTTGATGGTCACGTCCACCCCAGCAGGGATTTCAATCGGTAAACGACCAACTCGGGACACTTTTGCCTCCTCAGGTCAGCCACCGTGCTCGAGGCACGGGTCGATCTGACCGGGATTTCTCAGAAGAGAATCCCGCAGGCTGCCTTGCAATGATGGATGATGAAAACAATCGGGCCGCCCCGCGAGGGGGAGGGCCAATCGCTACCATACTTTACACAGAACTTCTCCGCCAACACCAAGTTGACGGGCGCGCTTTCCGGTCATAACGCCTTTGGGGGTCGAGAGAATAGCGACACCCATACCAGAGAGCACCCAGGGGATATGCTTTTTGCCAGTGTACACGCGACGTCCGGGGCGGCTAACCCGCTCCAGGCCGGCGATTACAGAACGACGGTCGCGCCGCTCACCCACGTATTTGAGGTAGATATTGAGTACCTTGTGTGCGGGCGTCCGGCCTTCCACCACTTCGTAATTGCCAATGTAGCCCTCTTCCTTGAGGATTTTGGCAATCGCGACCTTCATCTTGGAACTGGGCATGGACACTACGGGGTGTCCCGCCATCGTCGCGTTCCGGATGCGCGTCAACATATCGGCAATCGGGTCAGAAACAGTCATCCTAACATCCTCCACGCGCCTACCAAGACGATTTCACCACACCGGGGATTTTGCCCTCGAGGGCCAATTCCCGGAAGCAGATACGGCACAAACCAAAGCGCCGAATATACCCACGCGGCCTGCCGCAGCGCTTGCAGCGGTTCCGCACCCGCACCGCGTATTTGCGGCGCTCTTCACGATACGTCATGCACTTTTTTGCCATGTGCTACCCTTCCTTTTTGAAAGGCATGCCGAGCATTGTCAGCAGTTGCCGGGCGGCGTCATCCGTTTGCGCGGAGGTCACAATGGTCACTTCCATGCCACGGATTTTGTCAATCTTGTCGTAATCAATTTCGGGGAAGACCAATTGCTCCCGCAGGCCCAGGGTGTAGTTTCCCCGGCCATCGAAGGCATTGGGGGAAATCCCCCGAAAGTCACGCGTACGAGGCAAGGCCACGTTCATCAAGCGGTCGAGGAAATTCCACATGCGCTCACCCCGCAGGGTAACCTTGGCGCCAATGGCGCGGCCTTCGCGCAACTTGAAGTTGGCGATGCTCTTGCGCGCCTTGTTGATAACGGGGTGCTGCCCCGTGATAGTCGCCAGGTCGCCGGCGGCGGCTTCCAGCGCTTTGGGGTTGTCCAGCGCCTCGCCCAGGCCGATGTTGACCACTACTTTCTCGATACGCGGCACTTGCATCACGTTGCTCAGATTGAGCGACTGCATCAACGCCGGGACAATTTCTTGCGTGTAGCGTTCTTTCAACCAATTCGCCATCTCTAATCGCTCCCAGTGCCTACGCTATTTCACTCCCGCACTTTTTACAAATGCGGGCCACACGGTCAATTTCGCGCTGAATCTTCACGCGCGTCGGTTCATCGCAGGAGGGGCACACCAGCATCACATTGGAAATATCAATGGGGGCTTCAAATTCGATGATGCCCGGCTGCAGGTTGCGTCCCTGCGCCTGAATTTCGCTCTGATGCTTCTTGCGGATGTTGACGCCCTGCACCACAACACGACGTTCGTTCGGCAGCACTTTGATGACCTCGCCGCGTTTGTATTTATCGCGGCCGGCAATCACTTCGACAGTATCGCCTTTACGGATTTTGACTTTCACGGCTACTGTACTCCTGTTTTTGCTCGCTAGAGCACCTCGGGGGCCAGCGAGACGATTTTCATAAAGCCTTTTTCACGCAACTCACGCGCTACCGGCCCGAAAATACGGCTGCCCTTGGGATTGCGTCCATCGGTATCCAGAATGACGGCAGCATTGTCGTCAAAGCGGATGTGGGAGCCGTCTTCACGGCGCCATTCCTTGCTGGTGCGCACGATAACGGCGCGCACGATGTCGCTTTTTTTGACAGCACCTTGCGGTGCGGCGGATTTCACCGTCGCCACGACGATATCACCTACCCGGGCGTAGCGGCGGCGGGTGCCTCCCAGGACGTGGATGACCAGCAGTTCGCGTGCGCCGGTGTTATCGGCTACCTTCAAACGAGATTCATGCTGAATCATAATCAGGCCTCCACACCGGGGTCATTGGCCCCAAGTCTGCGTTCCAGAATTTCCTCGACGACCCAGCGTTTGCGGCGGGAAAGCGGACGGCTTTCCACAATGCGGACGCGGTCGCCCATCTGACAACCCAACTCGTCGTGCGCCATCACCCGTTTCTCCTGGTGCACCACCTTGCCGTACAAAGGGTGCCGGTAAGAACGGCTGATTTCCACCACGACGGTCTTCTGCATTTTGTCGCTAGTTACGACACCTTCCAAGCGGCGACGATTGTTCATGCTTCACCTTCCATCTGCTCCGCGCGCTCGTGCTCGTTCAACACCGTCAACAGACGGGCAATTGTGCGGCGGGTTTTCCGTATTTGCGAGGTATCGGTGAGTTCGCCGGTGGCCTGCTGAAAGCGCAGTTTCATCAGTTCTTCTCGGGCATCGCTCAACCGGGCCTGAATTTCAGGCAAAGACATGGCGCGAATTTCTGAGGTTTTCAACTGCATGGCTTACTCTCCTTCCTCCGGACGGGTGACGATTTTGGTGGAAATCGCCAGTTTGTAGGAGGCCAGGCGCAGGGCCTCGCGGGCCACATCTTCGGGGACACCGCCCACCTCAAACATAATCCGCCCCGGTTTGACAACCGCGACCCAAAACTCGACGCTGCCCTTCCCCTTCCCCATGCGGGATTCGGCGGCGCGCTTGGTGACGGGTTTATCCGGGAAGATGCGAATCCACACCTTGCCGCGGCGTTTCATGGTGCGCACGATGGCGCGGCGAGCAGCCTCGATTTGACGGGCAGATACCCACCCCGGTTCGAGAGCCTGCAGGCCGTACTCGCCAAAATGCACCTCCGCGCCACGGCTGGCTTTCCCTTTCATCCGCCCGCGCATTTGCTTGCGGTATTTGATACGTTTTGGCATCAACATAATGCATACCTCTCAGTGTGCATCCGACATGCTCCAGGCACGCCGGGAAACTTTATTTGCTAACGTAGACGCCATCCGTGGCGGCCATTTTCTCTTCCGCTTCGGGCAACACGTCGCCTTTGTAAATCCACACCTTGATGCCGATTTGCCCATAGGTGGTGCGGGCTTCGGCAAGGGCGTAATCGATATCGGCACGCAGGGTTTGCCGCGGAACCCGACCTTCGCGCATGGAAACGGTTCGGGCCATTTCCGCCCCGGAAAGGCGGCCGGCAACCTCGATACGGATGCCTTTGGCGCCCTGACGCATGGCCTGTTGGATAGCCCGTTTCATGGCACGCTGGAAACTGATGCGCCGCTGAATCTGGTCGGCGATGTTGACAGCAACCAGGTGAGCATCCAGGTCTGGGTTTTTGATTTCCTTGATGTCCAGGTCCACTTTTTTGTTGGGGAACATCTTCCCCAACTGCTGGCGCAATCCCTTCACGTTCTCGCCCTTGCGGCCAATCAACACACCGGGCTTGGCGGTATGGGCGATAATTTTGATTTTTCCGGGGAAGCGCTCGATTTCCACACGGGAGACGCCCGCCCGCGGAGTGTAGGTGCGAACCAGTTCACGGATTTTGAAATCCTGGTGCAACTGGTCAACGTACTGCTCACCTTCCGCGTACCAACGGCCTTCCCATGTTTTGTTGATTTTCAGACGAAATCCAATCGGATGAACTTTGCGACCCATATGAACTCCTGACGTCTCTCTTTACAATCTGCACGGCGGCAGAATGACGGTTAAGCCTCCCGCTCCCGCAGGATAACAGTGATATGAGAACTGCGGCGCAAAATCGGCTTAAAACGGCCCCGCGCACCAAAGCGCCGCCATTTGCGGGTGGGGGCTTCATCGGCAAAGATGCGATGGATGTACAGGTCGTCGCGGTTGAGGCCAAAGTTCTCCTCGGCGTTGGCAATCGCGGAGGTAATCACCTTGGCTACCGGCTTGGCAGCCCGACGGTTGGCAAAGCGCAGGATGTCCAGCGCCTCTTGCACGTCTTTACCCCGCACCAAATCCACCACCAGGCGCGCTTTCTGCGCCGAAACAGGGATATAGCGGGCAACAGCACGAATGTCAGTTCCTTCCATGGCTGATTACCTCTTCTTTTTCTTGTCCACGATGTGACCGCGGAAGGTACGGGTAGGGGCAAATTCACCCAGGCGGTGACCGACCATGTTCTCGGTGATGTAAATCGGCACATGACGGCGCCCGTCATGCACGGCGATAGTGTGCCCTACCATCTGCGGAAAGATGACGCTTGCACGGCTCCAGGTACGAATGACCTTTTTCTCGCCGCGTTCGTTCATCATTTCGACTTTCTTGAGCAACTTCGGGGCTATGTACGGCCCTTTCTTCAGAGAACGTCCCATTTCTCGTCTCCAGTTTCTTTCACTTCCGGTTTCGATAACCGATGAATTTAGCGGCGTTTCTTGCGGCGCCGACGAACGATGTACTTGTCCGTACGCTTGTTGCGGCGGGTCTTGTACCCCAGGGTGGGTTTACCCCACGGGCTTTTCGGCCCAGGCATACCGATAGGCTGACGGCCCTCACCACCACCATGCGGGTGGTCGTTGGGGTTCATCGCAGAACCGCGCACCGTCGGGCGGATACCCAGGTGGCGCTTGCGGCCCGCTTTACCCAACTTGATGTTGCCGTGTTCCACGTTGCCGACCTGGCCGATAGTAGCGTAGCAAACCTGACGGATAAGGCGCACCTCGCCGGAGGGCAGCCGCACCTGAGCGTAATTGCCTTCTTTCGCCATCAGTTGGGCGGAGGCTCCCGCCGAGCGCACCAGTTGTCCGCCGCGGCCCTCGTACAGTTCGACATTGTGAATCATCGTCCCCACGGGGATATTGCTGATAGGCAGACTGTTGCCGGGGCGGATGTCCGCCTCGGGGCCAGCCATGACGGTATCGCCAACCCGCAGTCCCACCGGCGCCAGGATGTAGCGTTTCTCGCCATCGGCGTAGAAGAGCAGTGCCAGACGGGCGGTGCGGTTGGGGTCGTATTCGATAGCCGCCACACGGGCAGGGATGCCGCGCTTATCGCGTTTGAAATCCACCAGACGGATTTTGCGGCGATGTCCGCCGCCGCGATGACGCACCGTGACGCGTCCCTGGGCGTTGCGCCCACCCCGCTGACGCTTGGGGACAACCAGACTGCGCTCCGGTTTGGTTTTGGTAATCTCGTCGAATGTGTATCCGGTCATGCCACGCAGACCGGGAGTAACCGGTTTATATTTTTTGATACCCATTACTTCACCCCTTCGAATACGTCAATGGAATCCCCGGGGGCCAGGGTTATGATTGCTTTTTTATAGCCGCGCCGACGAACGCGCAATTGGCGGTTCACCCGGTTTTGCGACTGTTTGGGAGCCACGTTGATGATGTTTACCCGTTCCACTTTAACATCGAACAACTGCTCCACAGCGTCTTTGACCATCGTCTTGGTGGCCTTGGAAGCCACTTCAAAGACGTACTGGTTCAATTTGCCGCTCTGGTAGTTCGATTTTTCGGTGATGATAGGACGGCGAAGGACATCGTAAATCGTAATCATACTTCTCTCCTCATTGTCCCAGATATCCGGCAATCACATCCAGCGCCGCCAGCGGCATCACGACCTTATCGTAGCCCAGCAAATCGCGCACGTTCAAATAGGTTGCCAGCAAAATCTTTGCATTGGGCAAGTTGCGTGCGGAGCGGGCCACATCGTCGTACTGGGCGTTCTTCTCCGGGATAAGCACCAGCGCCGAGTCATCGCCGACCAATTGCTGCAAAGCCTGCGCCATCACCCGCGTCTTGGGTTCTTCCACGGCCAGGTCTTCCACAACCACCAGGCCCTGTTCGGCGGCTTTGACACTCAGAGCCGAGCGCAAAGCCACGCGGCGCATCTTTTTGGGCATGCGCTTGCTGTAATCGCGCGGGCGCGGGGTATGCACCTTGCCACCGCCCACCCATTGGGCAGCACGGATGGAACCTTGCCGGGCGCGTCCGGTGCCTTTCTGCCGCCAGGGTTTGCGGCCTCCACCGGAGACCTCCCCGCGGCTCTTCGTCTTGTGTGTTCCCAGGCGCTTGTTCGCCATCTGGCGCACGTAAGCCTGGTGCATCACATCCACATTCACAGGGGCCTCGAAGATAGCCGCCGGCAATTCCACCGTGCGTACCTTCTCCCCTTGCATGTTCAGGACATCTACTTCCATGATTATTCGCTCCCAATTGCCACAAGTCTCCGCACCACGGGCGGGCTAGGCCTTTCGGGCCTCCTTAATCATCACGATGCCGCCCTTCGGACCGGGCACCGCGCCGCGCACCCCAATCAGGTTGCGTTCCGCATCCAAAAAGACGACCTTGAGGTGCTGTGCCGTCACTCGGCGGTTCCCCATGTGTCCGGGGCCGCGCGACCCTTTGAATACCCGACCGGGGGTCGAACCTGCCCCGCGGGAGCCAGGCGCACGCTGCCGGTCGGATTGACCGTGGGTTTTCGGTCCGCCGCCGAAGCCGTGGCGCTTGACGCCACCCTGGAAGCCTTTCCCCTTGCTGACGCCAACAACGTCCACAAAGTCTCCCTGGGAGAACGCTTCAACCGTCACTTTGTCGCCGGGTTGGACATCGGGGTTCTTGACACGAAACTCACGCAAAAAGCGCAACGGAGGCAGTTCGTTGCGTTTCAGATGCCCCAATTGACCGCCCGTAAGACGGCTCGGTTTGGTCTCGCCATACCCCAACTGCACCGCGGAATATCCATCGGTTTCCGTGGAGCGCACCTGGGTGACAAAGCAAGGCCCAGCCTCGATGATGGTCACAGGCAAAGCAGCCCCGTTCTCATCGAAAATCTGGGTCATGCCAACTTTTTTACCAATCAGCCCTTTCAACATTGCTTTCACAATCTCCTTTTCTGTATCAAGATTGCCATCCCGTCTCTTCTACCGCTTACAGACACACAGAACTCACAGACACAAGGCGGCATACCCTTGCGCTGTGAGCCACAGGCCCGGATACTGCTTCTATGAGAGACAGTAAAGCATCAAGGGACTGTCAGCCTGGGCTTCGGCTGCATCATCCCGTACAACGATACAGTCAGTTTGCCTGTCGCCGAGCAGAGTGTTGTCAGCGGCTGGCGTACAGATAAACTCTTGTATCGCCCGTTTATGGCAGGATGACTCCCGCCAGACACGCAATTGCAATTTTTACCACAAACTCGTCCTGAGGGCAAGCCCCGCGACGGTTTTTTTACAAAGTTCGAGAGTTAAGACCTCACAGGTCTTGGAGACCTGTGAGGTCTACACAGCATCAGATTTTAATTTCGATATCCACACCCGCAGGGAGATTGAGACGCATGAGCATATCAATCGTTTTCGAATCCGGGTCAAGGACATCAATCAGACGATTGTGGGTGCGAATCTCGAAGTGTTCGTGCGAATCCTTGTCAATAAAAGTGGAACGGCGCACGGTAAAGCGTTCGATTTTCGTCGGGAGCGGCACGGGGCCGACCACGCGGGCGCCGGTGCGCTCCGCGGTATCCACGATGCGCTTGGCGGATTGGTCCAGAACGCGGTGGTCGTATGCTTTCAATCGGATGCGGATTTTCTGTTTCGCCATGATGGTTATACCCTAGTCGAGAATTTCGGTGATGACGCCCGCGCCAACGGTCAGGCCGCCTTCACGGATAGCGAATTTGGAACCCTGCTCCAGCGCCACAGGCACGATGAG
>JANTFR010000075.1 GCA_024763355.1 Anaerolineales bacterium
GCAAGCGTGAACCGATACGGGCGGCTTCCCTGCGCGGGGCGGCGGCGGGGAACGCCTACCGTCTGCACGAATCGCGCTATGCGCTCCCTATGGTTGGGCGGCAGGAGGAACTGGGTGTTGCCCGCCGCCTTCTCAACCGCGTCCTGCTAGGGCAAGGGCAGGTACTCGGCATCACCGCCGAAGCGGGCATGGGCAAGACCCGGTTAGGGGCGGAAATTATCCGCATGGCAGAGGCCCGCGGGATGGCAGTCTACGGAGGCGAGTGCCTTTCGCATGGAACCAATACCCCTTATGTGGTCTGGCAGCCCTTGCTGCGCGGCTTCTTCGGTTTGCAAAACGGAGAGAACAGCGAAGAACAAATTGCCCGCGTCCGGCAAGCGCTGCGTGAAACTGACCCGTCTTTGCTGCCCCGTCTGCCTTTGCTGGGGCGCGTCCTCAACCTGCCCATCCCTGAAACTGACCTTACCCGCGGCATGGAGGCCCGCCTGCGGAAGGAATCCCTGGAAGGCGTGATTGTCCAATGCGTGCGTTTGCGGGCTGCTGATACCCCGCTCTTGCTCGTCTTCGAAGACGCCCATTGGATTGACTCCCTTTCCAACGATTTGCTCGAAACCGTGGCGCGCAACATCACCGATGTACCGGTGTTCCTCATGGCACTCTACCGTCCTGCAGAGCGATACACCCTTCAACCGTCCGTCAAACGGTTTGGGCACTTTACGGAACTCCACCTGCAAGAATTTTCGGAGGAAGAGGCTGCTCGCCTGATTGGGATGAAACTAGAGCAACTCTTTGGGCAGGGGGAGGCCTCCCCCGCTCTCGTTAAACGGATTACGGTTCGCGCCCAGGGCAATCCTTTTTACATCGACGAAATCATCAACCTGATGCGCGACCGCGGCATGGACCCGTCCAACCCCGCCGCGCTGGACGAGATGGACCTGCCGGACAGCCTGCACAGTCTGGTGCTGAGCCGTCTGGACCGCCTGAGCGAAGATGGCAAGACCACCATCAAGGTTGCCGGAGTGATTGGGAGAACCTTCCGCGCCCACTGGCTGTGGGGAATCTACCCCAAAGTGGGTACGCCCGCGCGCGTCCTGGCCCAATTGGAGGAACTGTGTCGCCGCGACATCACCCAACTGGACAGGCCTGCCCCCGAACTGGAGTATCTCTTCAAGCACATCGTCACGCGGGATGTCGTCTATGAAAGTCTGGCACTCAGCACCCGCCAGATGCTCCATGAACAGGCAGGAAAATTCATCGAAACTACGTATGGAGAAGAGATAGACCGGTTTCTCGACCTGCTGGCGTACCACTACGGCAACAGTCAAAACACGGAGAAGCAGAGGCTGTACTTCCGCAAAGCGGGGGATGCGGCCAAGGCCGCCTATGCCAACCGGGCCGCCATTGAGTATTACCAGCGCATCCTGCCCTTGCTGGATGAAGCCGAGCGGCATAAGGTGTATCTGACCCTGGGAGAAATTTATCAACTTATTGGCGAGTGGGAGGCTGCCCAGGATGCGGCGGGGCAGGCATTGCAGATTGCCCAACAACTGGGAGACAAGCATGGTGAGGCCTTATCTCTACACCAGAAAGGGAAAGTTTTTTTCTTGCGGGGGGAGTACAGCCAGGCGCTGGAGCGTTACCAGCAGGCTTTGGCAACTTTCCGCTCTCTGCACAAAGAAGACCAGCGCGCCGCGATAATGCTTGACATCGGCAGTGTATATTGGAGCCAGGGCGACTACCAGAAAGCCTTGGAGATGTTGCACAAGGCGGAGAAATTTGCCCGCCGTCTCGGGTCGTCAGATATTTTACTGCGCTCTTTAGGAAACATCGGTTTGGTATATCTTAACCTTGGTCAACGTGAGATGGCAATGCAATATCTCGAAGAGAGTTACCAGATTGCCAAAGAGCAGAACGACCGCTTTCGGGTCAGTGTTCTATTAGTCAATATTGGCAACATCTATTTGGTAGAGGGTAACTATGCTCAGGCGATGCACAATTATCTGGAAGCCATGCGTATCGCCCAGGAAATCGGCGACCGGCAGGGCGTGAGCATCGGCATCGGCAACATGGGGAGCGTGTACGAATACCAGGGTGAATACACTGCTGCCCTGGCTTGCAATCTCCGCAACTTGCAAATTTCGCTGGAGTTGGGTGATAGGCCCGGTGTTGCTTTCGGTTTATGGAATATGGGGAAAATTTCTCTGGCGAAGCACCAGTTGCACGGGGCGCAGGAATTGTTACAACGCGCCCTTGTGCTCGACCGCCTGCTGGATACCCCCTACGAATTGTGTGAGGCCTTGCATACGTTGGGCAAAACCCTGGCCGCGCAGGGACGCTACGAGGAGGCTTTCCGCCACAACCACGAAGCCCTGGAAATCGCCGAAAAAATCGGCTACGGCGAAATCCATTTTCAGGCCGCGGTGGGAGAGGTACGCCTTCTCCACGCCCTGAAACGCATTTCGGCGGAGAAAGCCATCCAGCGCATGCGTACAATCCAGGCTCAGTTTCGGGATGAACGCGAAGACGACATTGAGGCTGCTGAGATTTCCTACCGCATCTGGAAGTTTGCCCCCCAGCAAGAAGCAGCCCGCCAGGAAGCAGCCCGCCTGTACCGCACTCTGTACGAACGCACGCCCAACATGGAGTATCGCTACCGCTACAAAGACCTGACCGGCGAAGACCTGCCCGAACCCCCGCCCCTCCCCCCTGTCCCGGAGGCCATTCTGGAGGGGCTACCGCCCTTGCAAGCCCTCTTGCAGCGCGTGGATGCCCTCATCGAAGAAATCCGCGGCGAATGAGCAAGAAACGCGGAGAGACCTCACCGGAGAGACCTCACAGGTCTGGTAGACCTGTGAGGTCTTGTTCTCAGGTCAGCAGCGCGTCCCAGTCCAGCGCCTGGACAGTGGTGTGCAGGCCGTGGTCATCGTCCACGATGTGCAGGGTCAGGTGGGAGAAGACGCGTTCGACGATGGGCTGTACTTGTTCAAGGGGGATGACTGCATCCTGTTTTCCGAGGAAAATGGTAGCGGGGATGACTATACGCAATTCATCCGCCTGGGACACGAAATCCGGCCAGATAAGCGCCGGGGCCAGCAAAACCAGACGCTGCACCCGCCGCGGGTTCTGCGCCGCGTAGAGGGTCGCCATCAACCCCCCAAAACTGGAGCCAATCAGCGCCCAGTCATCGTAGGGGGCCAGGAGGGGCATCAAGGCGCGCATCCGGTCGCCCAAATCGCCCCTAAAATCGGGGGTCAAGAGATGGGGGTAGCGGGCTTGCAAAAAACGGGCCTTGAAAGCCCGCCCGCTGCTGTAGAGACCGTGCAAAAACATGATGTGTTGGGGAATACTCACAGAACTATCTCCTCGAAATCCAGACGCAGACGGCGCACCCACAACCCCTCGCGACGGCAGGCAGCAAGAAGCGCATCCCCGCGCGGGGTGGAGAGTATCTCATCCAGGGTCAGTATCAGCCCCACGGGAGCATCGCTCCGCAGCACTTCATCCAGACGGGCGCTATCGCCCACCACCTTGACCCCGTGAATAACGCGCCCCCACTTCCGGGAGTCGTCATCCAGAAAGGCCACCGGCTGATACCCCAGGTCGGGGTTGAGTTGCATCCAGCGCACGGCCATCTCCCCCGCCCGCCCCGCCCCGTACACCACCACGGGAACCTTGACGCGCTGAACCTGGCGAGTATACAACTGGTCGAGAATGCGGAACGAGGCCCGCGAGGCGGCCAGCCCGATGAACAAAAAGACCCCGAAGAGGAAAAGTGGAACCCATACGTTCTGCACCGCGCCCTTCCGCACGTCGGGGTAGAGGACATCCAGGGCCAGGCCGACCAGCACGACCGCGCCCAGAGCGGCGCGCGCATACCCCACGGCATCCTGCACGCCGACGTACTCCCACACACCGCGGTACACCCCGAAGGCGAAGAACGAGATGTAGGTTCCGGCCAGCGCCAGGGGGAGGGTACGCAGGTAAAACGTCAGTTGAACGTCCGAGAGCGCCCAGTTGTAGCGCGTCCACCACGCCAGGTAGTAGGCCACGCTGACCAGCAAGAAATCCAGGGCAATCTCGAAGAGCCGCTGACGGTAAGCCAGTTGGACGGCGACCCGCGCCAGCGCGCCGTACTGCCCGTCGGGAGGCCGGTCGGGGACGACCTGCAAGCGCGCCAGATAAGCCGCCAGCAGGGAAAGGGCGATAATCAGCACCGGCACGAAGACCAGGCTGAAATCGTAGGCCCGGTTCTCCACAATCGTACTGGCAAGGCCGGAGAGCACGGCGATGGCGTAAAGGGAGAGGACGGCCTGCCGCTCGGTCAGACCAAAGGCAATCAGGCGGTGGGAAGTATGGTCGCGCCCTCCCTGGGCGGGCGACTGGCCGCGCATCAGGCGCGTAATCGTCACCAGGGTAGTATCCAGAATGGGGAGGAGAAAGAGCAGCGCAGGGATGGCAACCACGGCCAGGACGTTGGAGGCGCTCGTCTTGCGCGCCACGGCCAGCGAGGCCAGGGTGAACCCCAGAAACAGACTGCCGCTATCCCCCATGAAAATGGAAGCAGGCGGGAAGTTGAAAGCCAGGAATCCCAAAATGGCGCCCGCCAGGGAGAGGGCAACCAGCAAAAAGGCCGGCTGTTTCCCCGCCCGGAAGAAAAACACCCCCAGAAAGACCGTCACGATGAGGGCGATGCCCCCTGCCAGCCCATCCATGTTGTCCAGCAGATTGAGGGCGTTGGTAATCCCCACCAGCCACACGAAGGTCAGCAGGATGTTGATGAGGTCGAATTTGAAGAAGGCAATCTGGTAGCCAAAGAAAATGACCACCGAGGCGGCCAGGATTTGCCCAATCAGTTTCGCCGGCGGAGAGAGTTCGCGATAGTCGTCGTACAGTCCAAGGGCGAACATGAGGGCGCCCCCGGCCAGGACGGGCAGCGTATCGGCGCGAACGGCACCGCTCCACAGGACGGCGATTCCAAAGGCGAAAAACATCCCCACGCCCCCCAGGGTGGGGGTCGGGCGGGGATTCCAGCGGTCCTTGCGGGGGTAGGCGATGCGATTGGTGCGGAAACTCAGCCAGCGCACCACCGGTACCAGCAGCAAACTGCTCACCAGCGCAATCCCAAATGACATCCAGGGCATCGGTAATGCTACCTCCTGCTACGGTATGGCCTGAACCTGGGAAACCAGACTTTGGAGGCGTTCCTGCTCGCTTTCTGGAGCATCGGCCAAGGCTTGTTGAGCATATTGCAAAGCATTCACCTTGTCCTGTTGCTGGGCATACAACCGCGCCAGGGTTTCCTCCAACCGCCAACGGTTCTTCTTGCCGGTAACGGAGAGTGCCCGTTCCAGAGCTTCGATGGCATCGGGGTACTGCTGCAACTCGATGTAAACGTTCCCTAAGGCACTGGCATACATGGAAACGGCGCTCTTCTGGCCGCGAGGGGTGCGCTCCAGGGCTTGCTGGTAGGCATGGGCCGCGTTTTGGAGGGTCTCCTTCCGGGCGGCGTCATCTTGCGCCTGCCGCGCCGCATTGAGATAATAATCGCCGAGGAGGGCATAGGTGCGGTCGTAGGTATCGTCCAGTTCCAGGGCGTGATTGAGTTTTTCCAGGCCGGCCTGCGGGTCGCGGAGGAGGTTCAAATCCAGGATAGCCCACTCGCCCCACAGCACGACATTGTGCGGGCTGAGGGAGAGCGCTTTCTCGTAGTACTGGTCGGAAAGTTCGGCGTATTTCTCGCGCTCGGCGGGGTCGTCGGTGGCCGAAGCCCACCAACTGTAGAGCCGCGCCAGGTTTGCGGTGTGGTCGGTGTTGAGGGGATTGAGACGCTGCGCGGTCTTGAGGTCTCTTTCCGCCTGCAAGAAAAGGGATCGGCGTTCCTCCACCGTCTTCAGGTTCTTGGCCTGCTCCAGATAGGCGCGCCCCAGGAAGAGGTAGTAGTAATCTTCGTTGGGAGCCAGGTCAATGGCGTGTTGATAGACCAGCATGGCAACCGGCCACTGCGTTCCACGGGTGAAGGGGTCGGCCATTTTGAAAGCGATGTCGGCCTGGATGACGCGCAAGTTGGTGGTGAGACTGATTCCCATGACGACCAGCAGGGCAAAGGGAGCCGCGACGCCAGCGATACCGCTCCAGGTCGTCTCCGTCCGCCGTTTGCCGCCCGCAGCAGGAGTCAGGACGTAAGCCAGCCCCAGCAAAATCAACAGCCCGTACAGATAGAAGCGGGTCAGGATACCCTCGAAACTGCGCAACTGGGCGAGAAGTTGCTCCTGGGTGGCAGGGGCCATCTGCGAGAGCGCCGCCAGGGTCCCCGCCTGCCAGGCCCAGTAAGGAAAGGCAATCACGAAGGAGATGCCGCCAACGGCGGCAATGGCCTTTCCCAGCCCTATGCTGCGGGCACGCTCTTCCTCACAGGCAAATAACAGCACTGCCACCGCCCACACGGTCAGCACCAGCGCCAGGATGCCGTAAGAGACGGCATCTTCCTGCATGGGAAGACGCGTCAGGGAGTGCCACAAGACCGCCCCGGCGGAGGTCTCGTGCTTGAGATTGGAAATGTAATCAAAGCCGAGGACAACCAGCAAGAGAGAGACCATTCCCCCGCCGATGAGCACGCCGTCCCAGGGAGTAGATTCCCTTTGAAGTTGTCGAGCCCGCCGCGAGCGGGTTCGCCGCGTCTCTCTTTTAGGGGCTTCCGTCTCCCGAAGGGACTCGGCAGCATCGAAGGTCCTCCACTTCCCGGTAGGCAGGATATGTCCCATCACCAACAGAGAGGCTGCGTACACCCAAAAGTGGGTGCGCGTTGAGACAATGGCAATCCCAAAATGGATTTCCACAAAGTGGGCAATAATCGCCGTGAAAAAGGCAATCATCGCCAATGAGCGCCAGTCCAGCCCGCTTTCCTCGGATTCTACGCCCTGCAAAGCGCGCACGGTGATATAGCCCACCAATCCCATCAGGATGCCCAATGGCAGGCCAACTCCAAGGAAGGCAACTCCCATCAAGGCAACCAGTGCAGCAGTTCCCAGTACGCCTCCGCCAAGGAAGAAAGCGACAAACCAGGTGCGCTGAGCGGGGGTATCAATCAGCCCCAGCCAGCGAAAGCCGTAATAGAACACCGAGCCGAAGACGAACAGGTACACCAGCAGCCCCAGTCCGCCGGTCGTCACCAAAGCGTCCCAGGTTTCATTGTGAGAGCGGTCCGGGGAGGCGTTGCGCTTTTCCACCTGTCCCAGTTGCGGCGGGTAAAAGCGATTGTAGGCCACGTACATGCTCTCCGGACCGTAACCAATCAGGGGGCGGAGGGCGTTCCAGCGGTCGGGAGTACCGTCAGGGAAGGCAATCGGTTCGTGAGGGGCAACCAGTTGGGAGGCGCCTTCCCAGATGTATTGCCGCACCTTGCTGGTACGCTGGTCGGTATCCATGAGATGTCCAAAGCGTCCCACCCAGGGGGAATCCCGCAGCGGTTCCAGCGGCCCGTTGGGGATGTTGAGCACTCCCAGAAACACTACGCCAAGCAGAGCGGCGGCAATCGTTCCCAGCGTCAGCCAGCGTTTGCGGGAGCGGACGGCCACCAGCAGGAAGAAGAAGAACAAGCCGGCAGCCAGCCCCAGGAAGGGGCCGCGACTCCCGCTAAAGTAAATGGCAATCAACTGCAAGGCAAGGATGAAAATGTAAAGCGTGGCACGGATGACATGGCGGGTAGTATCCGATTCTCTGGTTCCCAGAATAGCACGCATGCTCTCGATGACGCGCCCCACTGCCAGCGGAACGGTCATGATGAGGTAAGCCGCCACGAAGATAGAGTTCCCCATGTTAGCGGCGATACGGTTTTGTACGTTGCCGCCCCAGGGGACGGGGTCCAATCCGTAGTGCTGCAAGATGCCATACAAACTGACCGCCAGGCTGGAAACGATGACCGTCGTCAGGATACGCTCGATTTGCTCCCGGCGGCGCAGGTTGCCGGCAATGACGGCGAAGAAAACCAGGTAGGCGGAGGTCGTATACAGCCCTTGCAAACGCTGATATGACCCCCACAAACTGGTGCGCGGCGCAACCGAAAAGATGGTGGAGATAAGGTACATCAAAAAGAGCAGCGTAACGGGCAATGCCAACGGGATGCCCGTCAGATTCTGCCACCACTTCGGCTTGCGTTCCCTCACCTGCCAATGGAATCCCCCTTGAGCAAGAATTTTCACCAGCCACGCGCCCAGCGCCAGCCAGGCCAGGCTGCGCAAGAGGGTAATTTTATCGGGTTCGAAGATGCGGCTGGAATAAACATCAAAAAAGACCGGCGTTCCAATCAGCGCCGCCAGCCAGGCGGCTTCCATCAAGCCATCGGCAAAACGTGACAATCGAGCCATGCAGGGAACCTCTTCTCATCTGCGAAACAGCGTGTGTTGTGGTATGATTTCCGGCTGCCCCTGAAAGTTTTAATGCGCGCTTACCATAACACAAAGTAAGCGAGTAGGCAAGTTTTGGAAGTGTACAAGTGTGAAAGAGTGGATGTAAACGAGCCGGCAAATTGGCAGTTGCCGACAGACCTCTCTTTCTCTCCCGCCCCGTTTCTCATATCCCCTCTCCCCGATGACTCTTGCCCAGCGCAGCGTGCGTTCCGCCGGTTACACGATTGCGTCCAGCGGCTTTCAGGCCGGGGTTCAGTTCGTGCGTTCCATTGTGTTGGCCCGTCTGCTCCTGCCAGAGGTGTTCGGGGTGTACGCCTACGCGGCTTCTCTGGTGATGCTGACTCACGCTCTGCCCGGCTTTGGCATGGGGTCTGCCCTGGTACATCGCGCCCACCAAAGCGAGGGCGAAACCGCCCGGCGGGTGCATTTCACCCTTACCTTCATTTTCAATATCTTGTGGGTAGCGCTTTTGGGACTAATTGCACCCTGGTTCATCACCCCGCAGCATCGTTGGGTACTCTGGGCTATCCTTCTGAGCCGTGCCGGGCAGCACCTTACCAACACAGGGCGGGTCCTCTTGACCCGAAAAGTAGCCTTTCGCCGCGTGGCGGTGATTGATACGACGACAGCATTGAGTACCACCATAGCGGCTATCTACCTGGCCTGGCGGGGTGCGGGGTTATGGAGTCTGGTTTCTACCGATATTATTGCGGCACTCATCGCTCTGGCAGGCTTTTACCTCATCCGACCGGTGTGGAAACCCCGTTTCGGCTGGGAACGGGAAACCGCAGCCTACCTCCTGGATTTCGGCAGGCGCACCACGGCCGGCATCATCATTTTGCAAATGCTCGACCGGGTGGATGACTTGTGGGCGGGCGCATTCCTGGGCGACGCCGCTCTGGGGTTCTACTCACGGGCTTACACTTTTGCCACCTATCCCCGCAAATTATTCGCTTCTCCCATCAATCAAGTGGTCAGTGGGACGTATGCGGCCCTCAAGGGAAAGCCTAAACGCCTTTCACAGGCTTTCTTTCGGGCGAATGCCTTTCTCATCCGCAGCGGATTCCTGCTAGCCGGATTACTCTTTCTCCTGGTTCCGGAGTTCGTCCATTTCGTGATTGGCGACAAGTGGCAACCAATGATAACGCCCTTCCGCTTGATGCTGGTTTACACTCTGCTCGACCCCATAAAAGTTTCTACCGGCAACATCTTCATCGCTGTTGGGCGCCCGGAAATTCTCACTCGCGCCCGCTTCTGGCAGTTGGGCGTCATGCTGGCCGGGCTGTTCACGCTGGGGCCACTATGGGGGATTGAGGGCGTTGCCCTGGCGGTGGACCTGATGCTCGTCTTTGGGATTGCCCTCTTGTTTCGAGAGGCGCGTCCCTATGTGCGGTTTTCGGCGCGGCGGTTGTTCGGCGCACCACTGCTGGGACTGGTTCTCGGGTTAGGGTTAGCAAAACTGACATACGAATTGGGCAGTGATGCCGCTCTGCTGACACAGGCGGCATGGAAAAGCGTTGCTTTTCTTGCCGGCTATGTGATTTCGCTCGGCCTGATAGAACGGACGCAATGGCGTTCGATGCTTATGACCGCGAGCAGTCTTATGAAACTCAATTCCCGTGTTCCCCGTCCCCCTCGAACCCCATGAGCATCTCAGCCCTTTCCCCCTTCTTGCCAAAAGCACTCCGCCGGTGGCTTAAACGACAATACTTGTGGCGTACAAAGCGGGTTGTTTTGGCGCCTGATGCACGGCTCTGGTACACCACCCTAGAGGGGCATAGTGCCATCCATTCAGGTAGTCGGGTGCGCGCTTCTTTTATCGGGCGCGGCACTTATATTGCTGCAGACTCCCGGATTTCAGGAGCGCATATCGGACGTTTTTGCTCTATTGGGATGCAAGTTATCATTGGAGGCGGGGAGCATCCATCCGATTTTGTGTCCACCCACCCCGCTTTTTACTCGCCATCCGAACAGGCTGGCTTCACCTTTGTCTCACAATCCCATTTTACAGAGTATCCCACCATCGAGGGCAGTACGTATCAAGTCATTGTTGGACATGATGTGTGGATGGGCAACCGCGTCATAGTAATGAATGGTGTGCGCGTCGGCCATGGCGCCATTATTGGTGCAGGAGCGTTGTTGACGCGCGATGCCGAGCCTTATGGCATTTATGCCGGCATACCTGCCCGCTTGCTACGCCACCGTTTCGACGAACCCACCCGCCGTGCCCTGCTCGCCAGCGCCTGGTGGGAAAAAGACTGGGATTGGCTACGCGCTCATGCCCACTTGTTCCCCGATGTGGAACGTTTCTTATCCGAGGTGGCCTGATGTCGTTACAACGGTCATTTTCTGCTCTTATGCGCAAACTCTTTGCCTATTGGCTCATTCCTGCCGGCAACCGTTTATCAGTATACCCCGATGACACTTTTCTGGTTTCCTACCCGCGTTCTGGCAATACCTGGCTGCGTTTTTTGCTAGGAGAAGCGCTTTTCGAACAGGAGGTGACTTTTGCCAACATGGAAATGCTGGTGCCCGACATATATCGCGTCTCCCGGGCCCACCTGGCGCGCTTACCGCGCCCGCGCTATATCAAAAGCCACGAGCCGTACGATAGCCGTTACCCCAAGGTGATTTACCTGTTGCGGGACCCGCGCGATGTAGCAATCTCGTACTATCATTGGTTACGCAAATTTCGCCGGCTGGAGAATGAAGACTTAAACGCCTTCATCGAATCCTTCACGGCCCCTATAACTGACAGCCGCGTTTGGTACGGTGGGTGGGGAGAGCATGTGCGTTCATGGTACCAGAATCGGCATGCAGTGCCTCAAGGCTGCTTGTTTGTGCGCTACGAGGATTTACTGGCAAACCCAGCCGAGACTCTAACGAATATCTTGCATTTTCTGGGACACCCGCTTACCCCATCTCGAGTGCAAGAAATCGTCTCCCATAATACTTTCAAGCGCATGAAAGCCAGGGAACAAAGCGACAGGCAAGCCCCTATTTTCTCCGAAACACGCCAGGACATTGCTTTCGTGCGCGCCGGGAAAGCCCAGCAATGGCGCGAAGTGTTCACCGCTGCCCAACGCAGCCGTTTTAGCGTTGCATTTGGAGATTTGATGCAGCAATTTGGATATCGCCTCGATGAATGAGCCGCGCATCACTATCGTTACCCCCTCCTACAACCAGGCCGATTTTCTCGAAGCCACCATCCGCTCCGTGCTAGAGCAGGATTACCCCAACCTGGAATACCTCATCATGGACGGCGGCTCCACAGACGGCAGCGTGGAAATCATCCGCCGCTACGCCGACCGCATCACCCACTGGGAGAGCGCACCTGATGCCGGACAGGCCGACGCCATTAATCGCGGCTTTGCCC
>JANTFR010000076.1 GCA_024763355.1 Anaerolineales bacterium
CAGGGCTGCACCGTCACCGACCTGGGCAGTTCCAACGGCACGTATCTGGAGGGCAAGAAACTCGCCCCCCACACCTCCTACCCACTCTCCCTGCCGGCCCATCTCAAAGTCGGGCCTTTCCAACTCCGGCTGGAACTTGCAGGAGAACGGGCGGCGCGGGCCGCCGCGCCCCCACAGGAGAAGCCGCGCCCCAAAGGGGAACCTGTCCCCGAAAAGGAATCTCCGCCCCGCGCCGCCGGGAAACGGGAATCCCCCCAAGAGGCTCCCAAACCCCGTCAAACGCGCCCCCCTTCAAGGCCGCCCGTTCCCCCCGCTCCCCCAAAGGAGGCCGCGTCCCCTCAAATCCCCGCCGTCCCCGAGGGGCTGGACATCCACAGTCGGCAACTCATCCGCTACCTGCCGGCCATCTACCACACCGATTTCATGTCCCGCTTTTTGGGGCTTTTCGAGAGCATCCTCCTGCCCATCGAATGGACAATAGACAACTTCGACCTGTATCTGGACGCTCTGAGCGCCCCGGCGGACTTCCTGCCCTGGTGGGAGAACCTGCTGGGGCTGGCGGCGGACGCCTCCTGGAGCGCAGCGCAACGCCGTACCCTGTTGCGGGAGGCGCACCACATCTACGCCCGCCGCGGCACACCCGGCGCGCTCTCCCGCCTGCTGGAAATCTACACCGGGAGCGCCCCGCACATTCACGACACCGACCCCGATTTACCGCCCCACACTTTCGTTGTACAATGGGAACGCCTGCCGGAGGGCGTCAACCGCGCCCTGCTGGAGGCCCTCATCGAGGCCAACAAACCCGCCCACACGGATTTCCGCGTCGAGGTCGGAGGCAGGTGACAGACCCCTGGGAGGTGACTGTCACCTGACCCCTGCGGCCATCGAAAGCAACTGCAAGCAGTTGCTCTACAATTCTCGGAGCACCCCATGAGCCAGACCCTCGTCGGACAAACCCTGGAACGCTACAAAATCACCGCCCTGCTGGGCGAAGGCGGGATGGGCGCGGTCTACAAGGCCCACGACCTGACCCTCCAGCGCGATGTCGCCATCAAGGTCATGCACCCGCACTTCGTCCGTCAGGAGAATTTTCGGGAGCGTTTCTTGCAGGAGGCGCGCACCGCAGCCCGCCTCGACCACCCCTCCATCGTCAAGGTATACGACTTCGGGCAGAAAGACGACCTGCTCTACATCGTCATGCAGTTCATTCCGGGGGCCAACCTGCGGGTGATGATGAAGAACCTCAAAGAGGAGGGGCAATGGCTGCGCCTGGACGAAGGGGTAGAACTCATCCGGCAGGTGGCTCTCGCCCTTGACTATGCGCACAAACGCGGCGTGCTGCACCGCGACATCAAACCCGGCAACATCATGATTGAGCCGGAGGCAAGCGGCAGTTTGCCCTACCGCCCCGTCCTGACCGACCTGGGGCTGGCGAAACTGGTCGGCGGGGCGGGCATCACCCGCGAGGGCACTTCCATGGGAACGCCAGCCTACATGTCGCCCGAACAGGCCCTCGGTCAGCCCACCGACGCCCGCAGCGACGTGTATTCGCTGGGCATCCTGCTCTACGAAATCTGCACCGGCAGGCCGCCCTTCCCGGCGCACACCATCACCGAAGCCATCCGCTACCACACCCAGGAAGAACCGCCGCCGCCCTCCACGATACGCCCCGACCTGCCCCTGGAGGTGGAGAACATCATCCTCAAGGCCATCGCCAAAGCGCCGGAGGAACGCTATCCCTCCGCGGCAGATTTCGCCGCCGCCCTGCAATCCGTGATGGAAGGGGGCGCGGCCACCGCGCTGGAAGGCCCCACCGCCATGCAGGGCGCGGTCAGTTTGATAACCCAGTACGAGAAGAGCGTGGCCGAACAGCGCGGCCCCTCCATTTTGGAGGAGTTCAACACCCCCAGCGACCTGACCCACGACCGCATCCAGATTTTGGCCGAAGACCGCACTACCCGCTCCATAGATGTCAAACCTTCGGGAATGACCATCGGGCGCGAGGCGGGCAACGAGATTGTCCTGGACCACCCGCGGGTCTCGCGGCAGCACGCCCGAATCGAATTCGACGGCAAGGAGTACCGCGTCACCGACCTGAACAGCACCAACGGCACGTATCTGGGAGGCAGCAAACTCCTGCCGGGCGTGCCCGAAGTGTGGAAACCCGACCAGGCGCTGCGGGTCGGCCCCTTCTGGCTGCGTCTGCGCCGCGCCGAGAGTCAGTCTCCGCCCACGGCGGCCTACCCCGCGGCGGGCGCGGCAATGAGCGGCATCCGCTCCAGCACGGGGGAGGGACGCGTCGGGGTGATGCTGGCGCAAACTCAGTTCAACGTAGAGCCGGGCGGCAGCACGACGATTCCGCTCACGCTGCTCAACCAGGGGGGGGTAGTAGACCATTTCAGCGTCCAGGTAGAGGGCGTCCCGGCCTCCTGGGTACAGGTCGCGCCGCCTAAAGTGCAATTGCTGCCGGGAGAACAGGCGGAGGTGCGCGTCCTCATCCAGCCGCCGCGCCGCCCCCAAAGCCGCGCTGGGCGTTATCCCGTCACCTTGCGGGTGTTCAGCCAGGACGCGCCCGCTCAGCAGGTCTCCGCCCAGGGAACGCTCACCGTGGGGGCCTTCACCCGCTTCGAGAGCGAGATGCACCCCAAACGGCTCAAACCCGGCCAGCGGGCGCAGGTCACGGTGCGCAACGAGGGGAATGTGAAAGCCACCTACCGGGTGCGCTGGAAAGACCAGGGCGACGAAGTGGCTTTCACGCCGCCGGAAGCCCAACTGAACGTTCCCGGCGGGGAGAGCGCTATCGCCGAATTCGAGGCCCGTCCGCACAAGCGGGTGGTCTTCGGTTCACCCCGGCGGTACACCTTCCAGGCAGAGGTCGCCGGGGGGGAAGAAAAACAGGCGCATACCGGTGAGATTGTCGCCCGCCCGCTGATACCGGCCTGGGTAATCCCCATCTTGCTGTTCCTGTGTGTGGCGCTGGCCGCCGGGGCGGTGTGGGGCTTCAACCGGCAGCGCACCCAGGCCGCCCAGGCCACGCAGACCGAAATCGCCCGCCAGACAGCAGTCGCCGGGCTGGTACAGAACGCCGACGAGGACGGCGACGGGTTGAGCGCCGCCCAGGAGGCCGCCCTGGGGACCGACCCGCTCAAGACCGACACAGACGGCGACGGGTTGAAGGACGGCGAGGAGCAATCCGCCGGCGCCGACCCGCTCAAGGCCGATACGGACGGCGACGGGCTGGTGGACGGCGAGGAAATCCGCTGGGGCACCGACCCCCGCAAAGTGGACAGCGACGGCGACACGCTCCCGGACGGGGTAGAAGTCAACGAGATGGGCACCAGCCCCGTGCTGGGCGATACCGACGGCGACGGCTCGCCCGACAACGTAGACCCCGACCCCGGTCATCCACCTACCCCCACGCCGCGTCCTACCGAGACGCCCACGCTCACGCCTACTCCCGGCATCCCGGAAGACGGGGTCAGTTTGAACTGCGACGGCACCTATCAACGCCTGCTCCTCAGCGACGGGGGTTCGCTGGGCAAGACGGTTACGGTGCAAAACTGGAACGGCTCCACGTGGGAGAGCGTGTGGGCAATCGCCAGCGGCGACCCGATGGAACGCCAGTTTGAGGACACGCTGGGGTTCTATCCCTTCGGGGGATGCGAGCAATTGCTGGTCGTGCCGGTGCGGTACAGCGGTTCCGGCGCGCCGCTGGAGTTGAGCATCTACCGTTGGGACGGCTCCACCATGCAGCAGGTGTACTACAACAACGGGACGAACGGCTCCTGGCGGCTGGAGGGGGCGCGGTTGTTCTTCACCCGCAGCGTGTATCTCTACGGGGAACCGAATTGCTGTCCGTGCAACACGGAGGAGGTCATCGCCCGCTGGACAGGGACGGAGTTCGTGGAAGAAAGTTCGGCCCTGACGCCCACCTACTCGGGGACGCCCCCGCCAGAATGCACCGCCGGAGGCGGCACCACCCCTGTCCCCTCCCTGCTGCCGCCGTTCATCTTCCCCACGCTGCAAATTATCCCCGTCATCCCGCTGCCAACGCCGACGCCGTAAGAAAAAGCGGGGCAATGTAGAATTGTGGGGTAGGAAAGACAGACTTCCGAGATTTCCCCAGGACGGTGTTCGTCTGGAGCGGCTCTCGTCAAAATCTCGGAAGTCTTTACCCCACAAATCTGTGTAGAGTCCTGTATGAAGAGAGCACAAGATGTTGAAAAATGACCGTTACACCTATCGCCTGACCTGGTCGGAAGAAGACCAGGAATATCTCGGCCTGTGCGCCGAATTTCCCAGTTTGAGTTGGCTGGCCTCTACGCCTGAGGAGGCGTTGGCGGGCATTCGCAGGGTTGTGGCCGATGTAGTGGCCGATATGCAGGCCAATGGCGAGGCCGTTCCCGAACCGCTTGCTACGCGACATTACAGCGGCAAGTTCGTTGTGAGAATTCCTCCCGAACAGCACCGCCGGCTTGCCATCGAAGCCGCAGAGGCCGGGGTCAGTTTGAATCGCCTCGCCGCCGCAAGATTGGCGGGCGAGAAGGCGCATTCCTGACGAATTGTGCCTGCAATCTTCCCCTCACCCTTTCCCCTTTTGGGGAAGGGGCAAGATTCCACGGAGAAAACCGCATGATACAACACACCACCCAGGGAGAAACCCATCCCCTCACCACCGTCAAGATGACGCCGGACGAAAAAGTGGCTTTGTGCCGCTGCTTCGCATCCAAAAAGTTCCCCTTTTGCGACGGCAGCCACAAACAGCACCCCGGCAAAGGCCCCGTGATTGTGGAAGTAGTGACCGCGGGCGAAAAATCCGCATCCCGAGAGGGGGAACGGTAGAGACGAAAACGGCGCTCCGATGGAGCGCCGTTTTCGCAACAGGGTGTAATTCCACCTGCCCCCACCCCCAACCCTCGCGAAGCATACCCGCAGGGTGCTCCCCCAACAGGGGGGGGAGAATACATTGGGGAAGGCATCCCGTCAATCGAGCACTTCCCCCCGCCAGGTCTCCGGCAGGGAGGGGAGGACGCGCCGCACGAGAAGGCGCATCGGCGGGGTATTGTGGGCCTGCACCAGGGAACGCAGGAAATAGGCTGTCTCCTGCGGGGAGCGCCGCGCCAGGGTTTGCAGGATGTCGGCGTATTCCGGGCGGAGATTGGAGGGCAAATCGGTGGAGAGGAGACGCAGCCAGCGAAATACCAGCGGCAAGTTATCGAAATCGGGGTCATCCAGCCAATGCCGCGCCGCCTGCAAGGCCGTCAATTGCATCTGGGCTTCCTGAGCGTGGAGGCGTTCTTCCACCCAGCGCACGAAGGCTTGGGCCTCACCGGTGCGGATGTTTCGGGTGGCAAGGGAAATGATTTCATCACGAAAAGCCACTTCGGGGGTCCCTTCCAGCCAGATTTCCAGACGCTCCAAAACGGCATCCTCCACCAGGAGGGGCAGGTTCCCCAGCACGCCGGCGGCCACGCGGCGGCATTCCAGATTGGCCGTTTCCCACAGGGCATCGCACAGGGCCAGGCCGCGCTCCGGGAGGGGCTGCACCCAGGCGGAGAGGCGGCGGGTAACCAGACGCACTACTTGCCGGGGAGTATGGTAGATGGAAAGCAGCGGAGCGGGCATCCCGGATTGCCCCGCCCGCCGCGCCGGGTCGGAGTAGAAGGCAAACAGTTCCCGCAATTGGCGCACAAGAGAATGCGGCTCGTCCAGGGTATCCCGAAGAGCCGCAATTTGTCTTTCCAGACGGTCAAGTTGGATAGCGGGCATCAGTAGGCTTTGGCAAACAGGGCCACTTTCTCCGCCGGGCGGCCCGTGTACAGACACCTGCCGGAGCCTTCGGGCTGCTCGAAGGGGATGCAGCGGATGGTGACGCCGGTCTCCTCCTTGATGCGGGCTTCCTCCTCCGAGGTGCCGGCCCACCAGCCGCGCGCCCAGCCGCCCGCGCCGACTACCTCCTTGAGTTCCTCGTAAGAGGCCACATCGTGGATGTTGGCATCCCGAAACTCGGTGGCGCGCTGCAAGAGGGCGGCTTGAATTTCATCCAGCATTTGGGTGATACGGGCAGGGGCTTCTTCCATAGGGACGCCGAAAATTTTGCCTTCCCGCCCCGGCACATCGCGCCGCGCCAGGACGACGGCTTTCTTGGCGACATCCCGCGGGCCGATTTCCACCCGCAGGGGGACGCCCTTCATCTCCCAGTAGTTGAACTTCCAGCCGGGAGTTCTGTTATCGGTATCGTCCACTTCCACACGCAGACCGGTTTCTTTCAGACGGGCAGCCAACTCGCGGGCCACAGGGAGGACAGCCTCCTTCTCGGCGGCCTTCTTCCAGATGGGGACAAGCACCACCTGAATGGGAGCCAGCCGCGGCGGGAGAATCAAGCCCTGGTCATCGCCATGGGTCATGATGATGGCGCCCACGAAGCGGGTGGAAAGCCCCCAAGAGGTCGTCCAGGCGTATTGCAATTCGTTGTTCTCGTCCAGGTACTGGATGTCGAAGGCCTTGGCGAAATTCTGCCCCAGGTTGTGGGAGGTGCCCGATTGGAGAGCCTTCTTGTCGCCCATCATGGCCTCGATAGTGTAGGAACGCTCCGCTCCGGCAAACTTCTCCCGCTCGGTTTTGACGCCCCGAATGACGGGCACGGCGGCCTCATTGACGGCGAAATCGTAGTACACATCCAGCATCTGGCGCGTCTCGGCCTCGGCTTCTTCCGCGGTGGCGTGGGCGGTGTGACCTTCCTGCCAGTAGAATTCCAGGGTGCGGAGGAAGAGTTTGGTACGCATCTCCCAGCGCACGACGTTGCCCCACTGATTGATGAGCACCGGCAGGTCGCGATAGGATTTTATCCACTTGGAGTACATGTAGCCGATGATGGTCTCGGAGGTCGGGCGCACCACGAGCGGCTCTTCCAGGGTTTGCCCGCCGCCGACGGTGACAACGGCCAGTTCGGGGGAGAAACCTTCCACGTGCTGTTTCTCTTTTTCCAGAAAGGACATGGGAATCAGCAGTGGGAAGGCCGCGTTTTGGTGACCGGTGGCCTTGAAGCGTTTATCGAGGGCCTGCTGGATGTTCTCCCACAGGGTCCAGCCGTAAGGACGCACGACCATGCAGCCGCGCACAGGGGCGTAATCGGCCATTTCGGCGCGCAACACCACCTGGGTGTACCACTCGGAGTAGTTTTCGGAACGGGGGGTGAGTTTTTGGTTCATTGGGTTATTGGTTCATTGGTGCATTAGTTCATCGGTGCATCGGTTCATTGGTGCATTGGTGCATTGGTTGGTCTACGGTCTGTGGTCTATGGTCTACGGTCTGTCGTCCGTTATCTACCGTCCACGGTCTGTCCTTTTACGGCCTCTCGCCCAACGCCCGCACAGCACCGGTCACATCGGGGACAAAGGTGAGCAAGGCGCGGTCGGCTGGGGCGACGTATGCACCCAGGGAGGCGAAGAAGGCCTCGAAAGTGCGCTGCCAACCTTCCCCTACCAGCAGCAAGGGGCGGGGGGAGATGGCCCGGATTTGCATCTGCGACCACATCAGACTGACTTCCGTAAGCGTACCGATGCCGCCCGGCAGGGCAATGGCCGCTTCGCAACTTTCTATCAGCGTGCGGAGACGTTCGTTCAAGGTGGCGCGGCGGATTTCTTCCTGCACCCAGGGGTTGGGACCGATACCGCGCCAGGTCTCGATTTCCGCACAGGTCACGCCGATGACGTGCCCGCCGCTCTCCGCCGCCCCGCGGGAAACGGCCTCCATCGTGCCGATGTAGCCGCCGGTCAGGACGGTGTGTCCCGCCGCGCCCAGGAGACGCCCCAGGGTGAGGGCCTCCTCGTACGCGGTTTCGCCGGGTCTGGGTTTGGAGCCGCCAAAGACGGTGATGCGCATTCAAGCCTCCGGGTAGAATTCTTGCAGGCAGGCATGTATCGGGGCAAGCCACAGGGCAGTCAACGTTTCGGCCTGGGCCCGCAAGAGGGGGACGGGGGTGTTCGCCAGAAGGTCCAGCCAGCGAGTCAGGAAAACCCACATCAGGCCGTGCCCCCACAAGATGCGCCACTCCGTTTCATCCCACGTCTGTCCGGTCATGCGCTCCAGGCCCTGGCGGTAGTGAGCGACAAGGGCTTCGGCAGGGAGAGGAACTTTCGGAAACCACCAGGCGCTGGATTGTACCAGCGAGACCAAGTCCAGCAGGCCGGGACCAATGCCCGCTTCCTGCCAGTCGTAGACCACAAGGCGCCCTTGAGCATCCATGTGGATGTTGCCCGGCCAGTAATCCCCGTGCAGCAGGGTGGCAGGCATCTGCCGCAGGACGGCAGCAATCCCTCTGGCTCGTTCCACCAGGCGAGGGAGAAGCACTTCCCAGGGGAGCGGCTTTTGGCGGATTTCCTGCGGGGCGGCTGCCAGCAAACGGGAAACGGCATCCTCCGCAATGCGAAGATGGACTTCCAGGGTAGCATCCAGGGGACGCGCCAACCAGGAATACACCGCCAAGTCATCACCCAGATTCCAGAAGGTGTCGTGCAAGACGAGCAACTGCTCCACAGCCCGCAGGTAGTCCTCCGCGCTCCAGGTCTCCGGTTGACGGCCATCGCGCAGGCACTCCATCACAATCCACTTGCCGGCGGGTTCCAGAGCATAGATGCGGGGTGTACGCACCGGCAGGTAAGAAGCCAAATCCCGGTAAAAGGATGCCTCCCGCACGGCCGGCCCGGCGCTGCCCGCTCTGGTGGTGCCGCTTTGCCGCGGTTCTTTGAGCGCCAGGGAGAAAGTGTAGGTTCCCGTACTGCCCGCGGCCTCCACCTGAAGGCCGCGAATGCGCCCTACGGAAGGCCGACGGTCGGGAATCTCCCGCTCTTCGATGGAACGAATCCGCAAGGCGGGGTCCCCCGTATGACGGCGCAGGCCGGCAGTTAATTCTGCCGTGCCAAACGGCCAGGGATGGGTTTCGGGGAGAGAAAGGGCGGGCATGGGATGCCTTTCAGGCGAGAGAGCCTTTGGAGCACATAAAGCGATGCAGGCGGTGAGTGCCTGTAAATCCGTTGGGGGGGATTATAACAAAAAACTGCCGGGAGCGAATTTCGGGCCGGGCATCCGGGATTTCATCCGTTTCTTGAGTACTCCCCTTTCTTGCAGTACAATGAGGAACGTGTCGGGTAGTCGGGTAGTCCACCGTCCACCGTCTACCATCCACTGTCTACCGTCTACCATCCGCCGTCCGGCAGTTATGAAACTCATCCTCACACACGAACAGACCGATTTCGACGCCCTGGCCTCGCTGCTGGGCGCCCATCTTCTGGATGAGGAAGCCATCCCGGTGCTGCCGGCGCGCCTGAATCGCAATTTGCGCGCTTTCCTGACCCTCTATGGGATGGAACTGCCCTTCGTCGAGCGCCGCGACCTGCCCGCCGAACCGGTGGAACACGTCACCCTGGTGGACACTCAATCGCTGGTAAGCGTCAAAGGGATGCGAGAGAATACCCCCGTTACGGTGATTGACCACCACGAGCGCCGGGAAGGGCTGCCCCCCCATTGGGAAGTATGCACTGAGAATCTGGGGGCCAATACCACCCTGTTCGTGGAAACCCTGCAAGACAGCAGCACCCCGCTGACCGCCATCCAGGCCACCCTGCTGCTCCTGGGCATTTACGAGGACACCGGCTCCCTGACCTACAGCCGCACCACGGCGCGGGACGTGCGGGCCGCCGCCTACCTGCTGGAGCAGGGCGCCAGCCTCTCCATCGCGGTGGAGTTTCTCAATCACCCGCTTTCCCTGACGCAGGAGAAAATTTACCGGGAACTGAGCCTCAACGCCCAGACGCACAGCATCCACGGCTACACCATCATCATCAGCCAGGCCGACGCCCGCGAAGTGGAAGAAGAACTCTCCACCATCGCCCACAAACTGCGCAACGTGCTCGAACCGGACGGTCTCTTCCTGCTCATCGAGACGCGCAGCGGCGTCCAGTTGATTGCCCGCTCGATAAGCGAAAATGTGGATGCCGGCGCGGTAGCCCGGCACTTTGGGGGCGGCGGCCACCCGCGGGCCGCCGCGGCCCTCATCCGGGAGCGTCCCCTCCCCGAAGTACGCGCCGAACTGCTCCGCGTCCTGCCGCAGCACATTCATCCCGCCGTCACTGTGGCGCAAATCATGTCCCGCGGGCCGCAGGTGCTTTCCCCCGAGACCCCCGCCGAAGAAGCCGCCGCCCGAATGCAGCGCTACGGCTACGAAGGCTACCCCGTGGTGGAAAACGGCCGGGTCATCGGGCTGCTCACCCGCCGCGCCGTAGACCGCTCCCTGGCGCACAAACTCAACCTGCCCGTGCGAAGTTTGATGCAGGCCGGCAGCGTCACCGTGCGTCCCGAAGATTCCGTCGAATACCTGCAGGATGTGATGACCCGCACCGGCTGGGGGCAGATTCCCGTAGTCTCCCCCGAGGATGGGCACATCATCGGCATCGTCACCCGCACCGACCTGCTCAAGACCCTGGCACCCTCCCACCCCCGCAGCGGTCTGCAAAACCTGGCCGAGCGGCTGGAGAAGGCTCTGCCCGCCCCCCGTCTGCGCCTGCTCAAAACCGTCGTCGAGACCGCCACCGAGATGCGCCTGGCGCTCTACATCGTGGGCGGCTTCGTGCGCGACCTGCTCCTCGGCCATCCCTCTCTTGATTTCGACCTGGTCGTGGAGGGCGACGCCATCACCCTGGGCAGGGCGCTCCAGGCCCGTCACGGCGGACGCCTTACCAGCCACAAGCGCTTCGGCACAGCCAAATGGTTCCTGCCGCCCGATTATCCCCAGGCCGAGACCCTGCCGCCCTTCCTGGACCTCATCAGCGCCCGCGCCGAATACTACACCCATCCCACCGCCCTGCCCACCGTGGAGCGCGGCAGCATCAAACTCGACCTGCACCGCCGCGATTTCACCATCAACACCCTGGCGCTGCGCCTCGACGGCCCCCACTACGGCGAACTGCACGACTATTGGGGCGGTCTCAACGACCTGCAAAAAGGTCTCATCCGCGTCTTGCACTCCCTCTCCTTCGTGGACGACCCCACCCGGATGCTACGCGCCGTGCGCTTCGAGCAGCGCTTCGGCTTCCAAATCGAGAGCCGCACCCTGGAACTCCTCGCCGAGGCCCTACCTCTCCTGGGGCGTCTCTCCGGCCACCGCGTCCGCCACGAACTGGACCACATTCTGGACGAACCCCGCGCCGTCCCCATGCTGGAGCGTCTCCACGAACTCAACCTGCTGGAGGCCATCCATCCCGACCTGCCGTGGGATGCGGAGGTCGCTGCCGAGTTGAGCACCCACCCCCACAATCCTGCGCCCCCGGAATGGGAAGCCGAACGCGGTTTGGAGCGGATACCGTACCCCAGAGCGTTGTCCTACACCCTGTGGCTGCTCCGTCTCCCCGAAGGCCGTGCCCGCGGGGTAGCCCTCCACCTGAAGATGCCCCGCCGCCTGGAAGATGCCATCGGCAACGCCGCCCGCCTGTGGAATGCTCTCCCCGCCCTGGCAGACCTGCCGCCCAGCCGCTTCACCTTCACCCTGGAAAACTGGCATATCCGCGGCCTGTCGCTCTATGCCTGCTACCTGGCCCTGAAAGACGAGGCCCTGCGCGCCCGTCTGCGCGCCTACCAGACCGTATGGCAGCACACCCGCCCGCGTATCACCGGCGAAGACTTGAAAGCCCGCGGCCTGCCTCCCGG
>JANTFR010000077.1 GCA_024763355.1 Anaerolineales bacterium
GAGCGCACCAAAATCGGGAAGGCCATGCGCGCCGTCTCGGAAGACAAGGAAGTCGCCCGCCTGATGGGGATTGACATAGACAGCGTCATCGTCTTCACCTTTGCCGTCGGCGGCCTGTTGGCCGGTGTAGCGGGCGTATTCAACGGGCTATTCCGCCCCCAGGGCGTGTATTTCTTCATGGGCTTCATTCCGGGCATCAAAGCCTTTACCGCCGCCGTGTTAGGCGGTATCGGCAATGTGCCGGGGGCCATGTTGGGCGGCATTCTGCTGGGCGTCATCGAGGCTTTGGGGCCCAATCTCTTTCTCGAAGGGCTGGGCATCCCTGCCGCCAACCAACTCAAGGACGCAATCGCCTTTACCGTGCTGGTGCTCATTCTCATCTTCCGCCCGCAAGGTATTTTCGGTGAACGTCTGGCCGAGAAGAAAGCATGAGAGGTGCAAGCATGAACCAGGCACAAGACACTACTCTTCTGGATTGGCGCACGGCGGTCCGTCTGGGTTTGTTGGGCGGCGTCGTTACCCTGTATTTCGGGGCTATCGGTATGGTGCTCACCTTCTCGGTGCGAAACCTGCTGGGAACGTTCGTCAACGTGGGACAAATCCTGGCCGTAGGGGGCGCTCTAACGGCAGGCTACCTCACGGGACGCGCTTTCATCAAGAGCGGGCAACGCAAAAGCGTAATTCCTATGGGGCTGCTGGCCGGCTTCGTGGCGGGGCTGCCCCCCTTGATTCTGGTCATCATGGGGACGCTTTTCCCGATAAACCCCATGTTCGTCAACATCAACGACGAACTGGTGCAATTGATAACCTTCGGCCTTGGCCCGGCCGCGGGCAGCATCGCCCTGGTGGTACTCTCCGCCATTTTGGGGTTGGCCGGAGCATCGTTCGAATTGATGAACGAGCGATGGCGCAAGGCGCTCATCAACGGTTTGTTGTGGATTTTGCTCCTCGGTCTCTTCTCCGAGAACGCAGCCACCATTCTGGAAAAATTCATCGGGCGGAGCGCGGTACGCTGGATGTTCCAGAACAAATCGCTCAACCCGATTGCCGCGGTGGTGCTGTTCCTCATCACTTTTGCCTTCTCTTACATGGGGACAGGAGAAAAAGGCCGCCGGAAATGGGAAACCATGCCCCCCGCGGCGCAAAGCCAATGGCGGCGCTATTTCCTCATCCTGGGCATCATTTTCATGCTGGCCTTGCCCTGGATGGTAGGGCAATTTCTCAGTCAGGTACTCTTCATCGTCGGGTTGTATGTAATGATGGGTATGGGGCTGAACATCGTGGTCGGCTACGCCGGGTTGCTCGACCTGGGATACGTAGCCTTTTTCGCCTTCGGGGCTTACACCATGGGCGTGCTGACCAGCCCGCAGGGACCGGGCGGCGGCGTGCTGAACTTCTGGCTTGCGCTACCCGTCAGCATCCTGGTGGGCGTCATGTTCGGCGTTCTGCTGGGCTTCCCCGTGCTGAACATGCGCGGCGACTACCTGGCTATCGTCACCCTGGGCTTCGGCGAAATCATCCGCGTGCTGGCCTATTCCAACTGGCTGGCCCCCATCATCGGCGGGGCGCAAGGCGTGTTGGGCATCCCCAGCCCATCCATCTTCGGCTTTGAACTCAACAAGCCGGAGTACATGTACTACCTGGTGCTCGTCGGTTCGGCCATTGCGGCTTTCATTGCCTCTCGCCTGCGCGATTCCCGCCTGGGACGCCAATGGATGGCGATGCGCGAGGACGAGGACGTGGCCGAGGCCATGGGCATCAACCTGGTGCAGACTAAACTGCTGGCCTTCGCCATCGGGGCGGGCTTTTCCGCCACTTCCGGGGCAATTTTCGCCTCCCGCCTGCACAACATCTTCCCTAACAGTTTCGGGATTTTGGTCTCCATCAACGTGCTAAGTCTGATTATCGTCGGCGGGCTGGGAAGTCTGCCGGGCGTCGTGGTCGGAGCGGCCATCCTGGTTGGTCTGCCGGAATTGCTGCGTGAATTTGCCGAATACCGGTTGCTGATGTACGGCATCCTCCTGATTGTGATGATGCTGGTCAAACCGGAGGGCTTCTGGCCGGAGGCCGCCCGCAAGCGGGAATTGCGCGGCGAAGAAGAAGCGTGGGACGAGACAGAATCCGTCCCCGCAGCAGCGGACTGAGGAGTCATCCATGGAACCGATTTTGATTGCCAAAGACGTCACCAAGCGCTTCGGCGGGCTGGTGGCAGTCAACAATCTCAGTTTGGAAATTCTGGAAGGGCAGATTTACAGCGTCATCGGGCCTAACGGAGCCGGGAAGACCACCTTCTTCAACTGCATCACGGGCTTCTACACCCCCGAAGAGGGCAAAATCATCTTCGACGGGCACGAGATTCAGGGCCTCTCCACCGACCACATCACCCGTTTGGGCATCAGCCGCACCTACCAGAACATCCGCCTGTTCTCCAACATGACCGCTTTGGAGAACATCATGGTCGGAGAACACCCCCACTTGAAAACTTTCTGGGCGGAGGCTATCTTCCGCACCCCCCGCTTCCTGAAGGAAGAAGCCGAGGCGCTCAAGGAAGCCCAGCGTTTGCTGGAGTTCGTCGGGCTGAAAGGGCTGGGCGACAGTCTGGCGCGCAACCTGCCCTACGGGGCGCAGCGCCGTCTGGAGGTGGCCCGCGCCCTGGCAAGCAAGCCTAAGTTGCTTTTGCTGGACGAGCCGACTGCGGGCATGAACCCGAAGGAAACCGAGGAGATGATTGAGTTCATCGAGATGCTGCGCGACGAACTGGGCATCACCATCCTGTTGATTGAGCACGATATGAAGGTAGTGATGACCATCAGCGACAAGATTACCGTGCTGGATTTCGGCACCAAGATTGCCGAGGGACAGCCGGAAGACATCCAGCGCAACCCGCGCGTCGTCGAGGCCTATCTGGGCCGCGGCGCCGCCTCGGGGTTAGACAACACCGCAGCCGTCGCCACGGCATCGTGAGGAGAGTGCGTCAATGGCAATGCTTGAACTCGAAAACGTACACGCCTACTACGGGCACATCCACGCTCTGCAAGGCATCTCCATGACCGTCGAGGAGGGGGAAATCGTCACCCTGATTGGCTCCAACGGGGCGGGGAAAACCACGACGCTGCGCACCATCACGGGGCTGCTCAAACCCCGCAAAGGCACGGTGCGCCTGGAAGGGGAAGACCTGGCCCCCTACCCCGCCCACAAAATCGTGGCCCGCGGCGTCTCCATGGTTCCGGAAGGGCGCGGCATCTTCGCCAAATTGACCGTCGCCGAGAATCTGGATATGGGCGCTTACCTGCGCACGGACAGGGAGGGCATCAAGAAAGACCTGGAACGCGTCTTTGCCCTCTTCCCCCGCCTGAAGGAACGCCGCAATCAGGTGGCCGGGACGCTCTCCGGCGGTGAGCAGCAAATGCTGGCTACCGCCCGCGCCTTGATGGCAAAGCCCCGTTTGCTGCTGCTGGACGAACCATCCATGGGGCTGGCTCCCGTACTGGTGGAGGCCATTTTCGACACCATCGTGGAAATCAACCAGCAAGGCACGACCGTCTTGCTGGTGGAGCAGAACGCCTTGATGGCGCTCTCCATCGCCCACCGCGGCTACGTGCTGCAAACCGGGCAAATCGTCCTCACCGACAAGGCATCTGCCTTGAAGGAGAACGAGATGGTGCAGAAGGCCTACCTCGGCATGGAGTAAATTCTCCCAATCGAAAAGGCACAAGCGCAGTCGGGTTGCAATTTGCTCGGCTGCGCTTTTCGCTATCGGGTGGCGGGCGACAGACCGTGGACGGTAGACGGCAGACTGTGGACCGTGGACGGTGGACGACAGACCACAGACCACAGACGACGGGCGACAGACGACAGACCACGGACTACAGGCCACGGACGACCCCGACCACGCGACCGGGCAACTACCTAACCAGGCAACTACCCAACTACCTAACCAGGCAACTACCTAACTACCTCCCATGCTCATCCTCGACGCCCAACAAACCCGCGCCGCACTGCCCATGCCGGAACTCATCGAGGCGATGAAGGAGGCCTACGCGGCGCTCACGCTGGGCAAGGCGCAGGTTCCTTTGCGCAGCCGCCTGGAGATTCCGCCGCACGAGGCCGCCACCCTGCTGATGCCCGCCTACGTCCAAACCGAGGGGGGCGAAGCGCTGGCGGTCAAGATTGTCTCGCTGTTTCCGCGCAACCCGGCCCGCGGGCTGGCTTTCATTCAGGCCGCGGTGCTCGCCCTGGAGCCGGATACGGGGCGTCCCCTGGCTTTGCTGGAGGGGGCCGTGCTGACCGCCCGCCGCACGGGAGCGGCCTCCGGCGCGGCCACCGACCTGCTGGCGCGTCCCGATAGCCGCGTGGCCGCCATCTTCGGGGCGGGAACCCAGGCGCGCACCCAACTGGAGGCCGTCTGCGCCGTGCGTCCCATCGAAACCGCCTGGATTTACGACCCCGATGCCGCTCGTGTGGAGGCTTACATCGCCGAGATGCAGCCTCAGGTGCGCGCCCGCCTGCGGGCAGCCTCATCCCCGCGGCAGGCCGTGGAGGGGGCCGACGTCATCTGCACGGCGACCACCGCCACCGCCCCGGTCTTCGAGGATGCCGCCCTGAAACCCGGCGTCCACATCAACGGCATCGGCTCCTACACACCGCAAATGGTAGAATTGCCGCCAGAAACCTTGCGCCGCGCCGCCGTCTTCGTGGACAGCCGGGAGGCCGTCCTGGCAGAGGCGGGGGAAATCATAGCGGCGGTGGAAGCGGGCCTGCTCTCCCCGCAAGACCTGACCGAACTGGGGGCCGTCATTGCCGGAGCAGCCCCCGGACGCAAAGACGATACCCAAATCACCGTCTTCAAATCCGTGGGCGTGGCCGTGCAAGACGCCCTGGCGGCGCGGCTGGCGATGAGAAGCGTTGCAAGGTAGGGAGTTGCGAGGTTGGCAACCGCTGCCCCCATGCAACAAACCGATGAACCAATGAACTAATGAACCAACCCATGAACCAAACCGCCAACATCGTCATCATCGGAGGGGGCGTGATGGGCGTCAGCACCGCCTATCACCTGGCCGCTCGCGGGGTGAAAGACATCATCCTCGTCGAGAAGGAAGAATTCTTCGGAACGGGCGCCACCGGTCGCTGTGCGGGCGGCGTGCGCTACCAGTTCGCCACCGAGGTCAACATCCGCCTCTCGCTGGCGAGTCTGCCCATGCTGGAGCGCTTCGAGGAGGAAATCGGCTATCCGATTGACTACCGCAAATGCGGCTATCTCTTCGTCCTGACCAACGAGACGGATGTCGCCGCTTTTCAGCGCAACGTCGCCTTGCAGCACTCCCTGGGCGTAGAGACGGAATGGTTGGAGGGAGACGAAATCCGCCGCCGCCTGCCGCTGATGCGCTTCGACGACGCCCTGGCGGGAACCTTCGGTCCCGATGACGGGCTGGTGGACCCCAACGGGGTGGTGATGGGATACCTGAAGGCCGCCCAGCGCCTGGGGGTGCGGGCGCTCTCCGAGACGGAGGTAACCGGCTTTACCGTCAAGGGAGGCCGCATTCAAAGTGTGCACACCACCCAGGGGGAGATTGCCGCTCCCGTGGTGGTCAACGCGGCCGGCCCCTGGGCCGGGGTCATCAGCGAGATGGCCGGGGTGGAGGTTCCCATCACGCCCCTGCGCCGCCAATGGCTGACCACCACCCCGCTGCCCGAAATCCCCGCCGATTTCCCCTTTGTGATAGACTTTGCCCAAGCGCTCTACTTCCACCGCGAGGGGAACGGCCTGCTGACCGGCATGTCCAACCCGCACGAACAGCCGGGATTCAGCCAGAACGTAGACCCCGATTGGGAACTGACCCACATGGAGGCCGCTATCGAACGGATGCCCCTTTTGGAACGGGCCGGAGCGGCCAGCCGGGTGGCCGGCCTGTACGAGGTCACTCCGGATGCCCACCCCATTTTCGGCGCTACCCCCCTGGAGGGATTCTACCTGGTGGCCGGTTTTTCGGGCCACGGCTTCATGCACGGGCCGATTGCCGGCCAGTTGATGGCCGAAATCATCCTGGACGGCGCAGCGCAAACGGTGGATGTTTCCATGCTGGATTTGGCACGCTTCACCGAAGGCCGCCTGATACGCGAGTACAACGTGGTGTGAGGCGGACGACGGACGACGTGCGAGGTGCGAGGTGCGACCAATCCCGACCACTCGACCAACAAGACCAATCAGACCAATTCGACCAATGAACCAATGAACTAAAAAAAACATCATGCCATCAGCCGAAATTATCACCATTGGAACCGAGATTTTGCTCGGAGAAATTACCGACACCAACGCCCGTTACATCGCCCGTGAACTGCGCCGTATCGGGATGGACCTGTACCGCAAGACCAGCGTCGGCGACAACGCCGAACGTATCGCCCAGGCAATGCGCGAGGCCTTGCAGCGCTGCGACGTGGTCATCACCACCGGCGGGCTTGGCCCTACGATAGACGACCCCACCCGCGAGGCCGTTGCCCTGGCCTTCGGGGTGGAAACCGAGTTCCGCCCCGAATTGTGGGAGCAAATCCAAGCACGTTTCGCCCGTTTCGGGCGCAAGCCGACCGAGAACAACAAACGGCAGGCGTACATCCCGCAGGGCGCGGCAGCCATTGAAAACCCGGTCGGCACCGCTCCCGCTTTCCGCATGGAAGGCGAAATGGGGACGGTCATCTCGCTGCCCGGCGTCCCTCGCGAAATGGAACATCTGATGCAAAACGACGTCCTGCCCTACCTGCGGGAACGCTTCCCCAACCTGGGCGTCATCAAGGCCCGCATCCTGCACACCGCCGGGGCGGGCGAGTCGAATATCGACGCCCTCATCGGCGACCTGGAGGAACTCTCCAACCCCACGGTGGGGCTAGCCGCCCATTCCGGGCAGGTGGACGTCCGCATCACAGCCAAAGCGGGCAGCGAGGAAGAGGCCGACGCCCTGATTGCTCCCGTGGAGGAGGAAGTGCGCGCCCGCCTGGGCATCTGGGTGTACGGCGCGGACGGAGAAACGCTGGAACAGACCGCTCTCCAGGCCCTCCGCAAGCAGAACTGGCGCGTGGCCGTCGTGGAATCCGGCCTGGGAGGCCGTCTGGTACGCCGCCTGGCCTCGGAGGAGGAAGATACCCCCTTCGCGGGCGGCGAACTGCTCACCACGGCGCCCTCCAACGAAGATTTGCGCCGCATCACGGACGAATACCGCCAGAACCGCGCCGCGCAGGTCGGGCTGGGCGTGGTGCTGCGCCCCGGAGAGGAGCGTCAGGACATCTTCATCGTGCTGGTCACCCCGCAGGGAGAGCAGCACCTGGCGCGTCCCTACGGCGGCCCGCCCGCCATGGCCGTGCAATGGGCCGTCAACCACGCCCTCAATTTGCTGCGGAAGTTGTGAGGGGGACGACGGAGGACGGACCACAGACGACAGACCGCGGACGACGGGCGACAGCCCATAAACTACCCAACCAGGCAACCAAGCAACTACCCGACTACCTGACTACCCAACTACCTGACTACCCAACTACCTGACTACCCGACTACCTGACTACCCGACTACCCGACTACCTGACTACCCGACTACCTGACTACCCGACTACCCGACTACCCGACTACCCTCCCATGTCCCAAACCGTTGACATCCTCCTCACCAACGCCGCCGTGCTGACAATGGACGAGACGTACACGCAGTACGAGCAAGGCGCAGTGGCCGTGAGCGGCAACCGTATCGTTGCCGTAGGCCCCGAGAAAGACATCACCCGCCAGTACGAGGGCAAAGAAACGCTGGACTGCGGCGGCAAAGTGCTCATGCCCGGCCTGGTGAACGTCCACACCCACGTACCCATGACGTTGCTCCGCGGCCTGGCCGACGACCTGCGCCTGGACGTGTGGCTGCTGGGTTACATGATGCCCGTGGAACGCGAATTCGTCTCGCCGGAATTCGTGCGCCTGGGGACGAAACTCGCCATGGCAGAATTCATCCGCGGCGGCATCACCGCCTTCGCCGACATGTACTACTTCGAAGAAGATGTCGCCCAGGCTGTTGCTGAGGCCGGAGTGCGCGGCGTATGCGGTCAAACCATCCTCAAATTCCCATCGCCGGATGCCCCCTCCTACGAAGACGCCCTGGAATACACCCGCGGCTTCATCGAACGCTGGAAAGGGCACCCTCTCATCGTCCCTGCCATCGCCCCACACGCCCCCTACACCTGCACGGATGAAATCCTGCAAGCCAGCGCAGCCCTGGCCGCCGAGTTCGACGTGCCGCTCCACATCCACCTGGCCGAAACCGCCCTGGAAGTGGAGAACATGGTCAATGAACACGGCATGCCGGTCATCCCCTACGTCAAAAAACAGCACATCTTCGACGCCAAAGTGATTGCCGCCCACTGCGTCCACATTGACGAAGGCGAAATGCACACGCTCAAGCAGTTCGGAGCGGGCGTGGCGCACAACCCCTCCTCGAACATGAAACTGGCCTCCGGCATCGCCCCCGTCGCCAAGATGCTGGAAGTCGGCCTCAATGTGGGCATCGGCACCGACGGGCCGGCCTCCAACAACGACCTGGATATGTTCGAGGAAATGCGCCTGGCGAATTTCCTCGCCAAAGGCAGCACCGGCGACCCCACCGTGGTTCCGGCGCGCACCACCATTGACATGGCAACCCGCATGGGAGCGCGCGCCATCCACCTGGGCGAGGTCACCGGCTCGCTGGAACCCGGCAAACGCGCCGACCTGATTTTGGTGGACCTCTCCCCCCTCCACAACGCCCCTCGCTTCGCCCGCGACCCCGACGGACGCTACGCCCAACTGGTGTACGCTTCCAAATCCACCGACGTGACCGACGTGATGATTGAAGGCCGCTGGGTGATGCGCGAACGGCAACTCCTGACCCTGAACGAGGCCGAGTTGCTGGCCGAAGCGCAAGAATACGCCCGCCGCATAGACGCCTTCCTCATCCAGCGGGAAAAATCCGTCCTCTCCAAACTGGTCGCCATCGAAGGCGCCACCCAGGAAGAAAGTTTCGAGGTGCAGGCCAAAGTGGCCGTGCAGGACCCCGCGGCAGTGCAGGCCGCCATCCAGAGCAGCGCAGCCCTGGAGATTTTGCGCTTCCGTCACTACCGGGAATTCGATACCTACTTCCATTTCAGCGACAGCCACCACATCCTGCGTTACCGGGAGGACGAATTCATCGACGAAAAGGGCGAAGTGAGCAACGTGCGCTACCGCCTGACGCTCATCGGCCCTGCCAGCCGCAAGCAGTTCCCCAGCAACATTCTGCTCTCCCGCAGCCGCTATCTGGCGCCTGCTACCCACAGTCTGCGTTTCTACCGCGAATACTTCAAGCCGGAACGCGAGACCACCATCGAGAAAGACCGTCTGCGCTGGCGCGTCCTCTTCAAGGGCACGGAGTTCTACATCAATCTGGATGAAATGCACGCCCCCCACATCGGCTCCTACCTGGAGGTCAAAAGCCGCACCTGGAGCCGCCGCGATGCGGAGGTCAAATCGGAATTGGTGGCCGAACTGATTAGTCTCCTGAACGTAGACCCCGAGAAAATCATCAACCAGGATTATCTGGAAATCGTGGAAGACTAAATCATGGGGCATACTTCACATCTGGAATTTGCCCTGCATACCGCCCGCGCCGCGGGAGAAGTCCTGTTACAATATTTCCGCGGCGCGCACCTGGAACGCCGGTTCAAGAGCGACCACACCCTGGTGACGGCTGCCGACCTGGCTGCCAACGAAGTCATCACCGCCGCGCTGCGGGAAGCCTATCCCTACGAGGGACTGATTACCGAGGAAGCCGGCACAACCTACAGGGGGGAGGAGGCCGTCTGGATTGTAGACCCCCTGGACGGGACGACCAACTACCAATGGGGATTGCCCATTTGGGGGGTTTCGATTGCCCGCTGGGTGGGAGACAAGCCCGCCCTGGGAGTGCTCCACTTCCCCCTTTTGGGGGAGACCTACGCAGCCCAGCGGGGCCGCGGCGTGACCTTCAACGGGGAAACGCTCCGCCGCAAAAGCGGCCTCCCCCTGACGTTTTTCGCCTGCTGCTCCCGCACCCACCGGCGTTACAACATCACCCTGCCCCACAAGACGCGCATCCTGGGGGCGGTGGCCTACAACATGGCACAGGTCGCGGCGGGCAACGCGGCCCTCAACCTGGAAGTGACCCCCAAACTGTGGGATGTGGCCGCCGGGTGGCTCATCGTGGAGGAGAGCGGCGGCGTGATGCACATCATGGAAGGGGAAAGTCCCATCCCCCTGCAACCGGGAGCCGATTACGGGAAGATGCACTTCTCCACGCTGGCAGCCGGCAGTCCGGCGCTGCTGGAGGAGGGGCTGAAAGGCATTCGGAGGAAGTGAGAAAGTTAGCAGGTTGGTAAGAAGGCGGTTTTCGACCGGCGCCCTCGCACGCCGCACTGCTTAAACCATCTTAAACCATTTCGCAAGGAGGAAAATGTTATGTTCAAAGAATTCAAAGACTTCATCATGCGCGGCAATGTGCTCGACCTGGCCGTAGCCGTGGTCATCGGCGGGGCATTCGGGAAAATCGTCACCTCGTTTGTGAACGACATCCTCATGCCCCCCATCGGTTTACTGCTGGGCGGGGTAGATTTCAGCAATTTGTACATCAACCTGTCCGGCGGCGAATACGCTTCCCTGGCCGATGCCCAGGCCGCGGGCGCAGCCACCATCAATTACGGCGTATTCGTCAACACCCTGATAGATTTTCTCATCATCGCTTTCGCCATTTTCCTGGTAGTACGCGCCGTCAACCGCCTGCAGGCTCTCTCGCAGCAAGAGGAGGAAGCGGCTCCCGCCGCTCCCACCACCAAGACCTGCCCTTACTGCTTTACGGAAATTCCCATCCAGGCTACCCGCTGCCCGCACTGCACCTCGCAATTGGAAGGGTGAAAATTTGCAAGTGAACAACAGGAGGAGTTTTATGGAATATCGTTATCTCGGAAAATCCGGTCTGGAAGTATCCGCCCTGTCCTTTGGGGCATGGGTCACGTTTAGCAACCAGATGGGCGTGGAAGAGGCCCAGGCTTGCATGGAGGCCGCCTACGAGGCGGGAGTCAACTTCTTCGACAATGCCGAGGTGTACGCCCACGGAGAGGCCGAGCGCATCATGGGCGAGGTGCTCAAGCGCACCGGCTGGAAACGCTCCGACCTGGTCATTTCCACCAAGATTTTTTGGGGCGGCAGGCGTCCTAACGCCAGCGGTCTCTCCCGCAAGCATCTCGTGGAGGGGCTGGAGGCTTCCCTGGCGCGCCTGCAACTGGATTATGTGGACCTGCTCTTTGCCCACCGTCCCGACATCCACACGCCCATCGAGGAGACGGTGCGCGCCATGACCTGGCTCATCAACCAGGGCAAAGCCTTCTACTGGGGCACCAGTGAGTGGAGCGCCCAGCAAATCATGGAGGCCCATCTGGTCGCCCGCCGCGAACACCTCATCCCCCCCACAATGGAGCAGCCGCAGTACAACATGTTCCATCGGGAGCGCGTCGAAAAGGAATACGCCCGCCTGTATGAAACCGTCGGG
>JANTFR010000078.1 GCA_024763355.1 Anaerolineales bacterium
GGCACATCCTGCACCGACACGGCCACCATTGCGGCCAATGCGGCACACACTTTCGACCAGAGCGCCAACACCTGCCTGGCTGATGGATACGTAGGCGCAGCCACCATCACCAGCGACCAGCCCGTAGCCGCTATCGTGATGCAGGTCACCTCCGACAGCCAGGGCCTGATGCCCAACTTACTGGCTTACAATGGCTTCACAACCGCCTCCACCAACCCGGTTATGCCGTTGGTCTCCAGCGGGTATTACAACTCTGGCACCGGCATTCAAATTCAGAACACCGGCTCCAGCGACACCGATGTAACCGTCACCTACACCCCCAGCGCGGGCTTCCCCGGCGCAACCTGCACCGAGACGAAGAGCGTTCCGGCAGGGAACTCGGTAACTTTCGGCTTCCCCACCATGCCTGCCGCCTGCTACACCGATGCAGGTAGTGCTGGCTCGGCTGCCTTCGTCGGCTCTGCCCAAGTAACAGGCAACACTGGCGGCGAGAATCTGGTCGCCATCGTCAACCAGATTACCACAGGCACATCCAACGCAGCGGCCTACGGCGCTTTCAACGCCGCCGATGCCACCGACACGGTCAGCCTGCCGCTGATTATGGATAACAACTACGGTATCTTCACTGGCTTCTCGGTTGCCAACGTAGGCAGCGCTGCTACTGACATTTCCTGCACCTTCTCCGGCAGTCCCTACACCGTGTCCGCCTCCGGCGTGGCTCCGGGTGAAGCGCTGACCGATGTCCAACTGGGCAAGATTGCCGACGGTTACGTAGGCTCTGCCGTATGCACCTCCACCGGCGAACCGATTGCTGCGGTCGTCAATCAGTTGAACCAGGGCACAGTCATCCCTGTGGAAGACGGCTTACTGGTTAGCGAAGGCATCAACTACTAAAAAGCACAGAACGAATAGTTCCCAACGGTCCCTTGCGGGCTTGATGAAAACTCGAGGAGCAATCCCGCTCCTCGAGTTTTTTATGAAAGGGTCTTGCATAATGAAAACTATATTCCCAAAAAACATCGCCAAACGGTTATCTCGCATTACCATAGTGTCGTTAGCATTGTTGCTAATTCTTAGTGCCTGCCAGGCTCAAACATCACCAACCGCCTATCCCCCCACTGGCATTCAACCGTCCACCGGGGAGACGACAGGAGCCTATCCCGCCCCACCAGAACCAACCACTTACGTCATTGAGACCATTCCCACCCCTCAAGGGGATATGTCTACGGTGACCGGGTACATCCTGAAGAACAAAACGTCCCCCACCCCTCCGGGTACTGTTTTGCTGGCATTAGGCAAAGTTATTATAGGCCCGGACGGCATGCCTATGGTAGCCCGTTTCGACCGTGATGAAGCTCCTCACACTTTAACTGACATCAATGGCCGTTTTGTTTTTACCGACGTTCCTCCCGGACAATATACGCTCATCGTAGACCGCATTTCAGATGCTTTCATGCTCAAGCATCCGGATACTGGAGAAGATTTCATCATCACGGCATCGGCGGGTGAAATTGTAGACTTAGGTGAAATTGTATACAATACATTACCCGGCGTTCCGGAAGGCAAATGAGGCAAGCGGAGTCTATGCTACTCGACGAGTTTTTATACGCTCTGCAGAAAATTTTTTTGCCCCACAAACCAGTCTATACCCGTTCCCTGCGCTCTTTAAAACGCTACAAAATCGGCGAGTATACCTACGGATTTCCTCGAGTACTTTCGTGGGGCGAGGGAACCATACTCGAAATTGGTCGATACTGCTCTATTGCCGAGAATGTAGTTATTTTGTTGGGCGGAGAACATCGCCTGGATTGGGTTACCACTTACCCATTCAGCGTAATGTTTCCCGAGGCAAGCGGAGTGTCTGGGCACCCGCGCTCCAAAGGAAATGTAATCATCGGGCATGACGTCTGGATTGGACAAGGCGCTATGATACTTTCCGGCGTGACCATCGGAAATGGCGCTGCCATCGCTGCGCGCAGTCTCGTAAGTAGTGATGTCCCCCCCTACGCGATTGTGGGTGGCAACCCCGCTAAAATCATCCGATACCGTTTCACTCCATCCCAGATAGCCGCATTAGAGGCTATCCAATGGTGGCACTGGCCGCGGGAGAAAGTCGCAGCCTTTCTGCCTTTGATGCTTTCCAGCCGCATAGACGAGTTCATCGAGACGGCGCGGGGCACACTTGACACAACCCCCTGACCTGGCTATAATTCCGCTCGCCGTTGCGGGCGTAGTTCAGTGGTAGAACGTCAGCTTCCCAAGCTGAATGTCGTGGGTTCGAATCCCATCGCCCGCTCACAACAAAAAGAAGCACGGGCCGATGCCGCGTGCTTCTTTTTTTACAAAATTCGTGCAATATTTTTCACGTAATTTCAAGATTTCGTCATTTGTCATGCAAGAAAGGGACGGAATCTCTACGCAATTTGCCCACCTTACCTTATAATTGAGAAATGCCCCCTCCAGCATCACTATCCAGTTCCGCAAAAAAGTTCTCCACTTCCAGATGGTAGATGCGTTTGAGTATCACCGGAGTCAAGTCCATCTTCTGCAACCAGGCTATCCAGGCCCGGTAGCGCCCATCGGCGGTCAAGAACGCACCCTCGCACCTAACTGTTTCCCCCAGGGTTTCACGACCACAAATCGGACAACTGGCATGGGCATCATACTTATCATCCACATGCATACGCTCAACGCGCATGAGGCGAAAGCCGCATCGCGGACAAGGTTGATAGGTAAGTAACTGGGGTGCTGCGTCCATTATCATCATCATGTTTCGTAGCAGGCTTGTCAAGGCAAGAAACTGCCCTACGCAGCATCATAACAAAAGTATTCTTTACCACTATGACAAATTCGTACTCATGTCTTGCATAACCTGTAACGCTTGTGTCACGAGAACGGCAAATCTTTGTGCTAAAATCTAGCCTGGAGTAAAAAGAAATGTCTGACGAAACGAAAGTGATTTTATATGTAGAGGACAACCCGGAGAATCGTCTCCTGGTACGCCGAATCTTGCAAGCGGAAGGCTATCAGGTGGTAGAGGCCGAACATGCGCACCAGGCCCTGGAAATCATCGAAAGCCTGCACCCCGACCTGGTGCTTATGGACATCAACATGCCCGATATGGACGGCTTCACACTGACGGCAAAATTCAAGCAAATACCCCATCTGAGAGATGTCCCTATTGTGGCACTGACCGCCAACGTCATGCGGGGAGACAAAGAACGCACGTTGAATGCAGGTTGCGATGGATACATTCAAAAGCCAATAGACGTAGATGCCCTGCCCGCACAACTCGCAGCGTATCTGAAGCACAACGAACAATAAAATACGGGAGAAACCATGTTCGCATCTGAACAGCCATCCGCATCCAGTTCTCAACCACAAGGGAACGACCACATTCCCGACGATGCCATAGTCCTTGTAGTTGAAGATAATGTCTCCAACTTTGTTCTTATCGCTCGTATGTTGGGATACATGGGAATTCACTGTGAGTGGAAAACATCCGGCTACGAAGTCGTGGAATACGCTGACACTCTCCCGCGGGTAGACCTTGTTCTCATGGATATCCGTCTCCCCTACGAAGACGGATATGGAGCACTCAAGAAGATACGCTCATCGCCCAGGCTAAAGGACACCCTGGTCGTTGCGGTTACGGCTGAGGCCAGTCTGGAACAAATCAAGAAGGCCCGCCAAGCCGGTTTCGACGGTTTCATTGGGAAACCTCTCGACCCAGACCGCTTCCCCGAGCAGATACGCCGTATCCTGGCAGGAGAATCCGTCTGGGAAATTACAGGATAAGCCCCCCTAAAAAGCCAGTTTCCCCTTTACAAAAAATGGCGGCTAAGCCGCCATTTTGCCCCAGTACAAAGCATTTATGTCTAACTCGTCCCCTTTCTCCAGGTCGCCCGATAAACCCCTGAGGCCTAACATTGCCTCCTCCACCGACCAGGTGGAGATTCCCGTCTCTCCCGAGATTTTAATCCCCCGCCTGGGAGATTACTTGATTGAAAAAAATTTGCTCTCGCCTCAGGACTTGCAACGCGCCCTGGACTACCAAAAAGCCAACGCCATTGCCGGTAACCCCCGACTGCTGGGCCAAATCCTGGTAGAACTTAAATTGATTGACCGCTCCACACTCGACCAGGTTATCACCGAACAAATTGTCCAGTTGCACAGCGCCCTTCAGGAAACCAATAAATTGTTGGAGCAGCGCGTTCAAGAACGCACCCAAACCCTGGAGCGCCGCCTGGCGCAAATTCGCACAGCAGCCGCAGTGACCCGTCTGGCAACTCGCGCCAGCAGCCTGAGCGAACTGCTTACCACTACCGTCAACCGCATTGTAGAGCAATTCGGCTATTACTATGCCGCCATCTTTCTGGTTGACCCCCAACGGAAGTACGCTGTTCTAAGAGAAGCCACAGGGGAGGCAGGGCAAAAACTCAAAGAGCAAGGGTACCGTCTCGCCATAGGCTCCCGTTCCATCATTGGGTGGGTAACTGCCAACAACGAAGCACGTCTTGTCACCGACACCAGCGAAGACGACCTTTACCTGCAAGACGAATTGTTCCCACAAACTCGCTCGGAGGTATGTCTCCCACTCACCATCAAGAACGAAGTGGTTGGGGCGTTGGATGTTCAAAGTACGTCGCCGCAAGCCTTTGATGAAGAAGATATTGTTATTTTACAAACGCTCGCTGACCAAATCGCATCTGCCATTCACAACATCCGTCTGCTGGAAAGTGCGCAAATTAACTTGCAAGAAATCCATCTGCTATACGAAGCCAGTCGCGTCATCAGTCGCTCCAACACAGCCGAAGAAATCATCGAGAACGCAGCCAGCGTTTTCGACCAGACGGATTTCCTGGCGGCTACCCTCGTAGCGGATGGAAAACGATTGCGATTGCGCTCGCTATATCAACCGGAAAGAAACTCGCCGCCCGACGAAGCCCAATATCTGCCATATCCGCGCGCAGACGCTCAAAATGCCCTGCAAGGCAAAAATTATCTGCTTATCACCGATTTTAGCCAAACCACGCTTCCGGCGGTTCTGGTTCATATCCCCAGAGAGTGGAAGGCGGAGGAAGTTGTTTATTTCCCTTTGTGGCAACAAGGCAATTTAGAAGCCCTTTTCATTCTAGGCTCAACCGACAAAGGCGTTTTCTCCGAGGCGCTTATACAACCCTATTTGAACCTGATTGACCTGGCTACCGTCGCTCTAGAAAAGATAGAGGCCATCCGAGGCACACAGGCACAAGTCTCCAATCTGGCAGTGCTCAACAAAATCAGCCAGGCTATTGCCACAGAGACGGAACCCAGCCACTTATACCGGGTTATCCACCAACAAATCACGCGGGTGTTAGGCGACATCACCTTCTACATTGCGCTATACGACCCCCGCACAGGTTTCGTCCGCGTCCCTTACCTGTACGAAGACGGGAAGGTTTCACAAATAGACTCGCTGCCCCTGGGGGAGGGATTGACATCTATCGTCATCCGCGAAAAAAAGCCTCTCCGCATCGTTGAGAACACAGCACAAAAAGCCCGGGAATTAGGAGCCATCCAACACGGGGAAAAAATGGCCAAATCCTGGTTGGGAGTACCGCTTGTGGTCCAGGGAGAAGTTCTCGGCATTCTGAGTGTTCAGGATGCCGAGAGAGAGCACGCTTTCTCAGAAGATGACGAACGCCTTCTGGACACGTTAGCCGCGCAAGTGGCCGTCTCTATTCGCAATACACAATTGCTCGCCCAGGCTCGTCAACAAGCGGAAAGACAACGGCGTTTGTATGAGGCCACCGAGAAAGTCCGCGCTGCGTTGGACATCAACACTATTCTGGAAACCACATCCCAAGAACTCAGTCACACGCTGGGCGCCAGACGCGTCATCGTCGAACTGCATCCCCCAGGTGTTGCCCCATCATCCGACATCACATCATCGGAGGATACACCGTGAAACTTTGGGAGAGGCTGCTAGGTTTTATTTCTCCCCCCATCTCGCGGGAGACAACCCTTCAAGACGTGCGGGAATATCTGCTCGACGCCGTGCTGCGCGCCGCCAGCATTCTGGGGATTGTGGCTCTGCTCGTCAACCTGCCCTCGCTGATAGCCCGCCAGGCGTGGGGACTGATTGCGTTGTATGCGCTCTTTGAAGCGTGGCTCCTGGGCACGACGTTCTTTAGACAGACAACGTATGGCCTGCGAGTAGGAACGCTGCTCGCAGCACTGTACTTCATTGGAACAACATCCACCCTCCAATATGCCACCATCGGCGACGGGCGCATGTGGCTGGTGGGTCTCGTTATTTTGAGTGCCGTCTTCCTGGGACTGCGCGCCGGCCTGGTCGCCGCGCTGCTCACCACCAGCACCATGCTACTGATTGGCTGGTTGATGAGTGCGGACGTTGTACCCGTACCCATCTTTGAAACGCTCGGCCTCCCCGGCAACTTCAGCACCTGGCTCAACACCAGCGCAGCATTTCTTATCATCAGCCTTGTCCTGCTCATTGCAGTCACCACCCTGATTAGCAACGCCAACCAGGCCGCGGAAGAGCGTCAACGACTACTCTCAGACCTGGAAAAAGAACACGCGGAAACCAAACAGCGTACCCGGCAACTGGAGCGCAGGCAAGAACAACTCTACACCGCAGCCGAAATTTCCGGCGTGCTGGGGCGCGTCTACGACCTGGACGCGCTCTTGCAATCTGTGGTGGACCTGCTCACCGCACGGTTTAATTTGTATTACAGCGGCGTTTTTCTCGTGGACGAACAGGGGTTGTACGCGACCCTGCAAGCCGGGAGCGGTGAGGCGGGGAGGAAAATGCGTGAGGCCGGCCATCGCCTGGCTATCGGCGGTACATCCATGATTGGCTGGTGCATCGCTCACCGCGAGGCCCGTATCGCCTTGGACACCGGTAAGGAAGCCATCCGCTTCGAGAACCCTTATCTCCCTCTGACCCGCTCCGAACTGGCTCTGCCTATTATGCTGGGAAACGATGTCCTGGGCGCGCTCACCATCCAATCCACCGCACCAAACGCCTTTGACGAGGCCGATATCGCCATCTTGCAGGGCATCGCCAATTCATTGGCAACTGCCATTCAAAATGTCCGCCTGGTACAACGATTGCAACAATCCCTGGACGAGGTCCAACGGCTCAACCAACAATACCTGATAAACGCCTGGCAGCAAGAAACCGCGGGGCAAGAGGAAGGCTTCCTCCTGGAAGTGGAAAACCCTGCTGCCCCAGCCGTCCTGGCGGAAGACCGCACGCTAGAAGTTCCCATCGTGTTGCGTGGTGTGCAAATCGGCGCTATCCATCTGGAAGGAGCGCAACCCTGGGATGAACAAGACGCCGAATTTGCCCGCGGCATAGCGGCGCAAGCCGCCCAGGCCCTGGAGAACGCCCGCCTGGTTCAAGAAACCCTGCGTCAGGCGCGACGCGAACGAGTCGCAACCGCGATTGCAGAGCAAGCCCGCAGCAGTTTGGACCTGGAAACCATCTTGCGCAGCAGTGTTCAGGAAATCCAGAAAGCGCTTCGCTTGCAGCGGGTACAGATTCGCCTCTCTCAGGAAGATACCCCGCCAGAGCCCCACCAGAATGCCTGATACATCAACATCGTGAACTCCCGCATTTCAGGAGCCATTCATGCGCCTTAACCATAAGATTCTTTTCCCCACCCTGTTATGGTTCCTTGCGCTGGCGATTCTGCTCATTGCCGGTATCGGAGCGAGTATTGCCTTACAAAACCGCGCCCACGAACGCCAGAGACTCGCCCAATTAGGAGATGCCTTCCATGCCGAAACAGGATGGATGGCCGATAGTGCTATGGGATTAGCCGCTTCTATAGCGGGTAACCCGGAGATTCAAGACGCGCTCATCCGCAAGGACAAGGATGCCTTGTTTGTCCTGGTCAAACCCTCGTATACGCAAGCCGCGGCCCTTCTCCCCTTAGGAAGCATGACATTTTTCACCCCGGAGGGAGATTTCTTCCTTAGCGCCTTACAACAGAGCAGCGGGGAAAGCCGCCTGGAAGAACAAACGGCCTCCCCTGTCGCCCAGTTGGCACTATCCAACCGCCGTCCGGCAGCCGGCATGGCATTGACATCCCGCGGATTGGGCGTCTTTGCAGCCGTTCCCATCCTGCAGGGGAGTACATTTGCCGGGGTCGCCGAAGTATCCCTCCGTTTCGATACTCTCGCTTTGCAAAACTTCAAAGAGAATTTCAGCAGCGACTTACAAATTTTCATCAACCGCGAAGCCATCACAGAGATTACCGAGGGGTACACGACCGACCTCGAGGCACCTATCCCCGCTTTGATAGGATATGCGACTACCCTGGCGCGTCCCATCTTCGGGACGGAAAGCGCCTATCAAAGCGCGCTAAAAGGGAATCCCTGGAGTAGCGACGTACAAAACTTGCAAGAACGGCACACTGTCTACAGTTTTCCTCTGCAGGATATCAACGGGGACATTATCGGGGTGGCAGATATCGTTATCAACCGCGCCGCCGAATCCCGCGCTCAAAACCAGCAGATGGCCCTGGCGTTGGGCGCCATTATCGCGGCAGTCGTCTTGGGCGGTTTAGGGGTGCGGTATTTCACCAGCCGGGCTTTATCCCCTCTCCAGGAATTGAGCAGTGCGGCGGAAACCGTTTTGAGCGGGAACACCAACCTGAGCATAGACACACATCCTGACGATGAACTAGGGCTAATAGGACGCGCCCTGGCCGCACTTTCCCGGCACATCCACACCCTGCAAGAAACCATGGAAAAACGGATTGCAGAACGCACCCAGGAGTTGGATAAACGCACACGCTATCTGCAATCTGCCGCGGAGGTAGCCCGCGCCTCTGCCACACTCACCGACCTGGATGCCTTGCTCAATCGTGCAGCGGCTTTGATTAACGAGCATTTCCAACTGTATCACACCGCGATTTTCTTGCGGGATACCACAGGAGAACACGCCATCCTGCGAGCCTCCTCCGGGCACAATGCCGAGGCCATTCTTTCTCAAAACATCTCGCTGAAAGTGGGGTCCGAGGGGGCCGTAGGGCGTGTGGTCTCCACCGGCAAGGTTTACATCGTCTCCGACACCACATCCGACCCGTATTACCTCGCCAACCCGCTACTCCCCGATGTGCGTTCCGAAATCATCGTCCCGTTGAGGGCCGCCAACCGCATTGTCGGAGCCTTGAGCGTATCCAGCAGCGTGGCCGACTCTCCTGTGGTGAATGAGGTGCATATCATCCAGATTTTGGCCGACCAGATTGCAATTGCCATCGAGAACGCCCGCCTGCTGGAAGAGAATCGCACCGCCCTGGCCGCGAGCCGCCGTCTGTACGGAGAAATCAGCCGGGCGGAGTGGAGCCGCTTGTTGAGCGCCCGGCTTTTAGGGTACGAGAGCACCCCAAAGGGCGTCCGTCCCATTTCGGAGGGCACATCCGAGACCGACGAGACCAGCGAGGCAGGAGACGTTCTGGATATCTCTCTTGAGGTGCACGGGAAAGTCATCGGCGTTATTCACGCCGAGAAACCCCCTCAGGAAAACTGGCAACCAGACGAACAACTCATCTTGGAGCAAGTGGCCCAGCAGATTTCTTTGGCTCTGGAAAGCGCCCGTTTGTTCCACGACTTGCAAGAGCGCGCCCGCCGAGAAACGATTATCACCCAAATTGCCGATGCTATGGGGCAAACCCTGGATGTGGACCTCATGCTGCAAAACATCCTGCGAGAACTGGGCGAAAATTTGGGCTTTGAAGCCCTGGAGATTCGCCTGGGGAACCCCGAAAATCTCGATGCCCCTTTGCCCGTTGAAGGATAACCGTCCATGAAATCTCGCTTCGCTTTGTGGGAAAAATTCAAATCCGGCACGCTGGCCGACCGTATCGGATGGGGGACGCTGGCGATGGCCGTTGTTTTCCTGCTGTACAACCTGATTACGGCCATGCTGGACCCCGTGTGGCAGCAATGGGTCTTTGTTGGTATTTCGGCGGCCTTTCTCGTGATTGTCTTCATCGGCGTACAGCAAATGCGCGCCGGCAGGTTACGGGCGGCGGGATGGCTGCTTATCCTCGGCATGGAGGCGCTGACCTTCAGCGTCGTTCTGCTGTACACCGATATCGCCATCCTCTCCGCCATTATCGCGGGCTCTTACGCTTTGCTCCTTGCCCCGCAGACTTTACCCCCCAGAGAGAGAACAATCGGCATCATCCAGGGGCTGATAGTTGGCAGCGGCCTATACATCTTCGATTTCTTCAATTCCCTGCCACGCACTGCGCCGCTCTCTCCTCAAACAGCCTGGGTGCTGGCTGCAATTTTGCTCGGCCTCTACATCACATCGTTGGTGCGCCAGTTCCCCGCCCTGGACATGCGCACCAAATACATGCTTGGCACCCTGGTGGGGACCGCCGTCGTCATTACCGGCCTGGTCACTTATTACATCAACTCCAGTACCGATATTCTGGTCAGTTCTGCCCGCCAGCGCCTGCATACCAGCGCCCAGCAAACCGCTCGTGAGGTAGATAGTTTCTTCAGCAGTACGCTTGCCAACGCCCGGTTCGGTAGTACCCTGCCCGGCATTCAGGAATTCACGGATGAAAAAACCAGAGACCCCGCCCTGCAGCCCAAAGTGGAGAACATATTGGGACGCTTGCGCTCCTTCAACCCGACCTTCATTCACAGTTTGACACTGGTTGACCGCACCGGGCAGGTGCTTGCCTCGGCTCCCGCCAATTTCCAGCGTGATGCTACCACCCAGAATGAAGATATCACCTATGCATTACGCGCCCAACTGGAGGATGCGTTTATCTCTCCGGTAGAAACCACTCCCAACGGACGAAGCACCATCGCCTTCGTCGTACGTATCACCAACCAGGAAGGGACACCGGTCGGCGCGCTCATCACCCGTTACGACGCGGCCATTTTGCAAGGTATCATCGAGGAAAAAACCGGGACTGCCGGGCCGGGTTCTTTCGCCTTACTCGTGGATAACAACCAGGTCATTCTCGCCCACGGATTATCACCCGAAAACCGGCTGAATACCCTGGCAGGGCTGACGGGACTTCCCGCACAAGCGCTGCGTGGCCTGGCATATCGTTCCTTCATTGAAGCAAGACTGCAGCCTCAAAGCCAAATCCGCGGAGAACAAGGCGAAGCCGTTGACCAGGCTGCTGTAGCGAGTCTGGAAAGCCGCCCCTGGCAGGTGCTGTTTGCACAGCCCAACGAGGCCCTGCTGGCCCCTGTGCGCCAGCAGGCGCGCACCAGCAGCACCATCTCGCTGGCTTTTCTGATAGGGATGGCACTCATCACCATGTTAGTTGCCGGTTACCTCACCCGCCCCGTGGAGGCCCTTACAGAAACCGCCCAGGCCATCACCGCAGGCAACCTGGATGCCCGGGCACCCATCCTGAGCAAAGATGAGACCGGTGTTTTGGCACGCACCTTCAATGCTACCGTCAGCCAACTCCAGCGCACACTTTCCACGCTGGAAGCACAGGTAGCAGAACGTACCGCCGCGCTGGAAATGCGCTCGGCTTACCTGCGCAGCAC
>JANTFR010000079.1 GCA_024763355.1 Anaerolineales bacterium
GAACGCAACCAGTCTTTCGTGGGCAAGACCTTGCGAATACTCATCGAAGGGCAGGGAGAAGTGGAGGGCAGCGGCGAAACCATCTCTCTGGGGCGCAGTTACCGCGACGCTCCCGAAATTGACGGGCTGGTGCTCGTAGAAGGCAAAATCCCCGTCGGCGAAATCGTCCCCGTCCGCATCACCGGCGCCCTGGCGTATGATTTGACGGGGGTGGCGGAGACGGACGATAGAAGATAGACCGCGGACGACGGACGACAGACGATAAACGATAGACCACGGACGACGGACGATAGACGATAGACCACGGACGACAGACGACGGACCACCTGACTACCCGACTACCCGACCACCCGACTACCCGACTACCCGACCACCCGACTACCCGACCACCTGACTACCCGACCACCCGACTACCCGACCACCCGACTACCCGACCAGGCAACTACCTCCCATGTTTTCTCTCACCCCCGAAACCCGATTTGCCCTTGACGCCGTGCGGCAGGCATCCCTGCTCGTGCGGGAAATTCAGGCCGAGATGGTCTCTCCGGCCCTGACGAAAGATGACCGTTCTCCCGTCACCGTGGCGGATTTTGCCTCCCAGGCACTCGTCGCCCGTTTGCTGGCGGACGCCTTCCCCGACGACCCGCTGGTAGGGGAGGAAGGCTCCGAGGCCCTGCGCACCCCGCAGGAGGCCGACACCCTGGAGCAGGTGACCGCCTTCCTGAAACGTTCTTTCCCCGAGGCGGACCCCGCCTCCGTGTGCGCCTGGATTGACCGCGGGGCGGCATCCCCCGCCTTCCGCTTCTGGACGCTGGACCCCATCGACGGGACGAAAGGCTTTTTGCGCGGCGACCAATACGCTATCGCCTTCGCCCTCCTGGTGGACGGCGAGGTGCAGGTCGGAGCGCTGGGCTGCCCCAACCTGAGCGAGGGCTACCGTCCCGACCCAGGCGGCCCCGGTTCGCTGGTCATCGCGGTGCGCGGCGAAGGCACCTGGCTCGCTCCGCTGGACGGCCCGGAAACCTTCACCCGCCTGCACGTCTCCACGGTCAGCGACCCGGCTCAGGCCCGCCTGCTGCGTTCCTTCGAGGCCGGGCACACCAGCGTCGGCGGAATTGACCTCTTCGCCCGAAAACTGGGCATCGCCGCCGAGCCGGTTCGCATGGACAGCCAGGCCAAGTACGCCGTGCTGGCCGCCGGGGAGGGAGAAATCTACCTGCGCCTGCTTTCTCCCAAAAAGCCGAATTACCGCGAAAAAATCTGGGACCAGGCCGCCGGGGCGCTGGTCATCGAGGAAGCGGGCGGCACGGTCACCGACCTGGACGGCAAGCCGCTGGATTTCACCGCCGGACGCACCCTGGCGAACAACCGCGGCATCTGCGCCACCAACACCGTTCTGCACCCCGCCGCGCTGCAAGCGCTGGCTTGAGGTATCACGTATCACGTACCACGTACCATGTACCACGTACCACGTACCATGTACCACGTACCATGTGGCGCGCCCGACATGACACGTGACACTTGGCACTTGATACCTGACACCTGGCACTTGGCACTTGATACCTGGCACTTGACACCTGACACCTGGTACACGCGCACCGCATTTTTATTCAGCCTGCTGGCCGTGGTGCTGGCCTGGGGCATCTCGGAGCGCGTCTTCGAGCGCGTCCCGCACCTGGAGGACGAGATTGCCTACGTCTGGGAAGCGCGGGTCATCGCTGAGAACGGCAGCATCAGCCTCCCCTCCCCGCCGGAGCCGCAGAGTTTCCTCGTCCCGTTCGTGGTAGATTACGAGGGACGGCGTTTCGGCAAGTACCCCCTGGGGTGGCCGGTGGTGCTTGCCTTTGGGGTGCGCTTTGGGCTGCGCGACTGGGTCAATCCCTTGCTGGCCGGGCTGGCCGTGTGGCTCACCTACCGCCTGGGGGAAAAATTGCTGGGACCGCGCCTGGCCCTGTTGAGCGTCCTCCTGCTGCTGACCTCACCCTTCTTCTGGCTGAACGCTGCTTCGCTCCTCTCCCACGTGTGGGGAATGGTGCTCACCCTGGTTTTCGTATTAGGCTGGGTGTCCCACGAATGGACACGAATAAACACGAAGGGAGACGAAGGAACACGAATTTTCACGAATAGACACGAAGGGAAGGGGATGGGGCGTTTGCCCCTCATCACGGCGGCGGTGGCGCTGGGGGTGCTGGCGCTCAGCCGCCCGTTCAGCGCGGTGGCCGTGGCGCTGCCTTTCGCTTTCCACGGGCTGTACCTGTTCCTCCGCGGGGATGGCCGCACGCGCCGCCATCTGCTGGGTTTTGCCCTCCTGGCGGCCTCGATTGCCGGGCTGCATTTCGTATGGCAGTACGCCCTCACCGGAGATTTTTTCCGCAACCCTTACACCCTGTGGTGGGAATACGACAAGGTGGGTTTCGGTCCCGGCCACGGCGTTTTGCCCGGCGGACACACACTGCATCAGGCCTGGCTCAATACGCGCTTCAGTTTGCGGGCCGGGGCAAGCGATTTGTTCGGATGGGGGCGTCTCTCGTGGCTTTTTCTCCTACCGGGAATGTGGAAACTCCGCCGCAATACGGGTGCCTGGCTGGTAACAGGCATCTTTCTCTCTCTGCTGATACTCTATCTTGCCTATTGGGTGGGGTCGTGGCTCTTCGGGCCGCGGTATTACTTCGAGGGACTTCCGGCGCTGGTCATCCTGAGTGCGGCAGGGATAGCGCAGGTCGCCGGGGGAGGGCTGTATTTCTGGAAACGGGAGCAGCCGCAAGGGAGTTCGTCGCCTTTCTCCAAAAGCGGACTACTCTCCAGGGTTCAGTGGCGGGCGGTTTTGACGGCGGCTCTCGTTATGGTATTGATTTCCTTTAACTTGAAGTATTACCTGCCTCCCCGCCTGGCGATGATGCAAAACCTGTACACCATCAATCGGGAGCGGCTGACCCCCTTCCTGCATCCCCGGGCGCAGGCGCTGACCCCCGCGCTGGTCTTCGTGGATACGGAACGCTGGATGCCCTACGGTGCGCTGCTGGAACTGGAATCCCCCGACCTGACTTCGCCCTTCATCTTTGCGCTGGACATCGGGCCGCACACGAACGCCCGCGTCCGGGCGGCCTTCCCGGAGCGGCGGGTGGTGTACTACAACCCGGAAAAGCCTTACGTTTTTCAGGTGGGAGAACCATAAACTGCCCTCCGCCCTTCCGGCGGGGAAGGGCGGAGGGAGACACTTCATTCGTATACGGGGGTGAGCCAGTGACGGTATTCAGGGTGTTTGCCGCGCACCACCCGGTTGAAAAGTTCCCGCAATCGGGTAGTAATCGGTCCCATTTCACCGCTGCCGATAGGCCGATAATCCACTTTCGTAACCGCGGTGACCTGAGCAGCGGTACCGGTCATGAAAATTTCATCGCACAGATAGATTTCGGTGCGGTCAATGGAGCGCTCAATAACGGGCATACCGAGTTCTTGAGCGGCCAGTTCCATCACACTGCGGCGGGTGATGCCCTCCAGAATGTTATCGGTGATGGGAGGGGTGAGGATTTGCCCGTTACGCACCACAAAGACGTTCATGGCGCTGCCTTCGGAGATATGACCGTCTTCGGTCAAGACCAGGGCTTCGTCGAAGCCGGCGCGTTGGGCATCGGTTTTGATGAGCGCCGAGTTGACGTATGCGCCGTTGATTTTGGCACGCGCCGGGATCATGTTGTCATCAATGCGCCGCCAGGAAGAGATGGTGGCATGCGCCCCGGTATCGTTGGCGAGGTACTTGCCAAAGGGGACGGAAAACATGGTCAATTCATCTCGCAGGCCGTGCAGTTTGACCCCGATTTTTTCATCGGCCTTGTAAATGATGGGACGAAGGTAGGCATTTTCTCGAAAATTTTCCGTACGCAGCAAATCAACAGCGATGGCGGTCAGGTCTGCAGGGGTGTAAGAGAACTCCGCCGCCAGAATCTTGGCCGAGTTGAGCAGGCGGGTGAAATGTTCCAGAGGACGGAACAAGAAGAGTTGTTCCTCCTCATCGCTCCAATAAGCGCGCAGCCCGCCAAAGGCTGCTGTGCCGTAATTGAATGCATGCGTAGCAACGCCAATCCTGGCTTCGCTATAGGGAACAATTTTCCCCTCAAAAAAAGCATACTTGGGCAACGCCATACCAGAGACCTCCTGTCTGGGATAGTAGATGAATGGAAATTCTCGAATTGGAACGCGCGGCCAATACCAAGACCGCATGAAACCGATTCCGTCGGGTGAGAAAAAACAGGACTGTCGCGATGACCGTCACATTTTGGGTGCGGAGACAAAAAATGTGCCTCCGTCTGGTACAATCCGCCAGTCCCTGGAGAAATTATACTGTCTTCAGGGCATCATCATACCACCGAGGCTACATTCCTGTCACTACTTTGCAATCCCGTTAGTTTTTATAACCCAGAGACCGTGCTAGAATGTGGCTGATTTTGTATCTCGTTTCTTTTTGGAAAAAAATCGTTGCTTGCATCATGCGCGACAGCCCCTCATTTTCGAGGGGTATATTTCTCTCTCAGGCGCGGCTCCCTGGGCAAAAAGCCCTTGTTGGAGACGCCCTCCCCTGCTTCCTCTACTGAACCCACTCCATTGCAAATCATCTCATGAACGGCCAACGTCTAAAAATTCTCATGCTGGAGCACAACCCCAGTTTTGTGCGTTTGATGAAACGCGCCCTCTCCCAGGCTCATGCGGGAAACGTTGCAGTGGTAGACGTTTCCTCCATTGAAGAAGCCAAAGCGCATCTGAAAGAAGAGCATTTTGACGTCTTAGTGCTGGATTTGCTGTCTTCGCAAACGAACGGAGACCCCTTGGGGGCATTCGACCATTTGCACCGCTTGTATCCCTCCATTCCGATTGTGGTACTCTCCGGTGAGGATAATGATGAACTCTCACTGCAGGCCATGCGCCGCGGCGCGCAGGATTATCTCATCAAGGACAAGGTAACGGGACAATTGTTGGTACGTTCCCTGCGATACGCCATCGAACGCCAACACATGCTGGATGTTATGCGCCGCCTGGCCATGCTGGACGAAGTCACCGGTTTATACAATCGCAATGGCTTTCTTACCCTGGTCAACCAGCAAATGCAACTTTCTCGTCGCACAGAACGAAAGTTCGTCATGCTGCTGATTGACCTGCAGTTGCCGCCTCAAACGAAGGGGGAAAAAGGACGGGAACTCAAAGCACGTCTATTGACGCAATTGGCGGATTTGCTCCGCAACACTTTCCGCTCCTCCGACATTCTGGCCCGATTGGATGACACCGAGTTCGCCGTGCTGGCAATTGACGTGGCCAAAGGGCACAAAGACCACCTTTTAGCCCGTCTCAATAAATCCGTGTTGACCTGGAACGTGCAAAATCCAGACGGCATCCACCTGAATTTGAAAATCGGTACAACTATCTTCAGCGGAAATGAGCGCAATCGGGTCGAAGAGTTAATAGCCCAGGCACGCGAATCTATGGGGCCGACTTCCCTCGGCGAGTAAAAAAGGCGTTTTTCACCAATCCAACAGGGGGGAAACTCACAACTCTGCAATCACAGGGGCTTCTACTGTCATGCTCTCTCGCGTACAATCGTGTGCCATCTGGGGTCTCGACGGCGTCCTTATTGATGTGGAAGTCGACATAGGACAAGGGCTGCCGGGCATCACTATCGTCGGGCTGCCGGATGCTGCCGTGCAGGAAAGCCGGGAGCGTGTACAAGCGGCTATCCGCAATAGCGGGCTGCTCTTTCCTCGCAAACGGATGATAATCAACCTGGCTCCCGCTGCGGTGCGCAAGGAAGGCCCGGCCTACGACTTGCCCATTGCGGTGGGCATCCTGCTCACGACCGGCCAACTGCCCCAAAGCGAACTGGAAGAAGCCCTGGTCATTGGTGAACTTTCGCTGGATGGCAGCCTGCGGCATGTGCGCGGCATCCTCCCTATGGCCGCGGTGGCCCGGCGGGAGGGGCTGCGACGCGTCTTCGTGCCGGCCTGCGACGCTCCCGAAGCGGCGCTCATCCCCGATATCGAAGTTTATCCGGTGGAATCGCTGGCCGCACTGTACGCCCACTTCAGCGGGCAAGAACGCATCCCGCCTCTTGCGCCTCTCCAGGTGGAACATCAAGCCGCTGAAACCGCCACGGATTTTCGGGAAATCAAGGGACAGGAACACGTCAAGCGCGCGCTGGAAGTGGCCGCCGCCGGAGGGCACAACGTCCTGATGATTGGCCCGCCGGGGGCCGGAAAAACCCTCCTGGCCCGCGCCCTGCCCGGCATCCTGCCCCCCTTGAGCATCGATGAGGCCCTGGACGTCACCCGCATTTACTCGGTGGCCGACCAGTTGCCCCCCGACGTGCCCCTGATACGCACCCGCCCGTTTCGCGCCCCGCACCACACCATCTCGCACGCCGGCCTGGTGGGCGGCGGCAACTGGCCGCATCCCGGCGAAATCTCGCTGGCGCATCGCGGCGTCCTCTTTCTGGACGAATTGCCCGAATTCGGGACGCGCACCCTGGAGGTGCTGCGCCAGCCGATGGAAGACAAAATCGTCACCATCAGCCGGGCACAGGGCACGCTCACTTTTCCGGCCAACTTCATGCTCGTGGCAGCCATGAATCCCTGTCCCTGCGGGTACTACGGAGACCCCGTACATGAGTGTACCTGCTCCCTTTCGGCGGTTACCAACTACCAAAAACGTATCTCCGGCCCCTTATTGGACCGCATAGATATCCACGTGGAAGTGCCTCGAGTGGAATACGAGAAATTGAGCAGCGACCGGCTGGGAGAGGCTTCCGCCGTCATTCGGGAACGGGTCTTGCGAGCGCGGGAACGCCAGCAAGCACGTTTTGCCGCCCTCGACATCATCAGCAACGCCGAAATGCGCCCCGCCGAAGTGCGGGAGTTCTGCCGTTTGGACAAGCGCGGGCACGAATTGTTGCGCTCTGCCATGCGGCAACTACATCTCTCGGCCCGCGCTTACCACCGCGTCCTGAAACTGGCCCGCACGATTGCCGACCTGAGCGGGGAAACAAACATCCAGCCGGCACATATCGCCGAGGCCTTGCAATATCGTCCCAAAATAGGGGTACCCTAAGAGACACTTTGCTAATTTTTGTTTTTTAGCATCTTTTATTGCAACTCAAGATTCCCATTACAGAATCCTTGACTTTTTATTGCACATCTTCTATACTTTAAATCGCACCCCCACCGCCAGCCGTGGGGTTCTTTGTATATTTCCTCTTTCCTTACCCCCCCAAAGGCATCCCAAAGTCTTATGTCAAACCAAACGGCCTCTTTTGCCATGTGGAATTATACCTGGATGGTTTTATCGAGAGAAAAACCGCCTTGCGTCGCGAAAAACGCCAAGGCGGTTTTTTGTTTGGCTCTTTGACAAAGGGCCGTTTCCGATGGGAATCGGAAACGGCTGGCCGGCCCATTAACCACCAAAAGGAGGTGATAGCAGCAACGAGTTTTTTGTTTTTTTAACATAAGCGGTGGACTTATCCCCACCCAATCCATGATATTGCCGGGTACACTGCTCCGGCATAAGTAATACCCCAAAACGTTCTGAGGAGAACACTTATGTATAAGCACCCCTGGTTTCAACGAGCATTTTCCATCAGCATCCTCGTGGTCATGGTACTCGGCCTGTTTGCTCCTACCGGATTTAGCCGGGCAGCCGCCCCGCAAAGTCCTGAGGGAAGCGCTCCGGCCAACCCCGTGCCACGAGAAGAACCGCCTGCCAATCAACTGCGCCCTGTAGTGCGCCCGGCAGTGCGGCATGATGTTTCCCAGCCGTTAAGCAAACAAGCGGCGGCTTTTTCGTTGGGAAATCGCCCTTCGGAACAGGCAGAAATGGACAAGTTGCAGAGCACATCCGATGAAGTGCCCTTCTTCCATCTGCCGAAGGCCCAGCCCAACGCCATCGGTTCGCGCGATATGTCCGTCGTGCAGCAGAGCCGCCCCGTCGGGCCAGGCATGCCCGCCACCGATTTCAACTTCGAGGGCGTCAATAACATCAACGGCGTGCTGCCCCCCGACACCAACGGCGACATCGGCTACGACCCGGCGACCGGCAAGAAATACTACATGCAGTGGGTCAACCTCTCCTATGCCATCTGGGACGTGACCAACAACCCGCCTACCCTGGTCCTGGGCCCGGTCAATGGCAACACCATGTGGGCCGGTTTCGGCGGTATGTGCGAGACCCATAACGACGGCGACCCCATCGTGCTCTACGACCATCTCGCCAACCGCTGGATGATGAGCCAATTCGCCCTGGATTTCAGCACGCCGGACTTTCACCAGTGCATCGCCGTTTCCCAAACCGGCGACCCTACGGGGGCCTGGTACCGCTACGACTTCCAGATTAGCACTACCAAGATGAACGATTACCCGAAATTCGGCGTCTGGCCGGACGGGTATTACATGAGCATCAACCAGTTCGACGCGGCTACCTTCGGCTGGGCCGGCGGCGGCGCGGTTGTCTTCGAGCGCGAGAAGATGCTGCAAGGCCAAAACGCCCAGATGGTCTATTTTGACCTCTACGGCGTAGACCCCAACTACGGCGGTATGCTGCCCTCCGACCTGGACGGCGACCCGCCTCCCGCCGGCGCTCCCAACTACTTTGCCGAATGGGACGACGGCACCTGGTTCGGCGGGTACGATGCCCTGCGCATCTGGGAGTTCCACGTAGATTGGAACACCCCCGCCAACTCCACTTTCGGCATCAACGGGGACCCCAACTACATCATCCCCACCGCCGACGTTGATCCCGACATGTGCGGCTTCGCCCGCAACTGCATCCCGCAGCCCGGTGGCTCTGCCCTGGACGCCATCGCCGACCGCCTCATGTACCGCCTGCAATACCGTAACTTTGGCGGCTACCAGACCCTGGTGAGCAATCATACCGTGGATGCCGACGGCACGGACCACGCCGGCGTGTACTGGTTCGAACTGCGCGATATCGGGACAGGCTGGGACATGTATCAGGAAGGCGTCTACGCGCCCGACAGCGACAACCGCTGGATGGGCAGCATCGCCATGGACCAGAGCGGCAACATGGCTTTGGGCTACAGTGTATCCAGCACCAGCACCTACCCATCCATCCGCTACGACGGGCGCCTGGACGGCGACCCGCTGGGGCAGATGACCCAGGGCGAGGCCGAAATCATCGCCGGGAGCGGCTCGCAATCGCACAGCTCCGGTCGCTGGGGCGACTACAGCATGATGGGCGTAGACCCTGTGGATGACTGCACCTTCTGGTACACCCAGGAGTACATCGAGACGGACGGCAACGCTCCCTGGCAGACCCGCATCGCCTCTTTCAAGTTCCCCTCCTGCGGGGAGAATATTGCCACAGGCACCCTGACCGGCGTCGTGGACGACGGCAGCAATCCGGTTGAGGGCATCACCGTGCGCGCCGTCGGCGGCAGCACCGACCTGGCGACTGCTACAAACGCCAGCGGCGTCTACACGCTGACCCTGCCCGTCGGCACCTACGACGTTTCCGCCTTCGGCTACGGCTATCAGACAGCCTCCGTCAGCGGCGTCGACATCATCACCGACACCACCACCACCCAGGACTTCAGCCTCACGCCGGCGGCGATGTACACGGTAGAGGGCACCGTCACCGACGCGTATCTCGTCAGCAGCGAAGTGCTCACCGCCTCCTTCGACAGCGGCGTTCCCGCAGGATGGAGCGCCATAGACAATGCCGGCGCCGGCGTGGAGTGGGAAGCCTGCTCCGCCTGGGGCGCCAACTACACCGGCGGTGCGGGAGACTGCATCGGCGTCAGCAGCGACGCGGCCGGACAGGCAGAATTCGATGCCGAACTGCAAACCCCGGTGATTGACCTTTCCAACGCGGTTGCTGCAGAAATCTCCTACAAGGCCAATTACCAAAACTACGCCGCTCACGACTTTTTCGACGTGGACGTCAGCACTGACGGCGGTAGCACCTGGGAAACCATTTCTTCCTGGAATGAAGACCACGGGGCCTTCTTCAGCACGCCCGGCGAAGAGGTCACCCTTGACCTTTCGGACTACGCCGGCGAGCAAATCATCATCCGCTGGCACTACTACGACCCCGGCACGGGCGATTACGACTGGTACGCCCAGATTGACGATGTCGTCGTATCCGTAGATGAACCGGTGGTTCGCTGGCCGCTGTACGCTCATGTGAGCGTCAGTTCCGATGCCCCTGGGTTCCCCGGCGCGGAAGCCTGGACCGACCCGGTGACGGGTCAGTATAGTTTCACCCTCGCCGAGGGTTACACCTACACCGTGGACGCAGAAGCCTTCTCCGACGGCTACCTGCCCGCCTCGGTGGATGTGCCCGACTTGAGCGCCGATACCACCCAGGACATCTTCCTCCTGGCCGATATGGATGCCTGCGCCGCTCCGGGTTACACCTTCAACGGCTTCTGGGAAGACTTCGAGACCGGAGTCCCGCCTGCCGGCTGGACGGTGGTTGACAACGCCGGAGGCCTGGTGTGGATGACCAACGCCGATTACGGCGACGGTAACTACACCGGCGGAGACGGCCTGGCTGCGGATGTCAACAGCGATGCCAACAATGGTGTCCCCTACGACACCGAACTGTGGACGCCGCCCATCGATATGACCACCATGCCCGTCACCGACCTGAGTTACCTGTTCAACTTCCAGAGTTACTCCGGACAGGAAGCCCTGGACGTGGACATCAGCACCGACGGCGGCGCGACGTGGACCAACTTGCGCCACTGGACGACCGACCAGGGAGCCCTCTACGGTTTGCCCGGTGTGAAAGATACGATTGACCTTTCTGCTTACGCTGCGGATACCATCGTCTTGCGCTGGCGCTACTACACCCCCGACACATCCCCGTGGGACTGGTACGCCCAGGTGGATAATGTTGCCATGGGGGCTTGCCAGCCTGCAGATGGCGGCCTGGTGGTCGGCAATGTATACGCTTCAGCCACCTCCCAGCCGTTGAACGGCGCCATGGTTGAAAACGACAGTGGCTTCGTGGCCGACAGCGTCCCCACGCCGGATGACGATGCGGTGGACGAGGGCTTCTACACCGCCTTCGCTCCCGCCGGCTCACACGTCTTCACCGCCACGATGACTTACTACGGGCCGGATGTGGAGACCGTTACGGCTGTGGAAAACGACGTCGTCGTTCAAGACTTCTACCTGGATTCCGGAGAGATAAGCGCCGCCCCCAACGGTTTGGACATCACCCTGCCGATGGGCATCAGCGATACGCTGACCATGACGGTGAGCAATACCGGTATCTACACCGCTTACTACTCGTTGCACGAGAAAGACACCGGCTTTACGCCGATGAGCCCTGGTATCGCTGTCACGGTGCCGCCTTC
>JANTFR010000080.1 GCA_024763355.1 Anaerolineales bacterium
CTCTCTGCCCTGCTGGCATGTGGCATTTTGAGCGAACTGCCCCAGGAGGCCCAATCTGGTATTGCTACCGCGCAGAATGTCGCTACCCAGGCCGAAGAACAGGGTTACTTTGCCACGGCAGCGGCCCTGGCTACGGAAAAAGGCGCTGCCTTTGTTCAGACCGCCCAGGCGCTGGCTACCCAGGCCGTGACCGAAGGCTACTACGCCACCGCGGAGGCCGTTGCCACCCGGCAGGCTTCCGGGTTGGCGGCCACTTTGCAGGCCCTGGCCACCCAGGCTGCCAATGAAAACTATCCTGCTACAGCGGAAGCCTTTATCGCCACGCAAGGCCCGGAGGCGCAGGCCACCCTTCAGGCGTTGGCTACGGAAGGCGCCGAATTCTTCAGCGGAGAAGCGCCTCCCGATATCCCTATCCTGGCCGGAGAGACGACCCAGTTCCTTGCCAATGACAGTATTGTCTCGTACCTCACCGACACCCCCTACCGGCAGGCAATTGATTTCTACAAAGAGCAACTGCCCGCCAACGGCTGGGAGCCTTCCTTCCCCAGCGCCGTCGAAAGCGAATCGGGAACCATCCTGCGCTATCACAAACCCGACCGTGCGTTGACGGCCACCATCGGCACGAACGAAGAGCACACCAAAACGGTCATTGTCATCGTCATTGACCGCACCGACAACTGACCTCCTTTCCACCTGCCCCCATTCCGGAGGAGAGGCCCCGCGCTTCTCCTCTTTTTTGTCTCGGCGTGGAATTGTGGGGTAGAGCCATTCCCCGTGCCACCGTGCGCCGCCATCCGACGCTCTCCCTGGCACAGAACTTGCACCGTTGGTGTCCGGTTGTTCTCTGCAATTCCGCCTGAGGCGCACAAGGAGAAATTTATGCCCGTTCTTGCCCCCTTGCAAATCCTGCTCTGGTTAACTCTCGTCCTGTTCCTTCTTGGCCTGCTCACCTTCCTTCTGGGACTGGTTGTGCTCTATCGGGCTGCCAATCAGCCTTTGCCGGATGCAGCGGCGCGACACGCCGTTCATGCCCTTCGCAAGGGTGTTCTGGATGGCGTATCAGAGAGCCTCGTGCAGGCCAATTCCTTGCTGATCACCTTGCATGGCCTCACGCAAACCAGCCGCGGCATCGGCCTGGTTCTTCTCTTCACCGGCCTGGCCTTGATTGCCGCATCTGGGGCCTTGTTCATCTGGCTTCTGGAGACCGGCGTATGAATCTCCTCTCTACTCTCCAGTCTCGCTTTCCTCCCGCCCAGACCGCCTGGGTATCTGCCGCCTGGCAGGAATTTCCAGCCCTGTGGAGCGCGTTGGAAGAGGAAACTTTGCAGCGCAAGGTGCTGGATGCTCAAGTGGACTCCCCCCGCGCTTTGACGCCGGCCTTTCTGAGTCTCCTGGCTTTGGAGTATCCCCACACCCCACAGGATTTGCAACGTCCTCCCTTTGAGCGGTTTGCCGACCCCGCCTGGGAACCGCGTGCCGACCAGGCGCTGGACGCCCTTCGACGCGGCCTGCCTCCCCGCGAGCCACCCCTGGCGCACGCTGCCCTGGTCGCCTTGTACCTGCGCTCCCGCTTTCTGAGCGACCTCTCCTGGGATTTTCTCCCCTCTCTCCTGCCCAGAACCCCCTCCTCCGCCTGGGAATTGCCGCTTGCGGTGTTGGCCGGCTTGCTCCCCGAGGCTTCGGACTTCTATTTGCATTTGTTCCTGCTCCCCGCTGCGCAGAATACCGCCTGGCGGGTTTATCTCAGCCAGCCGCTTCCGCCGGAGGCGCAGGTCTCCTCCCTGACCGCGCTGCTGGAACGCGTGCCCCTCACCCTGCTCCCCCTCGCTCTGGGAACTTTGCAGGCGCGGCGTCCCGCCCTGGCCGAGAAACTGCGCGCCGCGTGGGGCGACCGCTGGCCGCGGGTGCAAACCGCTTTGCGAGAGAACGTTCACTACGCCTGGCAACTCTCTTCGGAGAACGATGCCCCCTCTGCGGAAGGGGTTTCTCCCACCGTGGCCGCCCTGACCGCCCTCACGCTGCTGGCGGAGGACAACCCTCAGCGCGCCGCCGCCCTCCTGCCTCCCGAGAGCGAAGACCCCGCTGTGTGGAGTGCCCTGGCCACAGTGGCTTATGCCCGCGGTGAAAGGGACATTGCGCGCCGTATGGCCCTCCAGGCTGTGGAAATCTGGCGTGAAACCCCCTGTTTCCATCCCCAGATATGCCAATCCCTCGGCGAGACGCTTCTGGCCCTGGACGAGGCTGCTCTTGCGGAATACGTTTTTGCGCTGGCGCGGGCCGCCCGGCCTGCCGATGTACCCTTGCTGCGCCTGCACGCCCGCGCGCAGCGTCTCGCCGGGCAGGTGCAATCTGCCGTGGATACGGCCCGCCTGGCCCGTGCCCTGGCCCCCGACGACCCCGAATCCCGCCGCGCCCTGGCCGCCGCCCTGGAAAATGCCTCCGAGTGGGAGGCCGCCTTGCGGGAACGCCAGGCCGTCGTCGCCGCTCACCCTGATTCTCCCGCCGACCATCATGCTCTGGGCGCTTGCGCTCTGAAGGCCGGCAACCTCAGCCTGGCACAGGATGCCGCCGAGCGCGCTTTGGAACTGGCTCCCGAAGATGGCCTCAGCCGCGTTCTGCGGGGACGCGTTCATGCCGCTATGGGCGACGATGCTCTCGCTTTGGAGAATTACCGTCTGGCTGTGCGCCTGGCCCCCCACTCTCCCGACGGCTGGCTGGCTTTAGCGGAACACCTGGGACGGAACGGAGAACTCTCCGAAGCGCTGGAAACCCTGCGGGCCGCGGTGCAGGCAGCCCCCCACCAGGCAGAAATCCATCGGGCGTTAGGGGAACTCTACTTGCGGTCTGCCCTGCCGGAGCAGGCGCTCTCCTCCCTGCAGGAGGCAGCGCGCCTGGTCGGCCTTCCCTTGCCGGAGAGTGACGGAGATGATGAAACCCCCTCCTCGCTGGAACTACCCGCTTCCCCTGCGCCTTTGACTGCCTCCGTGGCCGCTTCACTGGGAGAGGTCTATACCGCCCTGGAACGCTACGCTTTGGCGCTGCCCTACCTGCGGATGGCTTACCACCGTCCCTTGCATCGTCAGCAGGTGGCTTGTGCCTATGCCCGCACTTTGCGGGGTCTCCGCAAACCATCCGAAGCGCGGCTCGTTCTGGCCGAGGTCCTGGCATCTCATCCCGCTGAAACGGCTCCTTATCTGGAGTACGCCCGCGCTACCCTGGAAGCGGGCGAGGGCTATGCCGATGCCGGCCAGGCGCTTGAAACTGCCTTACGCCTGGAACCTGACTGTGCTGAGGCCCATGCCCTCCTGGCAGAGACCGGCGTGGCCTCCGGCGCGTATGCCGAAGCCTGGGAGCACTATCAGACGGCTATGCGTTCCTCCCTGATGCACGACCCGCATTGGATGGTGCGTCTCTCCCTGGGCTTTGCTCACCTTGCCCTGGCCCGGCAGGAATATCCTGCGGCCATTGCCGCCTTGCAAGCCGCTCTTCAGGAAAGCCCCGACCATGCCGCTTTGCGTCAGGCGCTTTACCAGGCCTACCGGCTGGCCGGCTTGCATCTGGAAGCCAATGAGCAACTGGAGGTCTTGTTCCCCCATTACGCGAAGACTTCTCCTACGCTTTTGTGGGTTGCAGAGCAGGCCTCGTTGTACGGGCACGAGCCCCTGTTACGGCGTGCCCTGGATGCCTTGGAAGCATCTCCTCCCGAAGACGAAGATACGCTCATGCGCTGGGGTGTGTTGTACGCCCGCAGAAAGGAGCCGGAACAAGCGGCGCGCATCATTGCCCGCCTGATTGCCTCGCCGCACACACCCTCGGAGATTTTGCAGCGTGCCGGAGAGAAACTCTTGCAAGAGGGGTACGCATCCCACGCCATTCCTCCCCTGGAATCTGCCCGTCAGCGTGCCGCCTCTGCCGCGCCGGAAAGCCTCTACGCCAGTCTCTCCGAGGCCTACCGCCAGAGCGGACAGCCCAAGATGGCGCTCGATGTGCTTGCCGATGGCTTGGAGCGCTACCCGGCTGCCGTTACTTTGTTGAAGCAATCCGCTCGATTGCACGTGCAGAGCGGGCAGACCGCCCTGGCGCTGGATTACCTGGAGGCGGCCATTACCCACCGCCCCGAAGACCTGGAAGCCCATCATCTGATTCTGGAAATCCACTATCAGCGCGGCGAACTGGCTGCTGCTTATCAGCATGCCCGCTGGCTGGAGGCCTACCTTGGAGAATACCTGGCCCACACGGCCACGCGGGAACAGGCCCGCCTGATGGCGGCTTCGCTGGCCGCCGAATTGCTCGATTTTGCTACCGCTACCTCCCTTTTGGAGGCCTCCTGCGAAGAATCGAACCCTTGCAGAGGGCGGGCGGAGGATGTCTCTATCCTGATGCTCAAAGCGGAACTGGCGTTGGAAGCCGGGGAGGAAGTGAACGCTGCCCGCCTTACTCAGCAATCTCTGCGCCTTGACCCTCACTCTCTCCGGGTGCTGGCGTTGCAATCTCGCCTCCTGGTTCGGCAGGGGAACCTCCCGGAAGGGCGCGCCATGTTCGAAAAAGCCCGCGAACAGGTCTCCGCGGCGACGTTGGCGGCGGTGCGGCGGGCGGTGGCGCAGGCGGCCCTCGAATTGGACGACCTGTCGGCTGCCGAAACCCTCCTGATGCCGCTTGCCGCCCATCCCCAGCGTTCTCCCTGGGGGACGCTCTTGTACCTGGAAACGCTGGTGCGGCAGATGGAAGAAGCATTCCTGTCTGCCGACCTGGAAATGGCCGCTCCCGTATCGGATGAACTTCCCCAGCGAATTGGGGAGGTGCGCCGTGCTTTGCGGGAGTGCTTTGAAGCGCAGGAACTTCCCCTGCCCTCTGCCTTTGCAAAGTGGGAACGCCGCGCGCGTCGGGTTTCAGAAGTTTCTGAGACTCCCGACTTTGTTGCCCCCTGTGCTGATGAAAACCTTGACTCCGACGAGGTAGCCTCTTGCCTTTTGGCGGCCCGCCGTGCTGCGCAAGTGCCCTCGGCGGAGCAGTTGGCAGCCCTGGGACGGCGCGCCCCGCGCTCTCCCCTGGTTTGGCTGCACATGGCCTTGGGGCTGGAGCGTAGCGGTGCGCTGGAGGAGGCCGTCCAGGCCGTAAAGCGCAGTCTGGCTCTCTCCGGAGGGACGGCATGGCGCTGGTATGCCGGCGCTTTGTTCTTGCAGGCGCGCTTGTACTATCGGCAGGGGGCGCTGTCTGCCGCTTACGATGCCGTCCGTCAGGCGCTTGCCTTGCGGGAAGAGACCAGCGCCTGGCAGCACCTCGCTTTTCGGACTGCGCTGGACCTGGAAGATGTTTCCGGTGTGATACGCCATGCGGAAGCCCTGCGGGCAGGCGGCGCGCTCTCGCCGCAAGATGCCTGCCACCTGGGGCGTGCCTATCGGAAGATGGGAGACCCCCATACGGCGCGCCGTATCTTGCAAGAAACTACCCAACGCGCCCCGGAATTCCCGGACGCCTGGTTCTTGCTGGCTGAAACGGAGGCCGCCCTGGGTGCCTGGGGAAATGCCGCCCGCTGTGCGGAGCGTGCCTTGCAGTATCGTCCGCAAGATACCGCAGCCCTAAAACTACGCATTCAGGCCGCCTTGCATCTGGGCGACGGCCGCGCTGCTCGCAGCCGGGCGCTGGCTCTCACGGATGCTGCTCCCTCCGATGCCGAAGCCTGGTTCCTGCTGGCACAGGCCTGGGAACTGCTTTCCCGCCCGGACGAAGCCCTGCCCGCGGCGCGCAAAGCCCTCTCGCTGGCGGAAAATTCCCCTGTGGACTGGCATCTGACTTACATCAATTTACTGGCCGCCCAGGAGGGGGCTCCCGCGGCCCTGGAAGCGCTGCGTCCCCTCTTGACGGCTTTCCCGCAAGAGACGCGCCTCCGCTTGCTGGCAGTCCAGTTTGCGCTTGAGGCGGACAGGGAAGACGAAGCCCTGTCTCTGGCGCAGAGCGCCTTGCAAGATGAGGCCCTTTCCCTCTCGGATACCGACCGTGCCCTGCTCCACATGCTGGCAGGACGCATCCTGCGTAGTGGGGGGAACCTGGACCAGGCCGTGTATCACCTGACGGAGGCCACCCGCCTGACTTCGCAAGACGCCGGAATCTGGATGGAATTAGGGCGCGCCTACGAAAAACGCCGGGACCTGCACCGCGCCGTGCAAGCCTACGAACAGGCCTGCACCCTCTCTCCCGAAAATCCGGAACCCTACCACCTGGCGGGGGAGGTATACAAGGCCCTTAAAGACTACCATCGCGCCGAGCGGGCTATCCGCCATGCCGCGGCCCTGGCTCCCGCCAACGTGCAATTGCAACGCCTGCTTGCCTCCCTGACCGCGCTCAATATCGTGCATGGGTGAGAGGGTGCAGTGCGGCGTGCGAACCGCGAGCAACGCAACCAATGAACCAATGAACCAATGCAACCAACGCAACTAATGAACCAATGAACCACCTCACCCGCCCTCAACTCCTCTTCCTCCTGGAAACCGCCTTGGGGGATAACGACCTGCTTGCTCAGGCCGAGGACCTGGCCCGCAACTGGCTGGATGCCTACCCCGGGGACCTCAGCGTTCAGGTCGTTCAGGCGCGCATCCTGGCGCGGCGCGGGCAAGCCGAGGCCGCCCGCCGGATTGCCGGGCATCTGCGGATACAGGCTCCCTGCGACCCTCGTCCCCTGCGCCTCCTGCTGGAAATCCCTGCCGCAGAATCCAACTATCAGGCTGCAACGGCAAATGCCTGTCTGCTGGCTCTGCGGGAAACCCCCTCCCCGCATCTCCCCCTTCCCTCCTGGGGCGGTTTGCTGGCGGAAATATTCCGTGCTCTGGATGCAGGCGATGCGCTGCTCGCCGCTCGCACCTTCCCCTCCTTGCTGGCCGCGGAGCCGCCAACACCGCTCCTGGCGTTGGCGCACCTGCGTCTTTTGGGCATGCAGTTGACCTCTGCCCGCTCCGAGCACACCAGTTTGCCGGCCCTTCCTCCCGTGTATGCCTTGCTGGAGGAGTACCGCCAGCGTTGGCCGGAGTGTCTGCCGCTCTCCCTGTGGCAGGCGGAGTTGTATCTGGCCGGGGGACAGGAGACTCGCGCGGTGGAAATCTTGCACCGCGCCGCGGCGGAGGATATCGGCGGGGAGGTGCCGCGCCGCCTATGGGGGGAAGCGCATCCTTACCGGGGGTTGTGGGCGCAGGAAATCACCTTGAACTCTGATGTGCCTCTCCCCGCCGAATGGGCTGCCCTTTTGGGGCGGAATCGACTTCCGAAGGGACGAAGGGATGCGGCTCCCCCCAAAAAGGTGGCTGCCGCCTCCGGGAAATCGGTAGCCCCTCAAAGGGAGGCTGACCCCGCTCCTCCACCACGAAAGGAATTTTCAAAGCGGTTTGCCCCTTTTCGTTTGCCGCGTACCACTCGACCGGTGTACATCATCCTGACTACGCGGGCCGGTCTGACCGCACAATATGGGAAAGCAGGCGCCCAGCGCATTTGGAAGGCGCTGCATGCCCTCCAGACTGCCCTGCGCTCCCATTACCGGGGGGAAGTGGTCCTGCTGGCGGCGGATGACCCCGAAAGCGTGGCCCGCTACGACGCCGCCCCCGCCGAAGCGGATGACCCCTGGGCGGTGAAACTCCTCCTGCATGATGTCAATACGTGGCTGAGAGAGCATCGGCAGCGCATCGGGGTGGTGCTCATCGCCGGCGGGGAGAAAGTGGTTCCCTTCCATAAATTACCCAACCCTGTGGATGACGACGACCCCGACGTGCCTAGCGATGCCCCTTACGGCAGCGATGATGAGGACTATTTCGTGGGCAAATGGCCGGTGGGACGTTTGCCGGGGGATGCGACGGCGCGCCCCGCGGTGCTCTTGCGGCAAATCCAGGGCATTATCGAACGGCAGCAGGCGGATGCTGTCCGGCGGACGCGTGCCTGGCGGTTAAGTCTTTGGCTGCGGAGGGTGCGGGGGTGGTTGCGCAACAGCGGCGAAACGATGCCCGATACGGTGGGGTACACGGCAGCGGTCTGGTGGCCTGCCACACTGGAAGTCATCCGCCCCGTGGGAAGCGCCCGTGATGTCCTGGCCTCCCCGCCGACCGGCGCGCCCGATTTCGTGAGCAGCGGTCTGTACCCTGCCACGCTGGGGTACTTCAACCTGCACGGTGTGCGGGACGACTCGCCCTGGTTCGGGCAGTGTGACCCGCGCAAGGCATGCGCCGAGGATTTTCCCGTGGCGCTGCGCCCCGAAGACGTGGGACGCAACGGCGACGTGCCCCGCATTGTCTTCAGCGAGGCCTGCTATGGCGGGTACCTTCGGGGGCGTGCCCTGGAACAAAGCGTGGCGCTTCAGTTCCTGGCGCATGGGGCGCAGGCCGTGGCGGCCTCCACTTCGCTTTCCTACGGCTCGCTGCGGCGACCGCTCATCGCCGCTGATTTGCTGGGGAACATTTTTTGGAATCTGGTGGCGGGGGGCGTCCCGGCGGGCGAGGCTTTGCGGCGTGCCCGCATCAGGATGATTGCCGAGGTCAAAAAACACCAGGATTTTCTGGATGCTGAAGACCAGAAGACGCTGATTTCTTTTGTGCTCTACGGAGACCCCCTGGCACAAGCGCGTTTCGCGTTGCGTATCCCCAAATATGCCCCGGAGTACCGCACGCCTGCCGCCGTTCCCGTGGTGGCGGACAGCGCCGCGAATGTGGAACTCAAACCGGAAACGGTGGCGCACGTCAAACAAGTAGTGCGCGCTTATCTGCCCGGCATGGAGGATGCCGAATGGCATTACGTAGCGGGACACGCCGCCCACGCCAAAGGGGGCGCGCCGCAACGACGCGTGGTGGTGCTGCGCAAGGACGCACAGAGCAAGCACAAGCGTTATGCACGCCTGACGCTGGACCGGCGGGACCGGCTGGTTCGGTTGTCGGTATCTCGGTAGGGGGTTACGGTAAAGGGCTGGATGTCCTTATGCCGACCGGGGTGATAATCAAGGTTGGCGTGGGGCTGGGCGGCGGGGGCGTATCCGTTGGAGCGGGGGTGTCCGTGGGGGTGGAAGTCTCACTGGGTAGCGGGGTTAGTGTGGCGGTGGCTGAGGGAGACGCGGTAGGCGTTTCAGTGGCAGATGGGGTTGGGGTGGCAGTAGGCGTCTCGGTCGCAGATGGGGTGGCGGTAGGCGTCTCGGTGGAAGTTGCCGTCGGGGTAAACGTCGGCGTCCAGGTGGGGTAGAATGGCGTGGGGGAGGGATAGAAGACCGCCGGTGTGTCGGTGGGCGGGAGTGGCGTATCGCTGGGTAAGGGCGTATCGGTCGGCGGGATGGGCGTGTTGCTGGGGAGTGGGGTATCGGCGACCGGAGGCAGCGGCGTTGTCGTGGGGATGAATGTGGCAGTAACTCTGATGGGGAGCGGAGTGCCCTCTCCGTTGTAAAGCACGAAACCGGTTGGCGGGGTCAGTGTGGCAGAGGGGTGTCCAAACAGCCCTGCCGAGACGGGGGTCCAATCGAAGAGATACAGCGCAGTGAGCAGGGTGACCAAAAGACCGATGCTGCTTAACCACATGACCGCGGTGGCAGCCCGGCGGCGCTCTTCGGCGTCCATGGTGGCCTGCGCGGCCCGCTGGAAAGCAGCGCGCTGAAAAATCCGACATTCGGTGTATTGCCTTGACAGGCAATACGCGCTTTGATGTTGGATGTCAATCGGTTGGGGGGTGCTGAGGCGGTGACAGAAATTATCCTCGCTAGGAAAAGTGTAGCAGGTTTGGGGGTCTGTCTCCAACCCCAGGTAAGGGCAGCGGTTTCTGGTCACAGCGCAATTATACTTTGTTTTGATGTAGGGATGGCGCGATTGTCCGTTCCTCGGTCTCGTCGGTAGCCCAGAGGCGCAGCGTGCCGTCATCGCTTGCGGAGAGCAAATGCAGGCCGTCCGGCGTGAAGGAAATCTGCCAGACTTGCTGGGTATGCCCTTCTAAGGTGTGCAGCAACACGCCTTTGGCCGTATCCCACAAGTGGATGCGTCCGTCTGTTCCGGTGGATGCAAGTATCCTGCCGGAAGGAGCAAAAGCCAGGGAACGTACTGCTCCCTGATGGGCGTCGAGGTTGTGTTTGCGGGTGCCGTCAAGTCGCCACAAGTGGATGCTCCCTCTGGCGTCGCCGGCCGCGAGGTACCCTTCGGTGGGAGAGAGCGCGATTGCGCGCAAGGCAGATGTGGGGAAGCGAATACTGGAGACCGCGGCGCGGGAGGGCATCTCCCACACGTATCCTCCCCCGTTGTCGGCTGCGGCAGCCAGACGGTTATCGGCTGGAGAACAAGAAAGGTCGGTGATGCTGTGCGGGTATTGCGCCCACAAGTCAGGTTCGGCAGGGAGAGGGTCGGTGCTCCATAAGTCGTTTGTTTGCCAGACGTAAATACTGCCGCTCTCCGTGGACACGAACAACCGCTCTCCGCCGGGAGAGAAGACGAGCCGGGTCACGCTGCGGCTTTTGGAAGGCAGCGCAATCCGCCGGGCGGCAGTTTGCGAGAGATTCCATACCGAGATGTAGGGGTCGTCTCCCCCAGAGACCAGATATTCACCTGTGGGTGCAAAAGCCACGCTGCGCACGGCTCGTTGGTGTCCGGCAAAGGTGACATCTGGTTCGGGATTCTGCAAAGGCCATGTCCACACCAGCACTTGTCCGTTGCTGGTGCCTGCTGCCAGGTATTTTTGCCGGGGCGAAACCGCCAGGGTGTACAAGGCGTTGTTGTGGGCCAGCGATTTGAGCAACTCGCCGTTGTGGGTGTTCCAGATGCGGACGACCTCTTCGTTGACGGTCAAACTACCCAAAAGCGTTCCCTGTGGGGAGAAGAGACACTGGGCGACGGGGTGATGCTGGTCTTCGAGACGTTGCCACACCGCCCCCCGTCCCGGATGCCACAGGCGGATGCCGCCGTCCCACGAAGCGGATGCCAGCAGGCGGTTGTCGGGCGAAAAGGTCACCTGCGTAACGATGCCCATGAAGTCCTTGAGAACTTTGGCGGGGTATTCCTCTCCCTTGCGCCAAAAAATGATACGCCCGTCTTCCCCGCCGGAGGCTATCCAACGGTTATCGGAACTGAAGGCCACGCTGCGGACGGCCTGGCGGTGTCCATGAAGGGTGTGCACCAGCGCGCCGTCACGGATGCGGCGTATCAGTACGTGACGGCCATTCGCGGCCAGGGCGAGCCAATTGCCATCGGGAGAGAAGGCCAGGGCGCGAATTTCGCCGCTGCTGTTTTGCAGGGTGCGTTGCAGCGTGCGGGTCTGGACGTTCCACAGGCGGGCGGTGCCATCCTGCGAGCCGCTTGCCAGCAAGGCGCTATCGGGGGAGAAAGCCAGCG
>JANTFR010000081.1 GCA_024763355.1 Anaerolineales bacterium
GTTGCGGGTTAGGGAGTTGCGAGGTTGCGAAGTTGCGGGGTTGCGGGTCACGTGGTACCTGGTACGTGGTACGTGGTACGTGATACGTGATACGCCATTGTACCAAAAGTCGGGTAAAATCATGTCCTATGAACCCGATTGCATGGATGGCGTACAACCCGACGGCGGGACGCTACCCCTCGCGGCTGCTGGCCGAGCGGGCGGCGATGGTGCTGCGCCGTCACGGGTGGGAGGTCTCTCTCTTCCAGACAGAGAGCGGGGAGCATCTCACAGGAATGGCCTCCCAGGCCGCTGAGAGCGGCGCAGACGCATTTTTCGTGGCGGGAGGGGATGGTTCTGTCAATCTGGCGCTTTCCGGCCTGGTAGGGACGGAGACGGCCCTGGCGGTGTTGCCTGCCGGAACTTCCAATGTCTGGGCGCAGGAACAGGGGCTGCCCGGCCTCACCTGGACGCGCTGGCTGGCTCTGGAGGAGAGCGCCCGGCGACTGGCCCGCGGGCGCATCCAGCGCGTGGATGTGGGCATGTGCCGCGGGCGTCCTTTTTTGCTGTGGAGCGGTGTAGGGTTGGACGGTTTCATCGTGCATCGTATCGAACCGCGCAAGCCCTGGGAGAAGCATTTCTCGGTGTTACAATATGCGGCTGCTGCAGCGGTGCATCTGCCGGAATGGCGCGGCATCCATTTGCAGGGCGAAGCGGACGGCGAGGCGATAGACGGACGCTTCATTATGGCCGTGGTGAGTAACATCCGCCTGTACGCCGGCGGGCTGGCGGAACTCTCTCCGCAGGCCCGGCTGGATGACGGCGAGATGGACTTGTGGCTCTTCGCGGGCGATTCGCCGCTGGATGCCGCCCGTCACGCCCTCGATTTATGGGCCGGACGGCATCAATATTCCGACAAGGCCATGCGGAAAACCTGCCGCCGCCTGCATTTGCGTTCCGATGTGTGCATGTATCTCCAGATGGACGGAGAGCCTGTACTTGGAGAACACGAACTGAGCCTGGAAGTTGTGCCCCGCGCCCTGCGGGTGTTGGTTCCCGAGGCGATGCCGGCCTCCCGCTTTCTGTATCCGCCGGAGAGAGCGATGGGTGAGAGACCGTAGCGTAGACCACGGACGACGGACGGCAGACCACAGACCGCAGACCACAGACCACGGACCACAGACGACGGAGGGCTGACCGTGCGGTGTGTGACCCATCCCGACCAACGAACCAATGCAACTAATGAACCAATGCAACCAACCAACCAATGAACCACCCCTGGATTTCTTACCTCAAAAAGAACCCTCTCGCAGCGCTGCTGGTGGCGCTCCCGCTGGCGGTATGGGCTGAGGCGGGGCACTGGGGGGCCTTGTGGGTTTTCGCCTTCTCGGCACTGGGCATCATCCCTTTGGCGGAGTACATCGGCGAATCCACCGAAGCGCTGGCGGCCTATACCAGCCCGCGCATCGGCGGCCTGTTGAACGCCACCCTCGGCAACGCCGCCGAACTGATTATCACCATCGTCGCCATTCGCGAAGGATTGCTGGATTTGGTAAAGGCTTCCATTACCGGTTCGATTCTGGGCAACCTGCTGCTGGTGACGGGAATGGCCTTTTTGCTGGGCGGCCTCAAAAACGGCTTGCAGCGCTTCGAGCAGCGCAACGCCACGCGAAACGCCATCCTGCTGGTGCTGGCCGTGCTGGCTTTGCTGATTCCTTCCCTCCTGAGTCACTCTATCGGCCCCGATGGCAGCCCGCGGGTGGAGACCCTCAGCCTGGGGGTGGCCGGCGTGATGGTCGTGCTCTACGCGTTGGCCTTGCTCTACAGTTTCCGCTCCGAGGGCGAACCGCTGGCGCACCGCCCCCAGACGGGCGAGGCGGTGCACAAGCCGGATTGGTCGCTGCGGAAAGTCATCATCGTGCTGACGCTCTCCACGGTGGGGGTGGTAGTCGCCAGCGAATTCCTGGTGGGCGCGGTGGAGCCGGTGGTGAGCCGCCTGGGCGTTTCCGAATTCTTCCTGGGCGTCATCCTCATTCCCATTGTGGGCAATGTGGCCGAGCACCTGGTTGCCGTGGAGATGGCGATTGCCAACAAAATGGAATTGAGCGTCGAAATCGCGATTGCCTCCAGTTTGCAAATTGCCCTTTTCGTGGCTCCCGTGCTGGTGTTCATCAGTCTGGCGATGGGGAACCCCTTGCAGTTGATTTTCAATCAGTTCGAGTTGCTGGCGTTGGTGGCCGGAGTGGTCATCACCGCACTGGTCTCGGCGGATGGCGAATCGAACTGGCTGGAAGGGGCTGAATTGCTGGCCGTCTACTTGATTATCGGATTGGCTTTCTTCTTGCTGCCGTCTTGATGAATGGGAATTGGCGCGCCTGGTTGGGATGGCGCTCCCTTTTGGGGAGCGCGGCGACAGCCGCCCTTTTGGGGGGTGCGCTGCTTTTTGGGGTGTGGAGCAGCCGTAAGGGAGTTCCGCCTTCGCCCGCATCTCCAGGTGTGACCGTCATCCCGCTGCCCGCAGCGACCTCCACGCGGCCTCCTCTCCCGACATCTTCTCCCGCTCCGGAAGTTTCCCTGCCCCCTTCGCCGCCTGCGGGAGAAATTGCCGTCGGCGCGCTGGTGCAAATCCAGGGTACCGGCGGCGACGGATTGCGCTTGCGCGACCGCCCCGGTCTGGAGGGAGAAGTGCAATATCTGGGATTGGAGGCGGAGGTCTTCCGCGTGCAGGAGGGGCCGCAGGAAGCGGACGGCTACACGTGGTGGTATCTGGTCGCCCCCTACGATGCAACCAAACAGGGATGGGCGGCATCTAATTATCTGCTGGTCGTACAATCACCGTAAAATTGTGAGGTAAGAACAGACTTCCGAGATTTCCCCAGGACGGTGTTGGTCTGGAGCGGCTCTCGTCAAAATCTCGGAAGTCTTTACTCCCCAATCTGTGTAAAATCTGCGAGGTACAAACCTTCATGGACGAAATTTATCCCACCGGCGTGACTGCCGACGCCGTCAAAGGCGAGTTGACGATTACCTGGAGCGACGGCGTTGAGGCCGTCTACTCTTTTGCCCTGCTGCGAAACGCCTGCCCCTGCGCCGAGTGCCGCGGCGGGCACGAAAACATGACCTCCGAGCCGACCCCCGATATGTTCGACATCCCGGAGATGGACCCCCGCGCCATAAGTTTGAAAGACATCGAAGCGGTGGGGAATTACGCCCTCGTCTTGCACTGGGAGGACGGGCACGAATACGGCATCTACAACTGGAATTATTTGCGAGCCTTGTGGGAGAAATCTCTGGAGTATGGACAATCCGCTTGAGAATGTGTTTGCCTTTGCCGAGCAGGCCTACGTGCAGCAGCAGGCCGAAAACGTGCTGGCCTTGTGTATGGAGCAGCGCAACCTGGCTCCCATCCACATGCTGGTGGAAGACCTGGTGCTGGCCGCCGGGCCGCAATCGGTGATGGCCTTGAACGAGATTTTGAACGAGGCGGAGAGTTACCGCTCCCGCTTGCTGGACGATTTGCAGCGCCTCTTTCTGGCCTTGCAAAGCGACCTTTCCCGGCGCGGCGTGACGCTCTCCGAACTGGCTGCCGACCCCCTCTCCTTGCTGGACAGGGCTTTGCCCGTCTTTCAGGAGCAACTGGCGTGGGTGGAGGAGATTGAGCCGGTGCTGGTTGCCATTGCCGAGACGAAGCAATCGATGGAGGACGTGGTGGAGCGCCTGGAATTGCTGAACGAGTTGATGACCTACGTGGACGATTGGTTGTGGGGGATGGCGCGCCAGTGGGTACAGACGTTGCCTCCTGCCTTTCCCGGTGGCAGCGTTCCGGGGAGGGAATACGTGCAGTGAAGTGGAAGTTCGTCCTGCCCCTGGCGCTGGTTTTCCTGGCCGGGGTGGGCGCAGGGGCGGCCCTGGTATTGGGTGTCCAGGCAGCCTGGAAACTGCTTTCCGTCCCTGCCGCGCCCAGCCTGGAAATACAGTATTTCGTGACGGTGGAGGCCTCCCGCCCGTGGACGGAAACGGGCATTTCCCTGGAATCGGGGGATTTCCTGACGGTGCATTACCTGGCGGGGGAGTGGTCTCCCTGGCCGGGCGGGTTGTACGGCCCCCTGGGGGCGGGCGGCGACCCGGATTGCCGCTGTAACGTGGTGCGGGGCGTCTCCCATGCAGCCCTCATCGGGAAGATTGATGACAATCCGCCATTTCTGGTAGGCCGGGATTTCGGGCGTGTCCTGGGGGAAAGCGGGATGCTGTATCTCGGCATCAACGATGTAGATGTCGACGACAACGCCGGGAAACTGGAAGTGGAGGTGCTGGTCGTGCGGGGATATGCCGGGGCGCGGCGCGTTCCGTAAGCAAAGAGTTGAGGGACTAAAAAAGCGGCGGGCGCATGGCCGGCCGCTTTTTCGTTGGGAGCGGGGGAAAATGTTTTGTCGGGAGGCCTACAGGTGGTCGCGCAGGTTGTGTTGTACGGCGTAGGCCGCCGCTTCGGCCCGGTTGCTGACGTTGAGTTTGGAAAGGATGCTGCTGACGTAGTTCCGCACCGTGCCTTCGCCCAGGAAAAGTTCCTTGGCAATCTCGCGGTTGGTCTTGCCCTCGGAGACCAGCAGGAGAACGTGCTTTTCCTGTTGGGTGAGAGGCGAAAAGGCGGAAGCCTCCACATCCTTGGCGGCCTTGCGGACTTCCTGAAAAATACGCTGGGTCACGGCAGGGTCGAGGAGGGCTTCGCCGCGTCCCACGGCCTCGATGGCGCGCACCAGGTCTTCGCCGCCGATTTGCTTGAGCACGTATCCCGCCGCGCCGGCGCGGATGGCAGAGAAGAGCATCTCGTCTTCGGCGTAGGAGGTCAGCATGATGACCTTGGTATCGGGGTATTTCTGGGTGATTTCCTGGCAAGCATCAATACCGGAACCGCCAGGCAGGCGAATATCCATCACGACTACGTCGGGAGAATAGTCCTGGACGCGTTCGAGGGCTTCGTGGGCTGTTCCGGCTTCTGCCACCACTTCAAAGTGAGGATGGCGTTCCAGCAAGGCGCGCAGTCCCAGGCGGACTACCTCGTGGTCGTCTACAAGTAAAATGCGTTGTTTGTTCATGGGGCGATATTCTCCAGGCCGGGTTGCAGCCTAGGGGGTGGCATTGCTTTGGGGTTTGTTCTTGCGGAAATCTACAAAACGGTATCCGACGCCGCGTTCTGTCAGAATGTACTTGGGGTTTTGAGGGTCTTCTTCAAGTTTTTTACGCAGGTAGTTGATGTAAAGACGCACGTAATGCGGTTCGTCTCGGTACTCGTATCCCCACACACGGGTAAGAATTTGTTCGTGAGTGAGCACCCAGCCGGCGTTTTTGACCAGGTGGTAGAGTAAACGGTATTCCGTGGGGCGCAAACTGACGAGTTTGCCGTCCACCCACACTTCCCGTCGGTTGAAATCAATTTTGAGGCGGTCGTCTATCTCGACGATGTCCTCGGGGGTTCCCATAACCATGTCCACGCGGCGCAGGACAGCACGCACGCGGCTGACCAATTCGCGAGGGCTAAAGGGTTTGGTCACGTAGTCATCTGCGCCGAGTTCCAGGCCGCGAACGCGGTCGGCTTCTTCTCCTTTGGCGGTGAGCATGATGACAGGCACATTGCTGACTTCCCGCAACATGCGCAGGACCTCAAAGCCGTCCAGGTCGGGGAGCATGACATCCAGCAGCACCAGGTCGGGCAACTGGGTGCGTACGAGTTCCAGCACCGGTTCTCCCCGGTAGGCTTCAATTACTCGAAACCCATCGTGTTCCAGATTGAGACGGATAAAGCGCACCATGCGTTCCTCGTCATCCACGACGAGGATAAGGCGGTTGGCAAATTCGTTTTGGGGCATATTACTCTCGCACGAATCCGATGATTTCTTCTTCGCCTTCGGTGGGCATTACCTCGATGAAATTGATGCGAGAGAGACTCCAGATGACCGTGCTTACACCCTCTTGCAGGTTACTGATGTCTTTCCCATCGCGTTGGCGCGGGTTTTTGAGAACGAGTATCTGGTCGGTGGGGTTAGGAAGTTCATCCAGTTCGCCAACGATGGGCGCTTCGTTAGCGATATGCACGATAACGGTAACAGCCATAAAGCGAATCCTCCGGGAAAAGGGGCTTGGGGCGGTCTCGATTATTCCAATGTAATCTGGATGCTCAATTTACCCAATGAGATGATGTCTCCGGGTTGTACACGGCGGTACATGTTGGGAGGAATCTTGGTCTTGTTGATGTACGTGCCGTTGACAGAACCAAGGTCCATCAGAGACAACTCGCCATTCTCCAGCCGCAGGGCGGCATGCAGACGGGAGACTCCCTTAGCGTAGGCATCAAAAGGACTGAGGTCTACATCGGGAAGGATGGATTGCCCCTTGGATGTGCGCCCGATGGTAAATTCAGTTTGGCCTTGTAAAGGAATGAATTCACCGGAAGGCAGGACGCGCAGATAGAGCGTGGCATCCTCAGGGATTTTTTCCGGAGCCACGGAGGCGGCTTTTAGGGGGTCGGTTCCCTTTTGGGGCACTCCCTTACCGCCTTCCCATTCTGATGTTTGCGGTTTCTCATGCTGAATGCTGTGGGTTTGTAGCCCATTCAACCGGATAAGGCGGGCACCGCATTCACTGCAGAAGAAAGCGCCTTCTGGTTCCTGGTGTTTACACTGGGGGCAAGTAATCATAAGGTGCTGTCCTCAATCTTGGCGGGCAAAAGTAAGCTTCTGGTTCCGTATTTGATGTGTTTTTGGCCTTTGGCCGATAGCGATTGTGTATGCTGCAACTGGTTGGCTTCTTTGAGTACGGTACGCGCTAATTGTCTTTCTCCTTGGGCCAGCAAGTGAGTAGCCAGGTTTTGGAGACGGCGAGTTGCATCTTCGATACGGCCGGCTTCGATATCTTCCTGTACTTTGTGCTGTAAACGATATAAGGTGATTTGAGAAAGAGCCTGCACGATGGCTTTGGGCGGGTCTGTGATGGGCCCGCTTTCCCCTATTTTACGACTTAAACGCCAGGGCGCAACCAATTGAGGGTCGGGGCGGAGCGGAATTTCCATGCTGACCTGACCTTGTGCCAGGTAGACGCGTCGTTGTTCCGGGGCAATGGGATGCACCAGAAATTCCATCACGACTTGCAAAGAGCCGTCTATGGGCACCTGACCAAGCAGGAGCGTGTTTCCTTCTTGTTCTATGGGCATTACATCGGGCTGGAGCCGGAAAGCATATTGTAGTTGCGCGCCTTGGCCATCACTGTATTGATATTTGACTTGGTGGGCGTAAACTTGGGAAAGCGCCGCGAATTTCTCATCTAGAAATGATTTGATGCGGTTGGAATGCTCCACAAACATGGTGGAGCCTCCCGTTGTAGTGGCTAACTTGTCCAGAAAAACGTCGTTCCATTCTTCGCCGATTCCCAGTCCGCTGATGCCAATGTTGTGCTGCCGGGCTTTGTGAGCCAGGAGAATGCTGCGTTCTTCATCGCCGTATGTGCGTCCGTCTGTAATCAGGATGATGTGATTGACGTGCCTGGGGGTAGCATAGCGCAGCACTTCTTTGTAGCCTGCCTCCAGTCCCTGGTAAATCTCGGTGCCGCCGCTGGCCCGCATCATGTGGACATCGGATTCAATCTGTCGGTAGTTCCCGGCTTGTGCCCCGGAAAGGATAACCTCGGCCCGGTCGCTGAAGGTAACAATGGAGAGGCGGTCCTCCGGTTTGAGTTGGCGCAGCAACTCGATGGTGGTACTCTTGACCACGTCCATGCGGCGTCCGCTCATTGATGTGGAGCGGTCAATGACCAGACACAGGTTCAAAGGCGGAGGAGGTGAGTTCCGAGCGCCTGGAGGGGCTGTAAAAGTCAATAGGGCGTATACCAGTTGGGCTTCGGGGATGGCGGGCAGCACGGGGCGGCTGTAAACTACCTCAAAATCCACGCCCTCGATTTCCGAGGGGAGTGCCGCATCATACTGGGTACGTTTCCCAGCATCCGAGAGAACCTCGTAAGCCTCCTGCACCAAGAGAAATTGTTCCGCCGCCTTTTCGTCCCCCGGATTCAAATCGGGGTGCAAGCGGCGAGCAGCCTCCCGATAGGCGGCGCGAATTTCCTCGGGTGTGGCGTCTCTGGGAAGACCTAATACCTGATAGTAGTCTTGGGAGGTCATAAAAACCTGTGATGATTAAGTAGGCAATTGTACCAGAATAACGGAAATGTTATCTGGCCCGCCAGCCTGGTTGGCAGCGGCTACCAGATTCTGACAAATTTCCGCCGGTGTGGGACCAGCACTGATAATGCGTTGAATTTCATCCGCATGGACCACGCCCCACAACCCATCAGAGCACAGCATGAGATAGCCGCTCTTGGGAAGCGTATAAGTAGCGACCTCTGCTTCCAGCGGTTCCCCTTGCCCTAAAGCGCGGTATAAGACATTGCGTTGAGGGTGTTCCGAGGCCTCGGCAGCGGTGAGTTGCCCCATTTCTACCAGTTTGTTGACCATGGAGTGGTCGCGAGTAATCAACTCCAGGCCGTGTTCTGTGGTGACGAGGTAGGCACGGCTGTCGCCCACATGAGCAATGGTTAATTGCCGTCCTAAAATGACACCTGCCGTAAGGGTGGTGCCGCCTTTGGGAGCCGCTTTGTGCAGAGCGCTGTTGGCTTCTTGAACGCCGGTTTGCAGAATCTCCTGGATGGATTGTTCTGGCGGTTCCTGGTCGGGGTGCAAGAGAGGAAGGTACAGGTGACGGATGAGGTATTCACCCAGCACCCGGCAGGCCACCTCGCTGGCGATGTCCCCGTCCTCATGTCCACCCATCCCATCAGCCACGATGTAAATGCCAATGGGAATTTGGGCGTTGTTGCTGGCCAGGAGAGAGGTGAAAATGTAGATGGAATCCTGGTTTTGTTGGCGCTGCCGCCCGACAGATTGCCCACATCCCACGATAAGTTGCCGGGGCTCCAGGGTAGGCATCAAGGGAAGTCCTTCGCCGCTGGCAAAGGCCGGCTTGCTCAATTGGTCAGGGGACAATGGTGCAGTAACCAGTTCACCGGTTTGCTGCATATCCAGAGTTGCCTGCCTTCCGAAGATTTTTCTGAAAAATTTCAACAAAATATGCCTCCCATTGTCATGCCGGGCTCTGTTCCGTTAATCAGGCCACGGGCAGGGCATAAACAAAATGGTCGAAAGACCCTATATAAACGGTATCATTGTAAACCAAAGGCGTACCTGTAATCGGCCCAGCAGCGGGATATTGCCAACGCAACCGCCCCGTGCGGTATTCCAGGCAGTATAAATTATTGTCGGCGGAGCCGCAGTACAGGGAGTCTTTGTAAATCACAGGGGAACTGGTAACCTGGTTTTCCGTCTGGAAACGCCAGATTTCTTTTGATGAACGCGCATCCAGGGCATAGATATTCCCGTCTGCAGAGCCGGTGAAGACAAACCCCTCGGCGATGGCGGGGGTAGAGATGGTGGCTTTGCCCAGCCGGAAACGCCATATCACCCAGCCGGTTTGCGCGTCCAGGGCATAGAACATCGAATCCTTGGCTCCGAAATAGACGACGCCGTCGCTGACGAGTGCCGAGCCAGTGATACCGCGTTTTGCACGAAAACGCCAGCGAATTTGGCCGCGGAAGTCGGCGCAATACATCATCCCGTCCTCTGTGCCGAAATAAATCGTCTCTTCTTTGGCGTTGACGAAGGGCGTGGAACGGATGGGCGCCCCCGTCTCTATTTTCCAGGCGCGTCGTCCGCTGACGAGATTAACGGCGTGGAGGCAACCGTCATCCGAGCCGATGAAAATGTGCCCCTCTGCGATGAAGGGGGAAGAACGCACCGGCCCATCGGTGTAATATGTCCAGATGAGTTTTCCGGTACGGCTGGAAATCACGTGTACGCGATAATCCTCCGAGCCGAAGAAAACATAATTATCGTGGATGGCCGGTTTGCTGACAACCCCCCCCTCCGTCGGGTATTTCCAGAGAAAATCTCCGTTCTCAGCATTCAGGGCATACAGGTTGTTATCGTAACAGCCGACATAAACGATGTCGTTGGCTATGTTGGCGGAGCCTCGCACCTCATCTTCGCACTCAAATCGCCATTTGGGCTGGATGTCGCTGGGGGCGGCCTGGATGTTTCGGGTGCTCAGGCTGACAGTTGCCAGAAGCCCTGTTTTCTTGGCGGCCTGCATTAAGGCCTCGCGCATATCCGCAATGCTTTGGAAACGGTCCTCCGGGTTGTATTGCACGGCCGTGGCAATCACGGCTTCGAGTTCCGGAGACACACTGGGGTTTACCTTGCGTACCGGAACATCGGTGAAATAGAACGGCGCCTCCATGCGGGGGTCTTTGCGGGTCAAGAGATGGTGGAGAGTTGCCCCTATTGCGTAAATGTCCGAGAGGTGCGTTGCCTCCCCACGGTACTGCTCTGGAGGGGCGTAGCCCTCCGTGCCTATCATCGTGCCCTTTTGCCCCACCTGGAAATGCTTGGCGATGCCGAAATCCACCAGGATGACATGCCCGTGTTGGTTAATCATGATGTTGGAAGGCTTGATATCCCGGAAGACGATGGGTTCAGGCTTATGGTTGTGCAGGTATTCCAGTACGTCGCATAATTCAATTGCCCAGCCCAGCACCTGTTCTTCAGGGAAAAATCCCTGCGTCTGGTTGAGAAGCGCTTCCAAGTCTGTGCCATCCACAAATTCCAGCACCAGGTAAGAGCGGTTGTCTTCGGTGAAGTAGTCAAAAATGCGAGGGATGGCAGGGTGATGCAGCGTTGCAAGGATATTGGCCTCCCGCTCGAAGTTGCGCACAATCGTCTTGCGTACCAGGGGGTCGCGGGCCTGGTTTATCATTTCTTTGACCGCCACCCATTTGACTACATTGGGGAAATGCATGTCCCGCGCTTTATACACCGTACTCATGCCCCCCATCCCGATTTGAGCCTCAATCAGATATCGCCTGGCCAGTTTGGAACCTGGCCTGAGCAGGTCTCCTGTAGAGCGCTTTGGTTGTGGAGTTAAACTATTGGTAATCCTCTGAGTTTCCAAGGAGGCCTCCCGCCTGGCTAGGTATTCTCCGGACTTTTTAGCGGCTACCAGGTAAATTCAACAGTAATTAGCCGTATGGATGATGTAGGGCTGATATGAATTGGAAACGATGAATATTCAAATTATAGCCATCTATGCCCGTTTATGCAAATGGCGGCCTGAAAGCGTTGCATCACAGCCGTAATCTTCTTTGCTCGTGCCCAGGGCGTAAAGCGGCCGATAAGGGGGTTAAAAGCACGGGGAGCAGGCCAATGTGCCGGCCAGTCTGCTCCCCGTGCGGATAAGGATACTTTCAGGA
>JANTFR010000082.1 GCA_024763355.1 Anaerolineales bacterium
CTACCCGCCGAAGGGCGGCGTGCGGGTAGGGGTATTTGTAGGGGTGGTGGTAGGCGGCGCCGTGTTTGTCGGGGTCGGTGTGATGGTTGGCCCGCCGGGGGTAGGACTGCGGGTGGGGGTAGAAGTGCGCGTGGGGGTGAAAGTGGCCGTAGGCGCTGAAGTCGGGGTCTTGGTGGGGATGGGCGTCGGCGTCTTGGTGGGGATGGGCGTCGGCGTGGCTGTACACAGTCCCGGAGGGCAGTAGGGGGTACTGGTGGATGTCGCCGTGGGCGTGCGCGTCGGGGTGGGGGTAGGCGTGGGAATGATGTATCCGCTGCACGAGGGGTCCCAGCCCGGGTTCTCCCAGGCGATGCCGTCAATCCATTCGTCCAACGTGCTTAGCCACGGGGTAACGCTGTACAGGTCGTGGTATACGTCTTTGCTGAGAATGAAGATACGGTCTACGATGGTGCCGTCTTCACGCATCCAGACGTTGAGTGTGTGGACGCCGGGGGAGGTAACGTTGATGATGGTAAAGTCGTTCCACGGGCTGCCCCAGCCGGTGCGCCAGCGCCACGCTCCGCTGTAGAAGCCGCTCAGACCGCTGCCGCTGGCGTTGGTGATACCCGTACCGTCCAGCCCGACGTGAATGCTGTCGTTTCGGCTGCGCCCTCCGGCGGCATCGGCCTGGCCGCGTATGAGAACGTAATACTCTCCGGTGGTCTGGAAATCTATGGGATAATCCATGCGCGGGCCGGTGAGTTCCAACCGGGTATTACCGCCGTCGTTGGGCAGGGCAATCATGGCTCCGTCGCCGCTGTAGCCGGTGTAATCGGTGGTGCCAATCCACTCGTCGCCATTGACGTGGGAATACGAACTTCCGCTGCCAGGGGCGCGCGCCATAAAGTGTTCGGCTTCCAGTATTAGCGCCCCGAAGCCGTCCTCGTTGTACTGGCAACTGCCTGCCGAAGGTGTGCGGATGCTGACGTTGTCAAAAATGGCCTCTACCAGATGTCCGTCATGGTGTGAGGTGACCGCGAATCCCAGATAGAAGTCGGTGCCCAGGTCTTCAATGATGTGGTGAGAGACGTACGTCCAGTTCGTTCCATCCTGAGAGATGAAGCCGTACACGTCCCGTCCGACTTTGCGGACTTTGAGCCATACGGGCAAAGTGTAACTGCCGCTGCTTCTGCTGCTCGTAGACGAACCGTTGTAACGGCGGTATTGGAAACGCTTACCGTTGGCGTAAGCGGTCAGCATATGGGCGTGCGCCGCGGAGGGGTTGGTAGCCGAACGAATCATCAGGCCGACCTTGGCCCATGAGTTGGGCGTTTCTCCCGGGGCGGCATAAGCAATCAGACGGGCCTGGAACTCGAGAATTCCACTGTCGGAGGTGCGCGCCACGTAGCGGAAGCCGTCGCTGTTGCTCCAGATGTCGGCCCCGGAGCCGCAGATGCGCACCTGGCGCTGAGGATTGGCGTCCGGCATGGCCGCAGCCTCTTCAATGGATGTGCCTGTGGTGGTCGTGCCGATGTCCTGTCCAAACCAGCCATCGGCGGGGTCGAGCATCGGGCCGGGGAGGCTGGTGGTACCCTCGCAGGCCGGCAGCGCCGTGGGGGTGGGCGTGCGGGTGGGGATGGGGCGCGGGGTAGCCGGACGGTTTATTACACAGCCGTTGGTAAAGTTGACGGTTACGCCGTAGTCGCTGTCCAGCAAATCATTCTGCCAGTTGCTCCATTCGCTGTCAAAATCCAGACGGATGTAGCGCGTTTGGCCGGCGGGGAAATCGTTGCGGTCGGAAGGAATGGGGTCAACGGATGTGGAGGGCGGCGTACGGAAACGGCTACCGCCGTTGCCGTCGGTGGTAATCAGGCGGCGCAGATTGTTCCAATTCCAGGATGGGTTGCCATTGTGGCCGTAATCGCTGCGACGCAGGTCGTCCCATTGCATGAAATCCACACTGATATTGTGGTCGCGCACCTGATTACCGAAATCTTCGGCGTATTGCCAGTCAATCGAGACGCTTTCCACCTCGGCGTCGCCCCAATCGTAGTTGGATACGGGGATTTCCAATAAGCCGCTGCCATAGTACTGGAAACTTCCCAGAACGTAGTTGTTGCAATCCGGGGTGGGGGTAGCCGTGGGGGGCAGGGGCGTATCCGTCGGTGCAGGCGTAACGGTAGGCACATTGGGGTTCGGCGGGATGGCAAGGACGCGCGCCACCCGGAAGTTTTCCAGATATCCGGTTCGTTCTGCATGCAGAGTTATCGACGGCATGATGTTGGAAATTAGCGGGGCGATAACGGGATGCTGGAAAGTGACGGAGACGAGCAGCCGCGTGGGACCCTCTTCGGGGTTACCGGGGTCATCGGCGATAATGTCGTCTCCCGTATTGAGGACGCCATCCGGCCCCGGCTGCTGGCAGGTATCCACCGGAGGCGGATTGTATTGATTGTTCTGCGGCGCGTTGACAAAACTGCATACCGTGGTATGGATGTACCCCGGCTGTCCCGCCGATGCGCTGCGGTCGAGTTGGATGCCAAGTTCCACGCTGTTGACTGCGTCGTAGATAGAGAGCAGGCGGGCGTAGTCTACTTCGGCGGTGCGGTCGGCTTTGTTGTCTTCCTGGTCGCAGACCAGGCCATCGCCATCCAGGTCGGCGATGGCTGGGGTCCCCGTGCAGTAAGTGCTGGCGTTGTAGTCACCAGTGACGCCATAGCGTACGCCGGTACGCGCCGCGTTGCTGACGACCAGCCAGGCCTGGAAGGCGCGCGCCATCTCGATGATGCCTAATACGAGCATCAAAAGGATAGGTAGGATAAGCGCAAATTCCAGAATGCCCTGTCCTCTCTTGCGCGGGCCGCGTTTTTCGGGGGAGGTAGCCTCTGAAGGGGAAAGCGATTGGCCGGGAAACATGGTGCACCACCTTTGGTAATAAGAACTGCGTCAAAAAAGCGATTTTCTCTGCTCTTTTGTCAAGATGTTGTCATTTCTTTAGACGAGTAAAGATGCGGGAAGCAATATCTTCAAAAACACGGTTGAGTTGTGCGCCGGAGGGGGAGTAGTAGTAATTGCCGCACCAGTCTGTATAGTCGCTGTGGGATGCGCAGGGGTCGGTGGCCGGATTGCCGTCATAGCCGACCGCAGCGATGTAGCGTAAGAGGTCGGCACCGTAAGGGATGCCGTTGACTTCTGCCAGCCCGGTGCCGCTGTAGTCGTTGGTCACTTCGGGGCCTAGCCCAATGGTGAAGATGACCGAACCTTGTCCCGTGTTGGCGCAGCCGGCGGCCGGGTTGGTGGGGAAACAGCCTACGAAATCGGCCATGTCGCGAGCATAGTCGTCGGCATCATACTGCCCGTTGCCGCTCACGTGCCGGGTAGTGGTGTCGTTGTCCTGACACAGGTTGACCCAATCGGGGCAGAAGCCGAGCGGCCAGGTGGATGGGTCAGTGTAGATATCGGTGTTCTCCAGGTCGGTCGCATTGGCGAGACCGTCCGTGAGCAGTACTGTAATCCACAGGGCGTCTTCGCGGGTTTCGTGAGCAAACATATTGCCGGCTCGTTTCAAGCCTCCGCCGATGTTGGTCGTCATGTAGGGAGACCATTCTCCATTGGCGTCGCAGGCCTGGCAATACAGACCGGTGTAATTTCCGCTGGAATCGTAGTTGCGGCACGGCCCCCAGTAAGTCGTCCCTGTTGCTCCAGTATATGGGTCAGTGACGCCCTGGCAGGTGCCTGGTTCGTACACGGTGAGTTGTTTGATGGCCTGGATGGCTGTGCCCTGGTCACTAATCCATACCGGTGTGGTGTTGGTTGTGTCGGTCGGATGGTCGGGGTCCACGTACCAGGAGTGTATGCCATCAGAAAAGGCAACGATAGCGACGCGGTCTTGTTCAAAAGCGGCGCTGTTGTCTAAAATTTTGCTCACAAAATTGACGGCGGCCTCTTTGACCTTCTCGAAAGGCTGGCATTCTCCGGGGTAGCCGTCCGCCCCACTGGGGTCTTGATGGTTGCAATAGTAGGGGTCGCGTAAAGGCGTGCCTGCTGAGGCCTCAAAGGTCATCGATTCGGAGACATCAATCACCAGCACAACATCCATGGAGGCCGCCTCGCTAATGGCCGTAGTTCTAGCCGCCACTTGATGGATGCCCACTACGTTGAAGAAAATAGTGTCTATTTGGGCGTTGACGGTGACGCGCACCAGTTTGCGGGGGGGCGAGGTGCAGAGTTCCGGGTCTGGAGGGCTGGCTGTAGGGTCGCAAACCTCAATAATCACGTCGCTGGGGTCTGTGCTAAAGCCGTTGAGACGGATGGCGTCCAGAGCGGCGGCTTTCATTTCGTCGAAGGTGCGGCCCTCGCGAAATTGTGCTGCGGCCGCCAAAGCGCCCGCATCCGTAGCGCGTTGCAAGTTGCCCCGCATGATGAAGTAATAGCCCAGGTCGGTGGTCAGCCCGACGAAGGCCAATAACCCGACAAAGGCCAGGGCTACGATAATCAGCGCTTGCCCGCGGGATGAATCCCGAAATGATGATATCTTTTCCTTAACCATAAAAAAACAATCCTCCTACCCGTGCTATGGTATTGGTGTAGGGGTGGGTTCGGCGGAGACCAGCGGCATAAAAGTGTAGACGTGCAACGTGACAGGGTCGGGTACAAAAGCGGTAATCCAGGGTAATTTCAATTTCTGGGCGTAGTTGTAAAACAGTTCGAGGAGGAGAACGCCGGTGCTGGGTGCGCTGCCGCTGAAACGGTCTCGCACCTCAGTGGTACTGAACTTGGACGACTGGTTGCGGGTGTTGTAGCCGGAGTAAGCCAGGGCGTAAGACCAGCCGTCCTCGCCGCCGTTCCCGCTGCTGGCTGGAGGAAAACGCAGCAAAATCGGCGGCGTACCCTGCTCCACGCTGAAGACTGACAGAATGATGTCGTTTTTGCTGGTGTCGCCGTCATTGGGGTCTATCACCCCGTAAATACAATCCCCGGTGGCGTCGGTTTGGAGACAAGTCGTTTTAACTTCCGGCGCCAGGAGCGAAAGTTCCTGGTTGACCAGACAGGCGGTTTGCCGATAAAAATCCGTTGTGCGGTTGCAGCACATTTGCTGGGGAAAGACGTCGTTACTGGGCAAGCCGTCACAGGGCAAATCTCCGGAAGCGTCAACAGTTTCGGCGGCAGCGTAGTCGCTGTCACTGGCAAAACGGGCTGCGTTGCGGACGGCATCTTGTATTGACAGGTACTCGTTGAGCATGAAACCAAACTCAATCAGCCCGGAGAGAAGCACCAACAATATGGGCAAGAGAAATGTCATCTCGACCAGGGATTGCCCTTTGGGCTTGGGCCAGGTTCTTTTGAAAAAATGAAGTTTCATAAGCGCGTTTCCCTGCTACAGGCGTACTTGTACATCTATTGCATATTGTAACGCAAATATTTTTTGCAGAAAATCCCCCAAAAGTAATGTCGTGTGCAAAAATATTGTGGGGGAGCAATTGTGTAACAAAATGGATTGAAATGCGTTCACGTTATTTTATCATCTTTCGGCGTTCTGTACTTTGTATCATACAGGGAAAAGGGTGTTCCTCTCCTTTCAAGTTCGTTACATCGCTCTCTAAACTGGGCGTAAAAAATTCCCCTCTCCGACACTTTTCGGAGAGGGGAATGGTAAAAGCAGGGGATTCGGATGTTCAGGCGGCGGCCTGGGCGGTGCCGCGTTTGAACCAGGTGCGCCATTCCTTATTTTCCCACACCACCAGGATGGGGGCGGCGTTGAAGATGGAAGAATACGTTCCGCTGAAGACACCAATCAGCAAGGTGACGACGAAGTGGCGGATGGTATCGCCGCCGAAAAGGGTCAGCGCCAGGAGGGTGAACATGACCGTCAACTGGGTGTTGATGGAACGGTCCAGCGTCTGCACGATGGAGTGGTTGACCAGTGTCTCGTAAGGCAGTCGCCGGTAGATGGTGCTGTTCTCGCGGATGCGGTCGAAGACCACGATGCTGTCGTGTACGGAAAAGCCAATCACGGTCAGCAGGGCGGTCAGGAAGAGGGAATCCACCTGCCAGCCGAAAACTTTGCCGAAGATGGCCGCCATCCCGACCACAACGGCCACATCGTGCAGCATGGCGATGATGGCGCTTGCGCCGTAGCGGAAGGCGTGTGGTACACCGCGGAAAGCCCAGGTGATGTAGCTCATGATAGCCAGCGCCGCCAGGGCAATTGCTCCCGAAGCCCGCGTGGTGACTTCCTTGCCCACCGTAGGACCGACGCTGTCGAAGCGCAGCACGGTGATGTCGCCGAAGCGTTCCTTCATTGCGTCCAGCAATTGGGCGCGGGCATCGTTATCCAGAAATTCGGAGCGGATGATGGCGATATTGTCGTTGGAAGTCTGGATTCTCGGTTCCCCAAAACCCTGGGAAGTGTACAGGGCTTCGATTTCTGCGGTGGAAGGAGTCGTACCCGTAAACTGTACTTCCAGCAGACTCCCGCCGGTGAAGTCAATCGCCAGCGGCAGACCCCACACGGCCAGTGCAATCAGGCCGGGGAGAATCACCAGCAGGGAAATTCCAAAATACAGGTAGCGTCGTTTTACGATGTTGAGCATAATACTTTTCCTCTTGTACCGGCTTAGATGCCGAACCACTCCGGTTTTTCGCTGCCTTTTACGTTGTCCAACACGATGTGCAGGTAGGTGCGCGTGGCAGTGATGGCGGTGAACATACTCACCAGCACACCGATGGCCAGGGTGACGGCGAAACCCTTCACGATGCTGGCTCCGAAAGCGCTCCCGAACCAGAACAGGATAGCGCTGGTAATCAGCGTGGAGATGTTCGAATCCCGGATGGAGGGCCAGGCGCGGCTCCAGCCGAGGTCAATGGAGCGGTGCAAACTCTTCCCTTCGCGCAATTCTTCCTTTAACCTCTCAAAGATGAGCACGTTAGCGTCCACGGCCATGCCGATACTGAGTACGAATCCGGCGATGCCGGGCAGAGTCAGGGTGACGGGAATCAACTTGAAGAGCGCAAAAGTCAGCAGGGCGTAGGTTATCAGCGCCAGGTCGGCCAGGATGCCGGGAACGCGATAGTAGAGCGCCATGAAGAGCATCACGATGGCCAGCCCGATAGCGCCGGCAATCAAACTCTTGTGCAGGGAATCCGCCCCCAGGGTGGGGCCGACGGTACGGGTCTCAACCACCTTCAAGGGGATGGGCAGCGCGCCGTAGCGCAATTGAATCGCCAGTTGGTTGGCCGCCTCCTGGGTGAAGTTCCCCGTAATCTGGGCGTGCCCGTCCATGATGGCTTGCTGGATGGTGGGGACGGACAGGACGGTGCTATCCAGCACGATTGCCAGCACCTTGCCGACGTGACTCTGGGTGTATTCTCCGAACTTCTTGGCCCCATCGGAAGTGAACTCTAACGAGACGTAGAACTCGCCCAACTGGCTGGTCGCTACCCCGGCGTCTTTCAGGTCTGCGCCGGTCAGCACTGTCGGCCAGATGCGCGCCGTGGGTGTGATGGCCTGGGTGGCCGTCACGGGCGTGCCGGCGGTAATCGGCGTGCTGTTGGTGGTCTTGATTTTTTGCCCTACCAGGGCGATGGCCTGTTGCTGAGTCAAATCGGAGAAATCCACGAATTCCAGTTGCGCCGTGTTCTTCAGCGTGGCGAGAGCCTCTTCGGGGTCTTGCTCGCCGGGCAGTTCGACCAGGATGCGGCGGTCGCCGGCCAACTGGACGGTAGCCTCGCCCACCCCCAATGCGCCGTTGGCGCGGTTTTCGACGATGGCGCGGGCGGTCTTCATGGCCTCCGCACTGACCGGCGTATCGGGCGGCAGGTCGGCCTCCAGCAGCGCCTGGACGCCGCCTTCCAGGTCAAGCCCCAGGTGGGTGCGGATTTCGCGCCCCAGCAAAGGCTTCCCCTCCGTAAAAGTCACCACGGCGGCCCCGGCAACCAGCACAAGGATGAGGACAAAAAGTTGGTAGTAACGTTGTTTCATGTAGTAAGCCTCCGGATTCGTACAAATGCCAGCCTGCCGGCTGGCTGGGGGCGATTATACTCCCCTTCAAGGGGATTGTCCAACAATTTTGCGCTTGGGGAGCACTAAAAATGTGTTGGACGGCACATGCCATCCCTCCGTTCAACCCGGCGACTGAACGCCAACCTGCGAAGGCAGGTTTTGCAATCGTTGCTGCGGTTTCCAACCGCCGGACAGCCTTTTAGTGCTCCCTGCCCTTGCGCTCTAACCGCGCCAGGCGGTGGCGGAAGGGGGATTCCCATCGAAGGCGCTCCTCCTTCGGGGCTGCCGCCAGGCTCTCCAATGCGGTCTGTGTCCAGCGCAGGGCCTCCTCCAGGCGGCGGGCGCGGTGTTCGTAATACTTCGCCAATTCTTCGCACGCGTAGTATTCCCCCTCGGCGGCGGCTTCCTGCCACCACGCCAGGGCCGCGTCCCACGCTTCGGCGCGCTTCAGCAAAAAAGAAAGTTTCTGCCGAATACGCCGCCGCGTTTCCTCCGGCAGACCGAGGGCCAGCGCTTCCCGATACACCGCGGCGGCCTCCTGCGGGTGTCCCACCTTTTCGTACACCTCGCCGATGCCCGCCAAATCCAGGGCCGGGGTCTCCGGACGCTCCAGCGGGGCGGCCAGCAAATCCCCCAGGTGGTTGAGCAGGGCGGCCATCGCCAGCACGTCCTTGTGGTTGTGGTAGAAGACGCTCTTCAGCAGGCGAGCGTCGCCGGTGCGGAGGTAATCCAGGTAGAGTTGGGGAATGACCCAGCCGGGCACATCCTCCTGGGTGCGGATGACGCCCAGGATTTGGGCTTCCAGCGAGAGCAGCGTGCGGGATGGGAGCCGCTCGCGCCACAGCCGCCGCGCCAGGTGAAGCAAATCCAGGTGCAGACTCCCTTCCATCGGGTTGCTGACCCCGTTGAGTGTGTAGCGCCCCCTAATGAGCGGCCCGTCGAAAGCGCGCCCGTTGAAACTGACCCACACCTTGCAGCCCGTCGCGAACTCGGAGAGCGCCGCCAATTGGGCCGCTTCCTCCCCCGGCTCGCGCAGGAAGAATTGCGCCACCTCGAAGGTCTCTCCCCGAAAACGCCCCGCCCCGATGAGAAAGGCGTACGTCCCCCCGCCCCCCAACCCGGTGGTCTCGGTATCGAAGAAGAGATAATCTTCGGGGGCGTGTTCCCGCAGGGAAGGCGCGCCCATCCAGGCGGCCAGCAGGTCGGGCGGGGTGCGGAAGGCCAGCGGAACGTGCCCGTAGCGCTCCGCTGCGGGGTGCGCCTGCCGCCGGACGAAGGTCTCGCCGTAGAGGGTGGCGCGCACTTCGCCGGGCACGGCCTGCTCTATGGGGACGCAATCCTCGCGCCGCGGCGGGGCGGGCGGGTTCTCCGGCATCCCGCGGCGCACGCCCAGGGCCTTGAGGCGTTCAGAGAGATTCATGCCGCAGATGCCTCACCAGCCCCTCCAGTCCCAACAGGTAGGAGCGCCACCCGAAGCCGCTCACCGTCCCCAGGCAGACGGGCGCAACCAGCGAGCGGCGGCGGAAGTCCTCCCGCGCCTGGATGTTGGAGATGTGCACCTCCACTACCGGAATGCGGATGGCGGCCACTGCGTCCCGCAGTGCCACGGAGGTGTGGGTGTACCCCGCCGGGTTGAACACCACGCCGTCGGCCCACTCCTGGGCGGCGTGCAGGGCCTCAATCAGCGCCCCCTCGTGGTTGGATTGTTCTATCCGCAGCGATACTCCCAGCCGGGCGGCGGCTTCTTCCAGGCGACGGTTGATGTCTGCCAGCGTCATTTGCCCGTACACTTCGGGTTCGCGCCTGCCCAGCAGGTTCAGGTTGGGGCCGTGGAGGATGAGGATTTGGTTCATTGGTTCATCGGTGCATTGGTTGCATTGGCTCATTGGTTCATCGGTGCATCGGTGCATTGGTTGCATTGGTGCAGGGTACAACGTCCGCCGTACCCCGCACGGTCTACCGTCCGTCGTCCCTGGTCTGTCGTCCGTCGTCTGTGGTCTGTCGTCCATTCTCCACCGTCACGCCCGTCCGCACCTCCCCAATCCGCACCGGCAGGGAGAAGCGTACCACGCCGCCGCGCTTCTTCTTGTCGTAGCGCATCCGGGCCTCCAGCGCGGCGGGTTCCATCTCTGGCGGGATTTCGGTGGGCAGTTCCCAGGCGCGCAGGGCGGCGGCAATCTCCTCCGCCAGGCCGGGAAGGGCGATTCCCAGGCGCTCCGCCAGCCGCGCCTCGGCCACCATCCCGATGGCGACCGCTTCCCCGTGCCGCAGGCGGTACGCCGAAGCCTGCTCCACGGCGTGCCCGATGGTGTGCCCGAAATTGAGCGCTGCCCGCCGTCCTTGCTCGTAAGGGTCTTCGCAAATCACCCGGATTTTGACTGCCATGCTCTGCGCCAGCGGCGGCAGTTTCCCCTCGCGGGCGGTCTCGAACAGGGCAGGGTCGCCAATCACGCCGTGCTTGACCACCTCCGCCATGCCGTTGCGTATCTCCACGGCGGGCAGGGTGGAGAGCGTATCGGGGTCGGCCAGCACCAGCCGCGGGGCGTGGAAGGCGCCAACCAGGTTCTTGCCCTGCGGCAAATCCGCGCCCGTCTTGCCGCCCAGGGAAGCGTCCACCATCGCCAGCAGGGAGGTAGGGACGTTCACCCAGGAAACCCCGCGCAGGAAAGTGGCCGCCGCGAAGCCCGTCAGGTCGCCGACCACCCCGCCGCCCAGCGCCACGACCGTGCTGCCGCGCTCCACGCCGATGTGCAGGAAGGCCTCCCACAGGCGGGCGACGGTTGCCGGGGTCTTGTGCGTCTCGCCGGGGGGGATGGTGACGACCTCCGCCGGATACCCGGCCTCCCGCAGGGATGCCAGCGCCCGCGAGGCGTACCGCGCCCCCACGTTTTCATCCGTCACCACGGCGACGGGGCCGACCAGGTTGAGGCGGGTGAGGTGTTCCCCGATGGAATCCACCCCCCCCATCTGGACGCGCGCCTCGTAGGGCCTGCCCATCCCGGTGACGCGGAACCGCCCCAGCGCAGCCTGCGCCCTCCAGACGAGTTCCGTGAGCGGGGCGACGCTTTCCAGGCGCAGAGGGAACGAATCGTAGTGCGCCTTGCGCATAGCCAAAAGACGGGGCAGGGCGTTCGTCCCCCCTCCCTTGCCCTCCCCCCATCGGGGGGAGGGTTGGGTGGGGGGCGCCACCAGCGGCCTCACATGCGCATCCTCCCGCAGACGCTCCGCCAGCACCTCCGCCGGGGCGTGCAGGAGGAGCACCGGGCCGCACGCTTCGGCCAAGGCGCGGTTGCGCGCCTCCAGCAGCGCGCCGCCTCCCAGGGCCACGACTCG
>JANTFR010000083.1 GCA_024763355.1 Anaerolineales bacterium
TGGCGTAGAAAAACGTCTGCGGGGGGGTATCGTTGACGAAATCGCGGCAGGTGAAGAGCAGATAGCCCGTCTGCGGGGCAGGGAAGAGAGGCGCTTCGCTGCGGCAGGTAATCCCGTCGGCGTACCAGTCCAGTTCTGAGGGGGCGGGCGGGAAAACATCCTCCCACGAAGCGCCGCCGTCGGTGGTTTGCTCAAAGTATCCGCCGGGAAGGATGGCCTGATTGTCTTTGGTCGCCCATCCCCAGGCGGCATCGGCGAAGGCCAGGGCCGTATTCGGGAGGCTCATCAGGCCGCCCACATCGGGACTGGTAGGGTCGGCAATTCGCGTCCAGGAGACTCCGCCGTCCTGGGTAGCGAAAATTTCGCTGTAATCGTGGCTCATCCCCACGCCAACGTGGATGAGCAGCCAGCCGCGGGAAGAATCGCTAAAAGCGAAGTTGCCCGGAGCGAAAAATTCCTCCATACCCGAAAGGGGAAGGGGCGCACTGGCCCCCCAGGTGCTCCCGCCATCGGTGGTCATCCACACCGAAGGAGCATCCGCTAAAGGTTCGTCGTCGGCGTTGGTGTAAAGCACCCAGGCGTTTTCCGTCCCCTGGAAGAAGGCGGTAACTTTGGTGGCCGTCCCCAGCAGCGGCGGAGAGACATCCACCCAGGTATAGCCGCCGTCCTGCGTGCGGAGAATGTGGTCGTAGGCGTCCATGAGCGTGCCGACAGCCCAGCCTTGCGTCTGAGTCGCCATGTGGATTTCCAGGATGGTGGGATGGATACCGGCAGGCTGAGTAGGCGTATCCACCGCGGTGGGAGCGGGGGGAAGGGTCGCCGTGGGCGGGGGCGGCGGGGCGGTGTCCGTCGGGGGAGGCGGGAGCGTTACCGTAGGAGCAACGGCTGCCGTGGGGGTAGGAAGGGCCGCGGTCGGCGGTGGGAGAGTCTTCGTCTCGGACGGCAGAGGGGGGGACTCCTTCGTCGCAGTCGGAGACGCGCCGGTCAGCGTGTTGCATCCAAACGCCGCAAACAGCAAAAGGACAAGCCAGAGGGCAAGAGATTTGTTACGCATACAAGCCTCCTATTTGGAGAAAACAAAAAACCCTTCCGTCCCGGACGAGGACGAAAGGGCAGCCTTCCGCGGTACCACCTCGCTTCGCGGCGCGTTTCCACGCCAGCGCGCTCATCCCCAGCGGGCCAAAGCCGATTGGGGGTCTGCTGTAACGGGCAGCGCCCGTGCCGGTCTACTCACCCTCGGGCTTTCTTCGGCAGTACATCCGGGCGACCTTCGACGGGGAGCAACTGAGGCCGGTTTGCAGCCTGTGACCTGGCCTTCTCTGTCAGCACCCGCACCATCTACTCCTCCCGGAGAGATACGATGCTATGAAGTTGGAGGCATTATACTGATTTTCGGAGGAAGTGTCAAACATTCCCGCAATTCCAAATGTGAGCAAATTCATCCGCAGATGGCGCAGATTACGCAGAGGAAAGAAGAAAAAATCCGTTCAATCTGCGTAATCTGCGGATACCACGCGGCAAATTTGGAATCGCTGAATGTGGGGCGCAAAATTTGCACATTCCAGCGCAGTTATGGTAAACTCGAACCACAAACAACTGTCAGGCCCGCCGCGTTGCGAGTTATCGAGGAGATGAGATTGAGATGACAAAATCACGCGTTGCTTTGATGACCGACCGCCTGCGCTCCATGCAGGCTGCATCTCCGGAGATTGAAGGTTCGGCTGTCGTCTCCGTAGACGGGTTGATTATGGCCTCTGCTCTGCCTACCGGCTCCGAGGAAGACCGTGTCTCCGCCATGTCAGCAGCCATGCTCAGCCTGGGAGAGCGCATCGCCAGCGAACTGGGACGCGGTTCCCTGGAGCAGGTGTACATCCGGGGTGCGAGCGGCTATGTTCTGCTGACCGCCGTCGGCGAGGAGGCCGTGCTTACCGCCCTGGCGCGGGAAGGCGCCAAACTGGGTCTCATCTTTCTCGAAATGCGCCGCGCAGCCGAAGATTTGACCAGACTTGTGGGATGACGACACGCCGCCTATAGTCCACTGGCAACATCCGGGGAGGAAGCCGCACAATACGGCTCCTCCTTTTTTCTTTATCTGACTAATCCGACCAATGCAACCAACCGACCAATCCATGAACCGCCAAACCAAATACATTTTCTTCACCGGCGGAGTGGTCAGTTCCGTGGGCAAAGGGCTGACCGCCGCCGCGCTGGGCCGGCTGCTCAAAGAGCGCGGCTATCACGTGGCCGTCCAGAAATTGGACCCTTACATCAACGTGGACCCCGGCACGATGAGTCCCTATCAACACGGCGAAGTGTACGTTCTGGACGACGGGGCAGAGACCGACCTGGACCTGGGGCACTACGAGCGTTTCATAGACACCAACCTGAACCGCGTTTGCAATGTCACCACCGGGCAGGTGTACGCCGATGTGATTGCCAAAGAACGCCGCGGCGACTACCTGGGAGGGACAATACAGGTCATCCCCCACATCACCAACGAAATCAAGCGCCGCATCGGGCTGGTTGCCAAGACCACCGGAGCGGAAATTGTCATCGTGGAAGTGGGGGGCACGGTGGGCGACATGGAATCGCTGCCTTTTCTGGAGGCTTTGCGACAGATGCGCAGCGACGTAGGGCGCGAGCACAGCATGTACGTACACGTCACCTGGCTGCCCTACATCGGGGCTACCGGCGAACTAAAGACAAAACCCACCCAACACTCGGTACGGGAACTGCGCTCCCTGGGCATCGCCCCGGACATCATCATCGCCCGCTCCGACCACCCCGTAGAAGACGAACTGTGCGAAAAGATTGCCCTCTTCTGCGACGTGGAACGCCGCGCCGTCGTCCCCATGGTGACGGCAGCCAGTCTGTACGAAGTGCCCCTCCTGCTGGATGAGAGCGGGATGGGCGAATACACCCTGGAGCGCCTGGGGCTGCAAGCCCGGCAAAAGCCCGACTGGAGCGCCTGGCGCGCCCTGGTGCAGACCGTCCATGCAGAAAAGCCGAAGGTCAAGGTAGCCCTGGTGGGCAAGTACGTGGAATTGCACGACGCCTACATGAGCGTCCGCGAGGCGCTCTACCACGCAGGTCTCGCGCTGGGCCTCGACGTGGAAATAGACTGGATTCACTCCGCCGAAGTAGAAAAAGGCAAACATTGGGAACGCATCGAGGCCGCCGACGGTATTCTCGTTCCCGGCGGCTTCGGCGAGCGCGGCACGGAGGGCAAAATCCAGGCTGCCCGCTACGCTCGCGAACACAAAGTCCCCTATCTCGGCCTGTGCCTGGGAATGCAATTGATGACGATTGAGTTCGGGCGCTTCGTTCTCGGCACAGAGGACGTCAATTCCACCGAATTCGACCGCACCACCGAACACCCCGTCATTGACTTGATGCCCGACCAGCGCGACATCGCCGACATGGGCGGGACCATGCGCCTGGGGCTGTATCCCTGCGTTTTGCAGCCCGGTACCATCGCCCGCCAGGCCTACGGCGTGGAACAGGTGCAGGAACGCCACCGCCACCGCTTCGAGTTCAACAATGCCTACCGCCAGCGCTTCGAGGAGGCCGGAATGCGCTTCTCCGGACTTTCACCCGACGGGCGGCTGGTGGAAATCGCCGAACTTGCCGACCATCCCTTCATGCTGGGGACGCAATTCCACCCGGAATTTCTCTCGCGCCCCAATCGCCCGCATCCGCTCTTTACCGCTTTTCTCAAGGCGGTGCGCCAGCACGCCGAAGAACGATGAGCCGCGAAACGGAAAACACCGCTTTCGTGTGCGAGCACTGCGGGCGGGAGGTGCTGCCCCTCACCAACGGCAGTTACCGCAACCACTGTCCCTTCTGCCTGTACTCCAAACACGTGGATTTCCTGCCTGGAGACCGCGCCGCGAGGTGCGGGGGGTTGATGCGCCCCATCGGGATGCGCTATCACTCCAAAAAGGGCTACCAGATTTTGCATCGCTGTGAAAAATGCGGGGCGGAACAATGGAACAAGGCGGCGCGGGATACCGTCCAGCCAGATAATCTGGAAGTGCTGCTTGCCCTGCCTCCCCTGTAACGGCCTCCCTTTCAGGGGTGACGTTTTTCCTGTTTTGCTGCGCCGCTCCAAAAGGGAAACCGCTTCCAGCCTCCCTTTGGAGGTATACTTGGGAGACGATGAACAATAGACGGTGGATGGTAGACGGTGGACGACGGACAACGGACAACGGACGACCGACGACGAGCCACCCGACCAATCAGACTAATCAAACTACTCCGACCAATCAGACCACTCAAACCAACTGAGGTGAAACCATGGAAACCTTTATCGAAGAAATCACCGCCCGCGAAATTCTCGATTCGCGCGGCAACCCCACCGTGGAAGTAGAAGTCATCCTCTCCGACGGCAGTGTGGGACGCGCCGCCGTGCCGTCGGGGGCATCCACTGGCGTGCATGAGGCCCTGGAACTGCGCGACGGCGACAAAAGCCGCTACAACGGCAAAGGCGTCACCAAAGCCGTGGACAACGTCAACGGGCCGATTGCCGCCGCCCTGTACGACATGGACGCCACCAACCAGATGGCAATCGACGCCACCATGCTGGCGCTGGACGGCACCCCCAACAAATCCAACATGGGCGCCAACGCCATTCTGGGCACCAGCCTGGCGGTTGCCAAAGCCGCGGCGGCCTCTCTGGGGCTGCCTCTCTACCGTTACATCGGCGGCACCTTCGCCCACGTGCTCCCCGTCCCCATGATGAACATTCTCAACGGCGGAGCGCACACCGCCTGGCAATCCACCGATGCGCAGGAGTTTATGATTATGCCCCTGGGCGCGGAATCTTTCGCCGAGGGCCTGCGCTGGGGTTCGGAAATCTACCACGCCCTGAAGGGCGTCCTCAAGGGCAAGGGCTACACGGCGCTGGTGGGCGACGAAGGCGGCTACGCCCCGGCGCTCAAATCCAACGCCGAGGCCGTGGAGGTCATTCTGGAGGCCATCGAGAAGGCCGGATACAAGCCCGGCGAACAGGTAGCGATTGCCATTGACCCGGCAGCCTCCGAACTGTACGACTCCGAAAGCGGCCTGTACAACCTGCGTAAGGAAGGCAAGCAACTTACCAGCGCCCAGATGGTGGATTTCTGGAAGTCGTGGGTGGAACAGTACCCCATCGTCTCCGTCGAAGACGGGCTGGCCGAAGACGACTGGGAAGGCTTCCAGTTGATGACAAAGGAAATGGGCAACAAAATCCAGATTGTGGGCGACGACCTGCTGGTGACCAATCCGGAGCGCATCCGCCGCGCTATTCGCGAGAATACGGTCAATTCGGTGCTCATCAAACTCAACCAGATTGGTTCGCTCACCGAGACGCTGGAGGCCGTGCAACTCTGCCACCGCAACGGCTGGACGGCGGTCGTTTCGCACCGCTCCGGGGAGACCGAGGATGCCACCATCGCCGACTTGGTAGTGGCCGTCAACGCCGGGCAAATCAAGACCGGCGCGCCGGCCCGCTCCGACCGGGTGGCAAAGTACAACCAGTTGCTGCGCATCGAAGAAGAACTGGGTAGCGTGGCGTCCTACGCCGGCTGGGGCGCGTTGAAGCAGCACAGAGGGTAAAAAGAACGACGCAGTACTTGGAATTTTCCATGACTGGTTAGACTTACAGTCCATGGAGAACAGCCTCGCGGGAAAATTTCGCGGGGCTGTTTTCGTTCCTACAGCCTGACAATTCTGTCATCTCTTCGGCGCAATTGCCATGTGATAATGCAAACGGCTTTGCGCCTCAGGACACGTCGCGCATATTTCGTCCTTGCCACGAAGAACCATCCACACCTTCGCCGGAATTCTTGAATAGACCCGCCGCCCTTAGATGAAACGTTTCAGTCTCTACATGCTGGTTTTCCTTGCCCTGGCGCTCTCCGGGCATACTGTTCGGGGAGCACACAGCCCCTGGAGCGAGCCGCTCGCCTTCGAACCCAGCGGCTGGTTCCCGGCCATTGCAACGGATACCACCGGCAGGGTACATCTCTTCTGGTCACAAAGCATCTACTACGGCCTGAACCCCGACAATCCGGAGGCGGAACCCACCAGCGGGTATGACGTGGTCTACTACACTTCCAGCGCAGACGGTGAAGAATGGGAGCCCGTCAATGACATTCTGGCAATACCGCAATACAAAGTACGCAGCGTAGAAGTGACGCGCCCCAATCCCTGGATAAGCCCCGATGGCATCCTACACCTGACCTACCGCAACCTGGACGTTTTTTACAGCCAGGCTCCCGTCCGAGAGGCATCCAACGCCCAGGCATGGCGGCTTCCTATCAAATTGAATCTGCGAAACCTGGGGTATTTCTCCGCCGTGACAGGTGACTCTCAGGGCTATCTACACGCCTTGTACACCGAGAATACCCCCGATTCGTATTGTAATTTGTGTTACCGTCTGTATTACCGTCAATCGCAAGATGACGGCGTCACCTGGAGTATTCCGGTAGACCTTTCTGCGTTGTCCCCTCAGCCGGTGGGTGCCGCCAAACCGCAGTTCCTATTGGATGAGGAGGAAAACATCCACGTCGTTTGGGAAGCCGGAACGGGTGGGACGTTTGGCGGCGTCAACGACCCCGTTCAAATTCTGCATACAGCATCATATGATGGCGGGGCCACCTGGACTGTGCTGCATCGGATTACCCTCCCAACCCAACAAAATGCCCGCAACCCCGCCTTGGGGCTGGACGCTAACAACCGATTGGTATTGACCTGGCTTAATATGGACGAAGATGTCCCCTATTACCGCGTTTCAGTTACCCACGGGCGCTCGTGGTCGTCTTCAAAAGCCATTCCCGGCGTATGGGGAGAGCGCAGCGTCCACAACACCCGCCAGAGCGCCTACAGCATAGCCAGAGATAGCGCCGGAAGGCTACATCTGGTGATGATTGGCCGCCTGGACCCGCAGCAAAGCAGCCTGAGCGTCCTGCATCTCACCTGGGATGGACAAGAATGGTCTCAACCCGAAATCATCGCCACCTACCAAGATGATGTCCCGGAGTGGCCCCAGGCCGCCATCGGGCTGGGCAACCAGTTGCACGTCGCCTGGTTTGTGCGCTCCAAAGAACATGTTTGGGATGCCAATCCGGATTTCTACACCGTTTTCTACAGCCACCGGGAAGTAGATGCTCCCGCATTAAGTGCCGTTCCACTGCCCAGCCCTACGCCGACGCCCACCGTTACCCCCACCGTCACTCCCACGCCAAGGCCCACGCCTCCTCCCTCCCTGAGGTTGAGTCCATTAGAGCCGGAACAGACTCGCACTATTTTCACCGAAAACGACGATTTGGCAATCATCGCCATCAGCATTTTACCTGTGCTGGCCTTCTTCGGCGCTTTGTTGGTGCTTGTCCGCAACAAATATCGCTTCTAACTTATGCGCCTTCTCTTTCTCGTTCCTTACGTTCCGACACCGATTTACGTGCGCCCATACAATCTCCTGCGCACGCTGGCGCGTCGCGGCCATCGCATCACGCTGCTGACTCTCAAAAGCCGCCCTGAGGAGGAGGCACATCTTCAGGAATTGCGGGATAGCGGCGTAGAAACACACGCCTTTCCTTTGGCACGCTGGCGCACCCTGTGGAACATGACTCGCGCCCTGCCGGGGAAAGGCCCCATCCAGGCAAATTATTGCTGGCACCCGAAACTTCTCCGCAAAATGGAGACGCTTCTCACCCCGCAGAATGGCTATCCCCCTTACGACATCTTGCATGTGGAACACCTGCGCGGCGTGCAATATGCCATCCATGCCCAAGAGCAGCACCCCAATCTGCCCATCATTTGGGATAGCGTGGACTGCATCAGTTACCTGTTCCGGCAGGCAGCGGGGAGCAGTCGCAGTTTTTTCGGACAATGGGTAACCCGGCTGGAACTGGGGCGCACCCTGCATCTGGAGAAAAAACTGCTCCACAAATTCGACCGAATTCTGGTCACATCGCACAATGACAAACGGGCTTACGAAGCCCTCGTGCCAGAAAACGTCTCCCACACCCCCATTCAGGTGCTGCCCAATGGCGTATCGCTGGATGATTTCTACCCGGACGAGAACATAAAACGCAGCAAGAGTACCGTGGTAGTCAGTGGGAAGATGAGTTACCATGCCAACGTGACCATGGTGCTCAACCTGGTAGAAGACATCATGCCCCTGGTCTGGAGAGAACGTCCCGAAGTCCATCTGCAAATTGTAGGCAAAGACCCGCACCCTAAAATCCAGGCGTTGGGAAACGACCCCCGCATCGAAGTGACCGGCACCGTGCCCCACGTGCGTCCTTATCTCCAGAAGGCGGCTATTGCCGCTGCTCCATTGGCTTATGGGGCCGGAATACAGAACAAAGTGCTGGAGGCTATGGCTTGCGCCACACCAGTTATTTGCACCTCCCAGGCCGTCTCCGCGCTGGCAGTAGAGCCGGGCAGGCATCTTCTGGTAGCCGATACGCCGGAGGCTTTCGCACAAGCCATTGTAGATTTGCTCAAAGATGAAAAGCGTCGCGCCCTCATTGGGCAAGCCGGCCACGCTTACGTAGAACGGTATCACCGCTGGGATTCCATCACTGCTATGCTGGAGAACATCTACCAGCAGGCACAGGTGGAGCGCATCCGACATACCTGAAACGCAGAATTTCTGTACTCGAAGGAATTTTCCATGAACCTGAAATTTCTGGATTACCTGGCTCCCATTTTCCGCTGGTGGTGGGTGATTGTGCTTTCCACCATTGTAGCGGGGGGAATTGGCTACTTGCTCGTCAAACCTCAACCCCCTGTATACCAATCTGGCGTCACCCTGATGGTCGGAGGTGCATTGTACGACCCGAATCCTACCGGCCTGGAACTGGAAGTACCTCGACGGCTGACAGATATGTACGCTGCTATGGCACAGCGGGAGCCTGTTCGCAACGCCACTATGGAAGTCCTCGGTTTGGACGAACTTCCTGAGTACAATGCCCACTCCATGCCAGGAAGCCCTTTCTTGCGAATTGAGGTCACCGATACCGACCCGCTTCGTGCCCAGGCGGTGGCAAATACATTGGCAGAGCAACTTGTTCAGCAAAGTCCCAGCGGGAAAAGCGCGGATGCAGACGCCCAGGCTTTCGTAAAAGAGCAATTGCAAGAATTGCAAGATGACATCACCCAAACCAAAGAGGCTATCGCCGAAAAACAGGATGCCCTCGGAGCGGCTGAAGGCGCAGCCGAAATTCTCACCATTCAACAAGAATTGGATGCTTTAAACACAAAATTGACGTCCCTCCAGACCACTTACGCAAACCTTTTGGCCAGCACACAGGGAGGCGCTATCAACACGCTGCAAATTATCGAAAAAGCCCCGCTTCCCACCAAACCTATCGGGCCAAACAAATTGCTCACCATCCTGGGAGCAGCCTTTGGAGGGTTGATGTTGTCCACTATCGGAGCATACGGCGTGGAATATCTGGATGACCGCCTGAAAACATCCACGGACATTGAGCGTGTGGTTTCGCACCCCGTGCTCGCCTATATCCCTTATGTGCCGAACGAAACCAACCTGCATACCTACATGGCACAAAACCCGCGTTCCCCTACGGCCGATGCGTTCCGCTCCTTGCGCAACAGTCTGGGTTTTTTGGCTGAACCGCCATTTCATACCATTCTGGTCAGCAGCGCCATGCCTGGAGAAGGAAAAAGCACCGTAGCCGCCAATCTGGCGCTATCTCTCTCTCACGCAGGATATCGCGTCATATTGGTAGACGCGGACTTGCGCTCCCCCACAATTTTTGCCGCTTTTGAGTTGCCTGCGAAGCCAGGCTTGAGCGATGTCTTGAAAGGGGAGGTCGCCATCACAGAATGCGTCAATACTCTCCCTGAATACGGAATTGACGTTATCGTAAGCGGCGCAGATTCCGAGCAGAGCACAGAACTTCTTGTCTCGCGTGCTATGCAGAACACGCTGGATGCCTTGTTGAAGACCTATGATGTCATCGTCATAGACGGGCCTCCCTTCGCCGTGCCGGACGCTGTTGTGCTCTCCAGGCGCGTGGACGGAATTTTGTGGGTGACTCGCACAAATGCCAGCCGCCGCACCGCCATTCGGTTGATGCAGCAACAGATTGCCCAAACTCAAACTCAAGTCTTTGGGGTTGTCATCAACGGAGGGCGAGACATGCATACCCGCTATTACCAGGCCTATGGATATGGCAAGTATTACCAAAGCGAGAACGGGAGCAAAAACGGCAACGGCCACAGAAAAAAGCGTTGGAAACTACCCGCTCGCAAGAAAAGCAAATCAAAAGCCTAAACCGTCTTAGGATTGCCATCTCCACCGGGGGCACTGCGCATGCGCAGTGCCCCCCGATGATTTTACGGATTGCCCCACACGATATCCAGCGCCGGGCGGCCTTCCACGTTCCAGTCACCGGTTTCGGAAGTAGTGAATAATTTTCCACTGTGCATTCCCGAATCCACGGAATAGAGCGCCAGACGCAGCGGTTCTCCAGCATCCAAGGTCTGGATGACAGCATCCGTCACATCCCACGTGCGAGGGAAACATGGCCACTGCATGTTCCCATCGGCATCCTTACAATCCACCACCGGCACCCATTGCTGGGCGATGTTCTCCCCCGGCAGGGGCGCGTTGTTCCATGTAATCGTACTCTCATCCCACGACTGCGGAATCGTCAGCACGTGGATGTATGAATCCGGGGCCAGGTCCGGAGGCCCGTTGTTGCTCCATTGATGGAGTGTCAAAGTCGCCGAGAGAATCGCCTTGTCGGATGGCACGGTATCCAGCGGAAACGTAACGTAGTACTTCGCAAAACAGGGCCAATCGTCAATGTTGGATTGATTCTGAATATTGAACTGATGCTCCTCACCAAAATTGTTGTTCGGCCAGGTAGTCCAGATGTAATCCGCGGAGCCGGGGCACAACGGGCCGCCCACCGTGCTGCCCATAGCCGCATCCGGCACGGTGATGCCATTGCCCGGTTCTTCCCGAATTTTGAGACTTCCGGCGGGCGTTCCCTGCGGGGGCGTATAGGAAAACAGCCCAAAATGGAACTGTCCCCAGGTCTGGGGGCTGCCAGTATTCAGCGCTTCGGGCCATATCTGGTCTGCGATAGGCGTACCACCGGCATCATCCCGGTCATGGACAGCCAGCCCCATCCCCCAGACGGTGCCTTCCGTCGGCGGACCGGACAACCCTAAAGCGGAGTAGGGAATGCGAAACGTCATCGCCCAGCCGCGGTCATCGCTATCGTCATTGAGATGTTGACCGCGCCACCCCGGATGGGTAATCAGGCCGGGGAGAGACGCCGCCTGCCAGG
>JANTFR010000084.1 GCA_024763355.1 Anaerolineales bacterium
AGGATGACATCCACGAGCACCAGCGCCACCAGGGTGTTGGTCAGGTAGAAATCACCAATTACGGGCAGGGTAAACAGCGGATGGTGGGAAAGCGGCTCCGCGGGCAATTGCACGTGCGGACGGATGGGAGGGTAACTCCGAGCCGCCAGCCAGCCTGCGATGATGAAAAAGAGCACCAGCCAGCGGTTGAAGCCCCAACGCCATTTGCTTTGTTCCACGTTTCGCTTCCTCCTGAAATTAAGATTTGTCTTTGGGAACCGATTTGATTTTGCCAGTAGCCTTGCGTACCACCCAGAGCATGGCTATCACGTCTACCGGCACACTGGCAATCAACAGGATGATGGTAAAGAGCGGCTTGGTCTGGAAAAATCTATCCAGCCACAGGCCGCCCAGCAAAGCAACGAAGATGATTACCAGCGTCAGACATCCAACTTGCCCGCTGACCGCGACCAGCGCCAGGTTGGATGTATATTGCTTCGCATCGTTGTGTTCGTGTTGCGGTTCACTCATGCGGGGGCGATTTTATCATAGGTGTAAGAAGACCGTCAATGTGCAAATTCGCACAATCCTAATGCGAAGAGGGGGTACAACAAGGTGACAGTACAACAGGGTGACAGTCACTTGCGAAGTGACTGTCACCTATGTCACCTATGCTAGAAGAGCGCCGCGGCAGCCACCGTCCCCAGGTTGAAGAACGGGGTGAAGAGGAAGCCAATCAGGATGATGCCCAGCGAGAGCACCACCAGGGCAATCCCCTGGGGAGCGGTGATGGGCAGCGGCAAACCTTCGGTTTCCTCATTGCGGTGGTGATAGACTTCGTTGAGCACCTTCAGGTAGTAGTACAGCCCCACGATGGAGTTGAGCACCCCGACCACGACCAGCCAGATGTACCCGGCCTGCACGGCGGCGGCGAAGACCAGCACCTTGGCGATGAAACCGCCAAAGGGCGGCATCCCGGCCAGAGAGAGGAAGGCCGCCAGCATCGCCAGCGCCAGCCAGGGCTTGCGGCGGCTGAGGCCGGCGTAATCGGCGATTGCGTCCGTGCCGGTGACCCGCCAGAAGACCGCTACCGCGCCGAAGGCGGCCAGGTTGGTAAGCAAGTAAGCGCCCAGGTAGAAGACCACACTGTTGACGCCCAGTTCGCTGACCGCCACGAAGCCCACCAGAGCGTATCCGGCGTGGGCAATCGAGGAATAGGCCAACATGCGCTTGATGTTCTTCTGGTTGATAGCCAGCAGGTTGCCGACGGTCATCGAGAAGGCGGCAGCAATGGCAATCAGCATCGGCCAGTACCCTTCCAGGGAGGGGTACACGGTCAGGAAGACCCGCATGAGGACGGCGAAACCGGCGGCTTTGGAGGCCGTGGAGAGGAAACCGGCAATCGGGGTAGGTGCGCCCTCGTAAACGTCGGGCGCCCAAAAATGCAAGGGGAAGAGGGAAACCTTGAAGCCGAATCCCACCAGCAAAAGCACGAGCGTCCCCAAAGCAAGTCCGGGGGAGAAATTCCCCAAAGCGGCAGCCACTCCTTCCAGGCTGGTCGTCCGGGCGAAGCCGTACAACAAACTGAGGCCGTAGAGCATCACCGAGGATGTCATCGCCCCGAAGAGCAGATACTTGAAGCCCGCTTCGGTGGATTTGTCGTCTTTACCGAAGAACCCGGCCAGGATATAGAGGGGGATGGAGGTGGTCTCGATTGCCAGGAAGAGCATGACGATATCCGCAGCGGAGGCCATCAAAATCATGCCAATAGTGGAAACCAGCATGAGGATGTAGGCTTCGCCGCGCCGCCCCAGGGCGGGAATGTCCATGCTCAGGAGGGCCGTGATAGCCGCGCCGAAGAGGAAAATCTGGGCAAAGGTGAAGGAAAGCCAGTCGTGGCGCAGCATCCCGCCCCAGACAAGAGAGGGAGAGGCCGGAGCAGACAGGAAGGCGGTCAACACCATGGTAAGCAAGATGCCACCGAAGGTCAGCCAGCCCAGATTGCGGCGCTTTTCCTCATCCCAAAGGGCATCGAAGAGCAGCACCAGCAAGGCGACGACGATGAGGGAGATTACCGGCACGAGCGCCAGATACATGGAGGGTTGAAAAGCAGGGATATTCACTTATGCACCTCCCAGCAAGTGCAAAACGTGTTGTACGCCCGTTTCGACCATGGGAACCATGACCGGCGGATACGCGCCCAGCACCAGCAGCACGACGGTCAAAACGCCGAGGGCGATTTTGTCCAGCACGCGGACATCGTGGAGATGCCCATCGAATTCGGCGGGCAGGTCGCCGAAGAAGACGCTGCGGATGATGCGGATGATGTACGAAGCCGTTACCACGATGGAGATGACCGCCACCAGCGCAATCCACGGGTGCGACTGCCACACGCCCATGAAGATGGGGAACTCGGCCACGAAGCCGGAGAAGCCGGGCATACCCATCGAGACGAGACCGCCCACGATGAAGGCTATCGTTGGCCAGAGCATCACTTTGGAGACGCCGCCCAGCCGGGGAATGTCACGGGTGTGGGCCTGGTCATAGACCATCCCGACCACAGCAAAGAAGAGGGCCGTCATCGCGCCGTGCGAGAACATCTGCACCCCGGCGCCCACCATTCCGTCGTGGGTCAGGGTGGCAAAGCCCATCATCACCAGCCCCATGTGAGAGACGGAGGAGAAGCCGATGACGTACTTGAAATCCCGCTGGATGGAGGCGATGAAAGCGCCGTACACCACGTTGACCAGCGCCAGCAGGATAATCCAGTTCATGTGCAGTTTTGCGCCTTCGGGCAGGAGCATGATGCCCACCCGCAGGGCGGCGAAAGCACCCAGTTTCATCAGCACGCCGGCGTGGAACATAGAAACCGCCGTGGGAGCGGCCACGTGACCATCGGGCGACCAGTTGTGGAAGGGCCAGATACCGCCCAACACCGCAAACCCCAGAAAGACGAAGGGGAACCAGATTTGCTGGAAGGTGGCGGAGAAACCGGCCTTCTCCAGTTGGAGCATGTCGAAGGTCAGGATGCCCGTGTTCTGGTAGGCCGTCCAGTACATCGCCAGGGCGCCGACCAGGGCAATCACCGAACCGACGAACAGGTAAAGGGTCAGTTTCATGGCCGCGTATTCCCGCGTCTGCTTCCAGCCCCAAATGGAGATGAGCAGGTACATCGGGAAGACGGCAATTTCGTAGAAGAAGAACAGCATGAAAAGGTCAAGGGAAACGAAGACCCCGAACACGCCGGTCGCCAGGATGAAGAGGAAGGCAAAGAACTCTCTCGGACGGTCATCGATGCCCCAGGAGATAAGCACGCCGGTAAACATGACCAGACCGGTGAGCATGACCAGCGGGGCGCTGATGCCGTCCACCCCGACGTGATACGAAATGCCGAGAGCGGGCAGCCAGGAGTATTTCTCTACGAACTGGTATCCGGCCGCGGCTGCATCGTAGGAAAAGTACACCCACACCGACATGGCGAAGGTGAACAGGCCGGCTGCCAGAGCGGCTACCCGCGCTTCCTGCTTGCGGTCGGCAGGGATGAACAACAAGAGCATCCCGGCTACCAGCGGCGTGAAAACGATTACACTCAAAATCGGAAATTGCATCGCTCACCTCGCAACGTTTATGCGCCGAAGAACATGGACATCGCCCGATTGATGACATCCAGCAGCCAGGCGGGCCAAACGCCCAGTTCCAGCATAAGCACCATCAACGGCGTAATCACCAGCAGTTCGCGGGCGTTGATTTCCGTCAGGTGGCCGACCCATTTTTCGTTCAACGGGCCGTGCAGCACCTTCTTGATTCCCTTCAGGACGTAGGAACCGGTAAAGAGCAGGCCAAGCATGGCGATAGCGGTATAGGCGGTGAAAATCGGCCAGGAACCCCGCACCACCAGAAATTCAGAGACAAAGCCGTTCAGCCCCGGCAACCCCAGCGCAGCCATAGAGACAAAAATCAGGATGCCGCCGTAGACCGGCAGAAGGGGGAACAACCCGCCAAACTCGTTCAGGTCGCGGGTGTGGGCGCGCTCGTAAATCACACCTACCAGGAAGAACATCCCCGCCGCGCTCAGACCGTGGTTGAACATTTGGAGCACCGCGCCGTTCAGGGCGATGGTGGCGTCCGCCGTACCAATCGCCTTGGCGGCTGCGGCAATCCCCAGGATGACGAAGCCCATGTGGTTGATGGAGGAGTAAGCCACCAGGCGCTTGAAATCATCCTGCCCGTAGGCCCCGAAGGCCCCGAAGATGATAGCCATAACCGCCAGGAAGGCCAGCCAGGCGGCGAAGTGCTTCGCCTCCGCAGGGTAGAGCGGCAGGATGAAGCGCAGGAAGCCGTAGGCCCCCATCTTCAGGAGGACGCCCGCCAGAATCATGGAACCGGCGGTCGGCGCTTCGGTGTGGGCATCCGGCAGCCAGGTGTGGAAAGGCCACACCGGAACCTTGAGAGCGAAGGCAATCGTCATCGCCCAGAAGGCAATCGCCTTCGCGGTGGCAAAGGAGAGTCCCAGCGGAACCGTATCCGTGCGCTGCAAGATAGGCCACATCTTGAACAATTTGGGCAGGTCGTACGAGCCGACCGAGACGCCCATCAACTGGATAGCCAGAAGCAGCCCCAGGGAAGCCCCCATGGTGTAGACCATGAATTTGAAGGAAGCGTAGACCCGGGAGGGGACTTTTATCCCCTTCCACAGTTCGCGCTCTCCCTTCGGGCTGCCCCATTGCTGGATGAGGAAGAACATGGGCACCAGGCCGATTTCGTAGAAGACGAAGAAAATCAGCATATCCAGGGCCATGAAGACGCCCAACATCCCCGTTTCCAGGAAGAGGAAGAGCATCATGTAGGCTTTGACTTTCTCCTGGATGCTGAAGGAGGCCAGGATTGCCAGCGGGCTGAGCAGGGCGGTCAGCAACACCATCGTCAGCCCCAGGCCGTCCACACCGACGTGGAATGAGGCATGGATGGCGTCGTACCAGGCATACTGCTCCTGAAACTGGAAGCCCGCCGCCCCCCTGTCGAACTGCATCCACACGACCAGCGTCAACACAAGCGTCAACAGACTCGTGATGAACGCCGTCCAGCGGTGCAGTCCCTTCGGTTCGCCGGGCAAGAAGAGCATGACCAGCGCGCCCAGGGCGGGCAGGAAGAGAATGAGCGTGAGAAGATGATTGGCGATAAAATCCATCGTTCGCTCCAGAATTGAACTGCGCTTACGGCATAGCCGTGACGAAGTACACCAGCACGGCGGCCACGAAAATCAGGGCTGCTACCATGTACTGCTGCACGCGTCCGGTCTGGATGACGCGCAACTTGTTGCCGATGCTGCGGGTGGTGTTCGCCACCCAATCCCCAAAACCGTTGATGATGGGGTCGTCAATCACGTAGCGGAAGAAACCGCCCAGGAAGACGGAGAAGCGTGCCAGGGCGTGCAGAATGCCGTCTATGATGCCGCGGTCCATAATCTGGAAGGTGAAAACCGCCGACACCCACATGGCAGGCTGGACGAAAACCTTGTCGTAGAATTCGTCGAAGTAGTACTTGTTTTGCAGCACGGGGTAGAGTTTCCCCAGCGGCTTCTTGAGGGGGTCTTCCGCACCGGCGGGCACGTTGCGGTACACCAGCCAGCCGACGTACAGGCCGCCCAGTGCCACCGTCAGCGAAGTCAACAACGGCCCCCAGTTGAACGCCTCCGCCGCGGCCTCGGCATGTTCTCCGAGCGTGCTAATCACCCAAGGATGGAACCAGTTGGGGATGATGCCACCCAAAAGCGGGAAATTCTCCGGGATACCGGTCCAACCAAAGGTGACGGCGAAGAAAGCCAGGGTCATCAGGGGGACGGTCATCGTCCAGGGGGTCTCCTGAGCGTGTTCGGCCTCTTTGGTGCGCGCCTTCCCCAGAAAAGTCAGGGTAATCTGCCGCATGGTGTAAAAAGCGGTCAGGAAGGCGGCCAGCGCCAGCACCCCGAAGACCCACCAGTGCCCGTGGGTGAAGGCGTCGCCCAGGATTTCATCCTTCGACCAGAAGCCCGCCGTGACGAGCGGGAAGCCGGAGAGGGCGAAACCGCCAATCAGGAAGGTCCAGAAGGTGATGGGCATCTTGTCTTTCAGGCCGCCCATGTTGAACATGTCCTGCGGGTCCACGTGATGGTCGCCGGTGTGGAGTACGCCGTGTTCCATGCCGTGGATGACCGAGCCGGAGCCCAGGAAGAGGAGCGCCTTGAAGAAGGCGTGGGTGAGGAGGTGGAAAGTCGCCGCCACATACGCCCCGATGCCGACCGCCGCCACCATGTAGCCCAGTTGGGAGATGGTGGAGTAGGCCAGAACGCGCTTGATGTCGTTCTGCGCCACCGCAATCGTGGCCGCAAAGAGCGCCGTAAAAGCCCCGATGAAGGCAATCACCGTCATGGTGAAATCGCCCGCTTCGTGACTGGCCTCCAGAAGGGGGAAGATGCGGATAATCATGTACACGCCCGCCGAGACCATCGTGGCGGCGTGAATCATGGCCGAAACGGGGGTCGGGCCTTCCATGGCGTCCGGCAGCCAGACGTGCAGGGGCCACTGCGCCGATTTGCCCACAGTGCCGATGAAGAGCAGCAGACCAATCAATCCGGCGGCAGAAAGTCCCATGAAGCCGGAAGCGTGTTCGGCCAGGGCGTGGAGCATTTCGGGAGCGAAAATGACCTCGTAGCGCAGGGAACCGGCAGCGGCATACACATACGCCAACCCCAGGAGCATGAAGACATCGCCCACGCGGGTAGTAATGAAGGCCTTGATGGCCGCCGCCCGCGCCGAGGGTTTGGCGAACCAGAAGCCAATCAACAGGTACGAACACAGCCCCATGATTTCCCAGCCCACGAAGAGGGTGAGCAGGTTGTCGGAAATCATCAGGGTGTACATCCCGAAAGCGAACAGACTGATGAACGCAAAGAAGCGGGAGTACATCGGTTCGACCGAGGGCACCATGTGCTTGTGGCCGTGTTCGTCCGTCACGGTTGCGCCGTGCGGGGGGAGACCCTTTTTATCGTGGTCGCCCTGCGGCTGGCCGTAGTTCTGGTATCCCACGCTGTAGAGGAAAATCGCCAGCACGGTCCAGGCCACGAAGAAGATGCCCACCGCCGAGAGGGGGTCAATCCGCACCCCGATTTTCAGCCATCCGTCGGCCAGCGGCAGCCAGTTGATGACCGAAGAGAAGGGATGCTCGGCAAAGTGCTCGACGTGCAGCGCCCGCCAGAAGACCAGCATACTGCCCAGGAAGGACAGGAAGGCCGCCCCGACGGCAATCGTGTGGCTGAGCGCCTTGTTCCGATTGGTGAACAGGATAATCAGCGCAAAGGACACCAATGGAAAGAGGGGGAGTAGCCAAATCAAAGTTTCAGTTGCCATCACGTATCCTCGCTACCATTTCATCAAGTCAATTTCATCGGCGGCCACGGTACCGCGGCGGCGGTACACGGCGATGAACAACGCCAGCCCGACGGCCACTTCCGCGGCAGCCACGGCAAAGACCATCAGGGCAAAAGCCTGCCCCGCCACCGTCTGGAGGTCCAGATAACGCCAGAAGGCCACCAGGTTGATGTTGACGGCATTGAGCATCAATTCGACGCCCATCAAGATGGCAACCGCATTTTTGCGGGCCAGCACGCCGTACAGGCCGATGCTGAACAAGGCCGCCGCCAGGATGAGATACCAGGAAAGGGGAATCATGGCGTCACACTCCTATTTCTTCTTGCCCCAGGCGGCGTACAAAGCGCCTACCATGGCGGCCACCAACAGGACGGAAGCAATCTCGAAGGGGATGACGTAGGCATCCGGCGAGACCAGGGCCACGCCCAGTTGGGTCAATGTGGGGGTATCATCGGCAAAGGCCGGCGGTAGGGCGGTGAACTGCGCCCAGTGGCTGAGCATCCAGGCCAGCGCCACGAAAACCACGCCGCCAATCAAGGCCGCCGCGGGCCAACCGGCGTTGACCTGCGGGCCGACATCCTGCATCGCCTTGCGGGTCAGCATGGCGGCGAAGATGAACAGGATGGCAATCGCACCGATATACACCACCACCTGGACGACGGCAAAAAATCCGGCGTTAAGCAACACGTACAGGCCGGCCACGCCGAACAGGGCCAGAATCAGCCACAAGGCAGCGTGAATGACCCTGCGTTCCGTCACCACCATCAGGGCGGCACCCAGCGTGACGACGGCCATCACCAAAAAGACAAATTGTTCCACTGTCATGGGCAACCTCCTCAAACTCGCGTAACTTCCGGAGGGCGGGCAACGGGGCGGGGCTGAGCCACAGGCTGACGCCGCGGCCGCCGGGCCTCACGCATTTTCACAATCCAGAACGCAACCCACAAAATCAGCACGTTGACGACCAGATGGGAGAGCACCATCACGCCGTACGATGCGCCGCTTACCAGAATGATTTTCTGCACCACCGCGGTGGCAACCAGCAGGATGAGTCCCACGGGGGTGAGGAATTTCCAGTTGAAATTGAGCATCTGGTCAATACGGACACGGGGCAGCGTGCTCCGTACCCACACGACCAGGAAATACACCAGGAAGGCTTTCGCCATGAAGTACACCAGCCCCAGAAGAGGGAAGGCTTCCGCCCCCCAGCCGCGCCAGCCGCCCAGGAAAAGAACGGCAAACAGGGCCGAGACCGTGAAGGCATGCAGGAACTCGCCCACGTAGAACATGCCAAATTTCAAGCCGGAATACTCGATGTGGAAACCGGCCACAATCTCGGATTCGGCTTCCATCAGGTCGAAGGGGGTGCGCCCGATTTCCGCCAGCGAGGCGAGGAAGAACAGAAGCGCCGCTACCGGCGAGACAATCAGGTAAATGACCCGCTGCTGCTCCACGATGCCGGAGACGCTCATCGTCCCCGCCAGAAGGACGGGCACCAACAGCGCCAGGACGGTGGGCACTTCGTAGGAGACCATCTGCGCCACGGTGCGGAACGCTCCCACCAGGGCGTACTTGTTGTTGGAAGACCAGCCCGCCAGGAGGATAGCCAGGGTTCCCAACGCGCCGGCGGCCACAAGATAGAGCACGCCGACGTTTAAGTCTACGCCCACTACGCCCTTGTAGAGGGGGATAACCGCCCATAAAAAGAGCACCGCCGAGACCGAGAGAAGGGGAGCCAGGTTATAGAGAAACCCGTTCACCCCGAAAGGCGTGATGTGTTCTTTGGTGAAGATTTTGATGACATCGGCAATCGGCTGGATGAGACCGTAAGGGCCGACGCGGTTGGGGCCGAGACGCTGCTGAAAACGGGCGGCCAGTTTACGCTCCAGCCAAATCAGGAAGATAACCAAAAGCAAAGCGACGGTGGAGAGCACCATCACGCCCAAGGCTTTCATTATCAGCGTCACCCAACCCGTGGAAAGGCCCCAGCCAATCAAAAGATTGCGCAGCCAATGAATGATGGAGTTTACCGGGTCAGAGAAAAAGGACATCGAGATTTCTCCTCATGTGTGTGTTACTCTGAGCGACGGGATACCGTCACAAGACCAGACATAACAAAAGGCTGAATCATCGGATATTCAGCCTTTATGCCCATTCCAACGCGCCCTTGCGCCAGGCCGCCAGGAGTTCTGCAAACAGGATGAGAACAAAGAAAGCGCCGGAGAAGACCCCGAAGAGCGGCAGTTTGTCGAAAGAGACTGCCCAGGGGAACAAGAACGCCATTTCCACATCGAAGATGAGGAAGGTCAGCGCAAAGTTGTAGTATTGCACCTTGAACTGCACCCACGTCTCACCCACCGTTTCGACACCGCACTCGTACACGTCATTCTTGACGGCATCCGGTCTGTGCGGCGAAAGAAAGCGGGCAATCAGAATGGGGCCGCCGGGGAAAATCCAGGCGAGCAACAGGAACAAACCGATGTAAATCCAGTTTTCCAGCATAAACGCTCCTTCCGCCCCGCCCTTCCGGGGCTGGTCTCATCAAAAGGTGGGACAATCGCTCCCAATCGTTTTACCGACAAGGCTTACAACACTGCAAGCAGGGAGAAGATGCGCGTCCTCCCTCGCTTGCCAGCCATTGATAGGATATATCCGATTTTTCGGATTAATGAAACATGAAACGTAAAAATTTTACCATAGCCCCTTGCCAATCCAAAGAGCAAACGAGAGGACGAATTACGCCCGCTCGCGTGGCAAATGTCATATTCACTATCCGATGAACTTTCTCCCCTCAGGCAGGGTAAAATGGTGATGAGTAGTCGCTTGCCGGATAGTCGGGTAGTTGGGTAGTCGGTTGGTCGGGTAGTTGGGTAGTCGGTTGGTCGGGTAGTCCGCCCCTGCCTTCGCAACATCCTAACCCCGCAACTCCGCAACCTCCTAGCCCGCAACCTCCCAACCCGCAACCTCCTAACCCGCAACCTCCTAACCCGCAACCTCCTAACCTCGCACCCCGCACCCTCGCACTTCGCCCCCGCCACTTGACACTTGACACCTGACACATGGCACTTGATACGTGACACCTGACCCCCGCACCCCCTCCCCCTTCTGGGACACCCCCAACGCCTTCCTGCTCCTCGTCGCACTCGGCACAGTAACAGCGCGTCTTACGGCCACGGAATGGGTGCCTCACCTGGAACGCGCTCAAGCCCTCACCCTCCTGGGGGGACTCCTCGGCCTGGCGCTGGGATACAGCCGCTTTCGGCCCGCCGTTGTCCGCGTCTTCAACCTGACTTTGGGAACGGTGGCGGTCATCTGGCAACTGGGGGAAACCCTGTCTGCCATCCCCTACTGGGCCTGGAAGGTCGCCCTGCTGGGGGAACGCTGGCGTCTCATCCTCCCCGCCCTGCTTCGGCGGGAGGACATCACCGACCCGCTTTTCTTCCTCACCCTGGCCTTTCTCACCGCCTGGGGGATGAGCAGCGCGGCGGCCTACTTGTGGGTACGCACCGGCAACGCCTGGAACGCCCTCCTCCTGCCCGGCATCCTGCTCTTCAGCGTCCACATCAGCGATAAATTTTGGCCCTACCGTGCCTGGTACCTGGGCATGTACGCCTTTCTCTCCCTGCTGATAATCGCCCGCGCCCACTACCTGCACAACCGCCGCCGCTGGATGGCGCGTCACACCCGGATGCCCGCCTACCTGGGCGTGGACATTACCCGGAGCGCCGTCCTCCTCGCCCTGCTCCTGCTCTTCATCTCCTGGATGACGCCCTCCGTCGAAGAAGCCGTTCCCGCCATGCAGCAGACCTGGGAGACGGCCACCTCCCCCC
>JANTFR010000085.1 GCA_024763355.1 Anaerolineales bacterium
CCTTTGCCGAAAACACGCAGTGGCTGGGTGCCCCCCTCGTCCTGGGGCGGCGCGTCATTGGGGTGGCTCTCCTGGCGGCGCGTCCCGGAGAACGCTTTGGGGAGGACGAGGTACTCCACCTGCCGCGCCAGGCGGCCCAGGTAGCGCATCTCGTGGAAAACGCCATCGTTTTCGATGAAGCCGGCCGTTACCTCCAGCAACTGGCGTTGGTGAGCGAACTGGCCGCCGAAACTGTGGGCGAGGTGCGGCAGGAGAAAGTCATTCGCCGCGTGCTGCACCGTCTGGAACGTACCTTCGACCACGCGCAGGCTGCGGTCTTGACGCGCGGTGAGGAGGGTAACGGGGCGTTGCAAGCCTATGGAAATCGGGAGCCTCTCTGGGGCGCGCCCGTCGCTCCGGACGCTCTTCCGGGGGGCGCAGCCTCGTTGGAGAAGGGCATTCCTCTGCAAGGGGAGGCTATCCCCGAAGGGCTGGATTTCCCCTGGTTTGGCCGCCTTTCCTATGCTTACATTCTCATGCCGATGCGCTACCGCGGGCATTTTGTCGGAGCCATCCACATTGGACGCACGCGCCCGCAACCCTTCTCCCGACAGGAGGTGCAGGGGTTGGTCATGCTGGCGGGGCATCTGGCGGGTCTGCTGGAGAATGTGCGCTTGCACGCTGAAACACGGCAGCGTGCCGAGAGTTTGGCCCTCATCCACACGGTCGTGCAGCGGGTGGTTGGCTTGACCTCCGTGGAAGAGATTGCCCAGGCCGCGGCCGAGTTGATGGCCGCCAATTTCGCCTTCGACCGGGTGTTGATTGCCGGGGGGACGCCTTCGGGAGAGCAATTCACTGTGCTCGGACTGGCTGGCCTGGAGGCGGCCTCCGGCCTGCGGGGGGCGCGTTTCCCTGCTGCTTGCGGCTTGCTTGGACGCGTCTTGCTGGACGGGCGCAGTTTGCGGATTGGGCATTTGCAAGGGGATATGGTTTGCGAGCCGCTGGAGCCGCTGCCACAGTCCGCGGTGATGGCGGTGCCCCTCTACGACGGCGAGCGAGTCTTTGGGGCGCTGTATGTGGAACGGGTTGCCAAGCCCTTTACTTCCAACGACCTGATAGCCCTGCAAGCCCTGGCAGGAGTGCTTTCCAGCGTGATGGTTAATGCCCAGCGCTACCAGCAATTGCAGACCAGTGTGCGGCAGTTGCAGGCCGTGCGGGAGACCTCCCTGGATATGGCCGGAGAAATGGACCTGGAGGTTCTTCTGCGGCGGGTCGTACACCGCGTCCGCCTGCTGCTGGAGGCCAAAGGCGCAGAACTGAGCCTTGTGGAAGCGAAAACCGGCCTAGCGCGTATCGTCGTTTCTGAGAACCCCTGGCAGGATTACACAGGCAAGGAAGTCCCCATGATGGGGGGCGTCATCGGGCGGGTGGCGGCCCTGGGCGAGCCTATGGCGGTTGCCGATTACAACCACTGGGAAGGGCGTTTCCGCCCGGATGAGGAGGAGCCTTTTGCGGCGGTTGTGGCGGTACCCATGCGTATCAAGGGGCAGGTCATGGGAGTACTCTCGGTGAGCGATGATACGCCTGGACGCACCTTCCACAGCGATGATGTGCGTTTGCTGGAGTTGCTCGCCCCGCAGGTGGCAGTTTTCATCCGCAACGCCCGCCTGTACCGCGAATTACAGGAGCGTATGGCTGCCCAGCAGGAAACCGAACAGCAATTGGTGCGTTCGGCGCGGCTGGCTGCCGTGGGCGAGATGGCTGCCGGCGTGGCCCACGAACTCAATAATCCGCTTACCACGGTTTCCGGCTTTGTAGAACTTGTGTTGGACGAACTGCCCGAAGATTTGCCCCAGCGCGCTGACCTGGAACTGGTGCTCAAAGAAGCGCGCCGCGCCCGCAGCGTGGTACGCAACTTGCTGGAATTCTCCCGTCCTGGCGAGAACGTCCGGCTGCGTACTGATATGAACGCCCTGATTGGCGAGGTGCTGACCCTCGTCCAGCACCTCATCCGCACCACAGGCGTGGAACTGCGCCTCCAACTGTGGGAGGAAGTTCCCTGGGTGCGCGTCGACCCTAACCAAATCAAGCAGGTGCTTCTCAACCTTGTACATAACGCTTTGCAAGCCATGCCGCACGGGGGTGTGCTTACCGTTCAGACTGGGCGCGAACGCCGCGATGCGAAGCGTTGGTTGACGGTGCGGGTTCAAGATACCGGCGTGGGTATTCCCAAAGAGGACCTGACGCGTATCTTCGAGCCGTTTTTCACCACCCGCCCGGTTGGCGCGGGGACGGGGTTGGGGCTTTCGGTCAGTTACGGCATCATCAAAGAACATGGCGGCTACATTGAGGTGGAGAGCACCCTCGACGAAGGGAGCATTTTCACCGTTTGGCTGCCGGCAGAGGAAGACCATGCCTGAAACCAGAATTCTCGTTGTGGATGACGAACCGGGCATTGCCCATTTGTGCGAGCGTCTGTTACAGCGCGCCGGCTACGAAACTCAGGCGGTCACCAACCCCCGCCGAGCCCTGCGTCTCCTGCAAACCGACCCGGTGGATTTGCTTCTCGTGGACATCCGCATGCCCGGTATGGATGGCTTCGAACTCATGCGGCAGGCTCGTCAGGCGCTTCCCGACTTGGCCGTCGTCATCATGACCGGCTTTGGTACGGTGGAGACGGCCATCGAGGCCCTGCGGATAGGTGCCGATGGGTTGATTCTCAAACCTTTCTCGCGCGGGGCGGAACTGGTGGAGAGCGTCGCCCACGCTCTGGAGGCGCACCGCCGTTCTCGAGATGCCCAGCGTTTGCAAGCCTTGCGCCCGCTTTTTGATGTTACCCGCCGTCTCTTTTCCGAGACCGACCCGGAGCAGTTGCGCCTCCTCCTGATGGATGCGATTTGCGAGCATTTGCAATGTGAACATGCCGCCTTATACGCGCGTTCCGGTGTGGGTGCTCCCCCTCGGCTGGAATCTGCCCGCGGAGATGTCCCCGACCCTGGCGGCGGGTACCTCCCGCATTTGTGGGAGCAGGCATCCCAGGGAATGTTAGCCCCTGGGAGAGCGGATTCTGTCCCCCTTCCCCCCGAAATGGGGTACGGTTCCCTGGTGGCTGCTGCCGTCTCGGGGCCGGAGGTCTCCCGCCTGTTGCTGGCCGCCCGCAACCCCGGTGAGCCTCCCTTTGGCGAGGCCGACCTGGAACTGCTGGTTGTGCTGGCACATCAGGCCGCGGCCGCTTTGGAAAACGCCCGGCTGTACGGCGAATTGCGCGCCTACGTCCGGCAGGTGCAGGAATCGCAGCAACTTCTCTTGCAGGCCGAGAAAATGGCGACGGCCGGCCGCCTGACGGCCTCCATTGCCCACGAAATCAACAATCCCTTGCAGGGTGTACGCAATTGTTTGCACCTGGCATCCCGTTCCGAACTTTCCGAGGCGGAGCGGGCAGAATACTTGCAACTGGGCCGTGAAGAACTGGACCGCCTGATGACCACTGTGCAGCGCATGTTGGAGTTTTACCGTCCATCTGCCGTGGAGCGCAGCACGGTGGACCTCCATGCCCTGATAGAACGCGTCGTCAAATTGCTCCATCGCGAAATGGAGCAGCATAACATCCGATTGCACCTTTCCCTCAGCGAAGACTTGCCCAGCCCCTGGGCAGTGCGCGACCAGATACAGCAGGTATTGCTCAATCTTGTGCTCAATGCCGTCGAAGCCATGCCGGAGGGCGGAGATTTACGGATTGAAACGCGGTACAATCATGACGAGGCGCAGGTTATCATTGCGGATAGCGGTCCCGGGGTGCCTGCCCACCTGCGCAACCAGATTTTTGAGCCGTTTTTTAGCACCAAAGACGATGGTAGCGGGTTGGGCTTGACCGTCTGCGACGGTATCATCACCGCTCACGGGGGCCGCCTGGAATTGCAGGACTCGCCGGACGGCGGGGCGCGTTTCCTGGTGTCTCTGCCCCTGCACCCGATGGAAGCGTAGCCATTCCAAAAAGGATTTGTCGGGCAACAGGTGACAGTCACTTCGCAAGTGACTGCCACCGGACTTCGACCGGGCTTGATATCCACCTCAACCGGCAAATTTTCGGATAGGTTTTTTAGTGCCCCCCAGAGTTAGTGCCCCCCAGAGTTAGTGCCCCCCAGAGTTAGGAGGTTGTCACGTGAAAGGAAAAATCCTGGTTGTGGACGATGAACCAACCGCCCGCCGCTCCTGGCGCGATATTCTGCGCCTGGAAGGATATCAGGTAGAAACGGCTGCGGATGGCGAGACAGCCCTGGAAGCAATGAAGGAGACGGCCTTTGATGTCGTCTTGTTGGATTTGAAAATGCCGGGAATGGGGGGACTGGGGGTGTTACGCACTGCCTCAAAACTCTATCCCGAAACCCAAATTATCGTTCTGACGGCGCATGGTTCGTTAGATTCGGCCATTGAGGCTTTGCGGCAAGGGGCGCACGATTATCTGCTCAAGCCGGCTTCCCCTGAAGACGTGCTGGACAGCGTGGCCGGGGCTTTGGCAATTCGTGCCGAGATGCAACACAAACGCCTGCTGCTAGGACAACTGGAATCTTCTCTTCAGCAACTTAAGAACGCCGAAGGAGTTGAAGGAGAGCCCAAAGTCAATGTACAGGTAGTCATGTTGGGAAACGGCATCATGATGGATATGGCCCGCCGTGAAATCTGGCGCGGCTCCGATAAGGTGACCCTGACTACCACGGAAGGCAAATTGATGCAGGTCTTGTGGGAAAACCGGGGACGGGTGATGACTCATCGGGAACTTGTGCTTCTGGTGCAGGGTTACGAAACCTCCGATTGGGAGGCCCCCGAAGTGCTACGCCCCCTGGTTAGTCGTCTGCGCCGCAAATTGGCTGTCTTCCCCGGAGGACGGGAGTGGATAGTCAACGTGCGCGGCACCGGCTACGTCTTTGAGGGCGCCGAGAAATAGGATGCAGGACGGGAGAGAACGACGATGATACGTACCCTGGACGAATTGACCCCTTTGCTGCAAGCCTTCTCTGCCCAAGAACGGGATACAATCCTGGAGCAGGCAGAACGTTACAATCACTTGCTGGCGCGTCTCCCGATGGGGGGAACGGAGAAGCGGGGTGAAAAACCCGAGACGGGTATCCTTGCTCTCAATGGAGCATCGGGCGCAGGGCAGAGTTACGTGATGAAACGGGTGGCGACCCTGCTGGAAGCGCGTGCCATCACGTTGCCCCGCATCTACCTGCTGGCGACGCGCAAGCCGCGCCCCGACGAGGGGTACAAAAATCCCTACATTTTTGTCGAGAAAACGGAAGATGGCTGGCGGGATGTGTATCACCCGGAGACTGTGTACCGCGAAGATGACATTTACTATCGTTATCAGTCTCGCCCCGGCGCAGAAAACGCTATTTTGCTTTCCGATGCGCGTCAGGCGCGCCGGCGTATCATGTATCTGGAAACGGTCATCCCTACGCTGTTGTACATTCGGGAGCATGACATCAAGGGTATCCCTGCCTGGGGGGATAATCTGCGCATCGTTTATCTGGCTGCTCCGGATGGTTACGAATGGGTTTACCGCTTGTTCAATCGTGAAGCGGAAAAATTGGATGAGGAAGCCTATCGCCGCAGTCTTCTGGGGCGGCTCGCGTCTTCCTTGGCCGATATGGAACTGGCCGCGGCACATCGCATCCCCTGTGTGTTGAATCACTACGGCAAGGCGGAACAGGCCGCGGAAGAGATTTTGAGGGCGTGGGGGATGTAAGACGGGAAAGTTTTTCGGGCGCTTTACGCGCGAAAAACTTTCCGTGTCTACCTACCTGGGCTGCCAGGGAAAATCCGGGGGGAGAGAAGGCGGGCTAATCCAGCGCAGCCAGCCGTGCGACGTGGGGCGCGGCGGAGTGCGGTCTATGCTTGCCAGGAGGATGTTGACCATCAAGAGCACCGCCCCGACCCACTGCAAAGTGGTCAGGCGTTCCTGCAAGAGAAGGTGCGCTCCCACTACGGTTACCAGCAATTCCCCCAGGCCAATCAGGGCGGTTTGCATCCCTCCCAGGTGCTTGACCCCCAGGAAGAGCGTCAGGCGGGAAATAAACGTCACCAGGGTCAAGCCGATGACCGCTTCCCAGGCCTGAGGCTGGGGTTGCGGAATGACCTTCCCGAAACTGGTGAACAGGTAAGCCGAGAGCACCACTATGCTCATGGAAAGCAGCGTGTAAAGCGTTACCGTCGGGGCGGGCATATCGTACAACACGCGCTGGTTGATGGGGAGATGGAGGGCATAAAGCGCCGAGGCCCCCAGCATCAAAAAGATGCCTACCCAGTCCACCTGGCCGGATGCGGTTTGCAGCAAGAGATACACCGCAGGAACAGCCACCATTAGGCGGACAAGGGTGAGATGGCTGGGGGGCTGCCCGTCCAACCAGAGCCATCCGGCCACGAAGAGAGGGTAGATGGAGTAAAGCAGTTGTCCCAAACTGGCGTCAATGCGTCCCAGCGCGCTGTAAAAGAGGAGAGAACCCAACCCGTTTACCCCCCCTGCCAGGGCGCAGCCTAACAGTCCGGCGGGGTAAATGTAGAGATAACTGCGTTTGAAGAGTAACAGACTGAGAGCAAGCAGCAATGCGGCCAGGATAGTGCGCAGGGCCACAACCGTCAGGGGGTGCATCCCAAAAACGATGGCTTGTTTCCCAAAAACAGGCGTCATCCCCATGAAAAGCGCCGAAGCCAGAGCGGCGCCCAGGCCCTGCCCGTGCTTTCCTTGTCGGTGGAGGTCGTGTTGCGGCGTTGTTGTGCTCATTGCAGATGCAAGGTATCCGCTTTCGGGTTAAGTGCAATGAAAATATCCACGCGGCTCTATTCTTCCACCAGCGTGCGGATTTCATCGGCTAAATCGTCGCTCATGAATTCCCCTTTTTGCATCAGAGAGTGTACCTGCCCTTTCAGTCGGCGTTTTTCCGCAGGGGTGAGCGTTTTGGCGGTCACTACGATGACGGGGATTTCTGCGGTCTCTTCGTCTTCCTTGAGGGCATCGAGCACACCGAAGCCGTCAACTTCGGGCATCATCAAATCGAGAATCATCAGGTCTGGCTTCTCCCTGCGCGCCAGTTCAATGGCTTCGCGCCCATTCTCGGCCTCGAAGATGGTGAAGTCGCCCTGCGCCTGGAGAATACGCCGAATCAGGCGGCGGGCATCGGGGGTATCGTCCACGATGGCGACCCGCGGATAGCGGTCTGCCGTGAGGCGGTGGAGGGCGGAGAGCAGGCCCTCTTCGGGGCCGGGTTCCTGCACAGCGGCAGCCTGCCGAGAGACGACCAGGTTGCGGGCCCAGCCCTCTCCGAGAACGGTGCGCTCGATGGGGATGGTATGTCCCGTACAATTGACTACCACAATATCGTCTGGACGGATGTCGCCGTTGCGTACCATGTTGAACAGGCCGGCAAAGGCCACCGCGGTGGCCGGTTCGACGGAAAGGCCTTCCATTTTGGCAAGAATGTGCATGGCGCGGAAGGCTTCTTCGTCGCTGACGCTGGCAAAGGTGCCCCCATACGTTTTCGCGTGCTGGTAAAGCAGACTGTAGGTGCGTCCCGGCGCGCCGGTTGCCAGGGTGGCGATGTGCGTGCGCGGGGAAGGGATGGGCGTAGCCTCCGGCTGGTCGGCCTCCCAGGCTCGCGCCATAGGGGCGCAGCCAGCGGTCTGGATGTTTGCCAGGGCCGGAATTTTGTTGACCAGTCCCATGGCGTAGAGTTCGCGAAAGCCTTTGGCGACGCCCTGGGGTCCCAGCCCCCCGCTGACGGATTGCACATACCAGTCGGGAGCGCGCCAGGGGGCAGAGCCGTCTTCCGGCGGCCCCAGGCGTTGGGTCAGTTGCTCGGCGATTTCCAACGCCAGGGTTTTCATGCCCTCCACGGAAGGGATGGACTTGGAGCCGCGCGAATAATATAACCCGCGTTGACGGGCAAATTCGGCGGCCATCTGCTTGGCCTGGTCATAGGTGGCCGTGACCTTGACCACCTGGGTGCCGTACAGCGCCACCTCGCGCATCTTCTCCGGTGGCACCAGACTGGTGAGGAAGGCCCACAACTTGATACCGGCGCGGGCTGCGTACGCGGAGAAGGAGATGGCGACGTTGCCCGTCGAGGCCAACACGGCCTCCGTGATGCCCGCTTCTTTGAGGGCGGAAATTTCCAGGGCGGCCTGCCGGTCTTTGAAGGAGTTGGTCGGCCCCTGGCGTTCATCTTTGATGTAGATGTTCTCGTTACCCAGCATCATCCCCAGGTTGACCGCTTTTACCAGGGGAGTGCCGCCTTCTCCCAGGGTCAGGTCTTCGTTGACGCGCCGGATGGGGAGCACTTCCCGGTAGCGCCACAAGGTGAAGGGACGTCTTTCCAGGCGGGCGACGAATCCTTCCTTGAGGCCTTCCAGGTCGTATTGCGCCTCAAGCCAGAGGCTGCCGCAGTTAGGACAGGCGTATTGCATGGGATGGTAGGTGCTGCGGTGGCCGCAGTCCATGCATTGAGCGACAAAATGGGACATTACTGGATTCCTTTCGGAGGGATGTTTCATCCCTGCTGCGTGCTCAGGGTGGCGAGTAATTCTTCAAGGTGACTGAGAAACTCTTCTTCTTGCAGTTCGGCTTTGTGCATCAATGCCTGGCTCTTTTCCTTGAGATAGGCGCGCTGCTCATTGGTCAAATCGCCGCCTGTCAGGATAATGACAGGCAGATTATGTAACCGCGGGTCGCTGCGGATGGTGTCCAGAACGGTGAAACCGTCCAGGTCGGGCATGTACAGGTCCAGAATGATGGCATCCGGAGCGCTGGTCTGTAAAACGCTCAAAGCGGCTTGCCCGCCGGGGGCGAGCATCGGTTCGTAGTTGGTATTTTCCTGGATGATGCGCTCTACCAGGCGCAAATCCTCATCGGAGTCGTCCACCACCAGGACGCGGTGAATGTCACCGTTTTTATCCAGCCGTTGCAAGGCGTGTACCAGGTCCTCTTCCAGAATGGGTTTGACCAGGTAGTCGGTAGCGCCCAGGCTGAAGCCTTTTTCCTCTTCACGCACGATGCTGCATACCAGAACGGGGATATCTCGCGTTTCGGGGTCACCTTTCAAGGCTTCCAGCACAGCCCAGCCATCTACATTGGGCATCATGATGTCTAATGTGATGGCATGGGGGCGCAAGGCTTTGGCGCGGGCCACGGCCTCGGTCGGGTCGGTGAGTGCCACCACCTGGTAACCGTGGTTGTTCAAGTAGCGTTCGTAAAGATTGATAACCTGCGTATTGTCGTCTATAGAGAGCACCACTTTAGGGGCGGGATGCATTGTCGTTTCCGGTTCTTCCTGGGCAATCTCTTCACCCGCTGTAGCCTCATCCGAAACGAGTTGCGAGTCTTCCGGAGAGGTAACGGGTAGCGTAAACCAGAAGGTGCTGCCTTTCCCTATTTCGCTGTCCACGCCGATTTGACCGCCGTGCATTTCGATGAAGCGCTTGGAAATGGACAGCCCCAGGCCGGTGCCACCCGTCTTGCGGGTGGGCGACCCGTCCACCTGGGAGAAAGGCTTGAAAAGTTTGCTCTGGTCTTCGGGGGCGATGCCGGGGCCGGTATCCTCGACGGCAAGATATACTTCCTGGCCGCCTTGTTGGGAGGGGCGCACCCTGGCAATGACCTTGATATGCCCTTCTTCGACAAACTTAGCGGCATTGGATATCAGGTTCAACAACACCTGTCGCACACGGGTGGTATCGCCGGTTATGATGGGTAGGTTGTCATCTGTTTCGCGAAGCAACTGGATTGGCTTGTCTTTGGTTAGCCCTACTGCCGTGGACATGACGCTCTGTATCATCATATTGAGGTCAATCTCTTCCTGGGCAATTTCCATCTTGCCGGCTTCAATCTTGGAGAGGTCGAGAATGTCGTTGATGAGCGAGAGCAGGTGCTGCCCGGAATTGTAGATAGCGCTCAGGTCTTGCTCCTGCATTTCGTTGATGGGGCCGTCGATTCCCTTCAAAATGACGCGCGAGAAGCCGATGATGGAGTTGAGCGGGGTACGTAATTCATGCGACATATTTGCCAGGAATTGCGTTTTGAGCGTGTCCACTTCTTTCAGACGCTCTGCGGTTTCCCGCTGCTCCTGATACAGCCGGGCATTTTCCAATGAGACGGCGGCTGAGGTGGCTGCCGTCATTGCCAGGTCCAACTGGCTTTCGGAGAAACGCCGCTTTTCGCCGGGAATTTCCACTTCGACAACGCCTAGCGCTTCGCCTTTGGCGGCCAGGGGGATGATGAGCAGGGTTCCCAGACCGTGTTCCTGCATGTAGCGGCGCTCTTCCGGATGCAGGTCGGACGCATCCAGGGTGAGAGTTACGGGCTCGAGGGTTTGGAGCACCTCGTCGAGGAGTTTCGCTCTCCACAGGTGGGATACTTCTCCTACCTCGTGCCGTGAGGGGGGAGCATCTTCACGCTGGTGGATGCCGACGATACGCATCGTCGGATGGTATATCTCATTGAATTCGTCATATTCGTTCAGGATGACCGACAGGGTGCAGGAGGGAGCGTCCAGCAGGCGGGAGAACTGTTCTGTGATGATGCGGGCCAGTTCTTCGATTTCCAGAGGGGCGCCGGAGAGCGTCCGGCTGATTTCGAACAACAAACTCATTTCCTGGGCGCGTTGGTTTGCCAGTTCGTAAGAGCGGGCATTGTCCACCGCGATGGCCAGTTGGTCGGAGAGGATTTGCAGGGCAGGCAGGTCTTCCTGGGTGAAAGCCTGCGGCTGGGCGCTATGCAAATCTGCCACGCCGATGATGCGGTTGCCGACTTGCAACGGCAGACACAGTTCCGAGCGGGATTCCGGCAATTCGTCAGGAGCGGAGAAGCGTTCGTCACTGGATAAATCGTCCACGGCGAGCATTTCTCCCGTAGAAGTCACCTGTCCGATAACGGTAGGCGCGCCCACGGTATGCTGCGTGCCGTTTTTTAGAAGGGCTTCTGCCCCGGCTCCGG
>JANTFR010000086.1 GCA_024763355.1 Anaerolineales bacterium
CGTGTTCATTCGTGCAAATTCGTGTTCATTCGTGGAGAATCAAAAAGCCACGGCCATCACCGTGACTTTGTTGATGAGACGGAGCCTGTCTCAGGCCGTTTTCGCCAGGGTACGAATGCACTGCGTACACAGCACCTTGCGAACTTTGCGCCCATTCTCATAAACCGTAACTTTCTGCAAGTTCGGGCGAAATTCGCGGCGGGTAGCCTTCTTCGACCAGGGGCGATTGCGGCCAAATTGGACGTGTTTACCACAACGTTCGCATTTCGCCATTGTTCAACCCTTTCACTAACACATTTTTCGCTTACAATAGTTCACTGTTCCAACAGCCGAGCAATCATACCACAAAGAAAATACAAATTCAAGATAATTCCACCCCGAATTTCCAGAGGAGCCTATGAGCACCGAAGAAACCACTCCCATCGGCAGCATCCACATCTCCCCCAAAGCCATCGCCACGATTGCCTGGCAGGCCGCCCTGCAATCCTACGGCGTGGTCGGCCTGGCCCCCAAGAACCTGGCCGACAACATCGCCGGACGCATCGTAAAAGACCCTCTCCAGGGCGTGGATGTGACCTACGACGGCAGTCAAATTGCCATTGACCTGTACGTCATCGTAGAATACGGCACGCGCATCAAATCGGTCGCCACCAGCGTCGCCAACACGGTACGCTACCAGGTCGAAAAGGCCCTCGGCCTGCCCATCCAGGCCATCAACGTCCACGTTCAGGGCTTACGCATCAGCGACGAAGACTGAACGCCCTTTTTTCCCCACCCCACGAAGCACAGGAGTCATTATCGGATGAGTGTAGATACCAATCCCCCCGCCGCGCCCGCCGACGAACTGATTTTGGACGGACGGCTTTTCAAGCGCCTGGCCGAAGCCAGCCTGACGTGGCTGCGCACCAACCACGAAATCGTCAATTCCTTGAACGTCTTTCCCGTCCCCGATGGCGATACCGGCACAAACATGCTGCTCACCATGCAATCGGCCTACGATGAAATCAAGGATATGCCCGACCGCAACATTGGAGAGGTAGCCCGCGCCCTGGCGCACGGCGCCCTGATGGGAGCGCGCGGCAACTCCGGCGTGATTCTCTCCCAAATCTGGCGCGGCGTGGCTCGTGCTGTGGACGGAGCCGAAACGATGGACGGGGCACTCTTCGTCAAGGCGCTGGCCGAAGCCCGCGATACCGCTTACAAAGGCGTCGTCCGTCCCGTGGAAGGAACCATCCTGACCGTCAGCAAGGACGCGGCTGCCGCGGGGGAGGCCGCCTTGCAGGAGACCCGCAACTTGCGGGAAATCCTGGCCCGCGTCGTCAAGGCTGCCGACGAATCCGTCCAGCGCACACCGGAACTCCTGCCGGTGCTCAAAGAGGCCGGCGTGGTGGATTCGGGGGGCAAGGGACTGTTCTTCATCCTGGAGGGGATGTTGCGCTACATCCAGCATAAGCCCCTTGACAAGCCGATAGCCCACCTCCAGCCGCTGGCCGCTTTGCAGGCCGAACAGGCCATGGAAAGCGCCGAGCCGGGGCAGGACTACGAAGTGGTGGTGGATTTCATCCCTGATGGGCCGCTGGACTTGCAGGATTTCTACGGGCGTCTGGAAGAGATGGGCACCTCCATCCAGGTTGGCGAGGGGGACGGCATCTATCGGATGCACATCCACGTCCCCACCGAAAAGCGCTACGAACCGATTGACTACACCATGACCCTGGGCACGGTGACGAAGGTCGCCATCGAGAACCTCCTGGCCCAGATAGAGGAAATCGAAGAGCGGGAGGGAAAGAAGTTGCAACTGGCCGCCGTGGAGCCGGGACAAATTGCCGCCGTGGTCGTCTCGCCGGGGCCGGGCATCGCCCGCGTCTTCGCCAGCCTGGGAGCCGCCGCCATCATCGAAGGCGGGCAGACGATGAACCCCAGCACCAAAGACATCCTGGATGCCATCGAGAGCCTCCCCACGGACAAGGTCATCATCCTGCCCAACAACAAGAACATCATCCTGGCCGCCCAATCCGCCGCCGAGTTGACCGTCAAGCAGGTGATCGTCGTCCCCAGCCGCACCGTTCCGCAGGGGCTAACCGCCATGCTCAGTTTGAACCCCGACGGCGACCTGGAAACCGTCGCCGAGGAGATGGCCGAGGCAATGCAGGAGGTAGAGACCGGAGAAATCACCACCGCCACCCGCACGGTGGAAATTGACGGCGTGCAGGTGGAGGAGGGCCACATCATCGGGCTGCATAACGGGAAACTCGTCGTTGCCGGCGACGACCTGGAAGAAACCACCCTGGCCCTGCTGAAGCACATCAACGCCAGCGAATACGAACTCATCACCCTGTTCTACGGGGCCGACCTGCCCAAAAGCGCCGTCAACCGCATCGCCGACGCCGTCCGCGCCGCCTGCCCCGAACACGAAGTCGAAGTACAGGAAGGCGGGCAGCCGCATTATCATTTCATCATCTCGGTGGAGTGATGTGGCACGTATCACGTGTCATGTATCACGTATCACGTGTCACGTACTCCCTGGCACTTGACACCTGGCACCTGGCACTTGACACCCGGCACTTGACACTTGGCACCTGACACTTGACACATCCTCTCGCCCTCGTCACCGACAGCACCGCCGACGTGCCCGCCGCGCTGGCGGCACAATACCGCATCCACATCGTCCCTACGGTGCTGGTCATCCAGGGGAAAGCGTATCTGGATGGCGAACACATCTCCCGCGAGGAGTTCTACACCCGCCTGCCGACCCTCAATCCGCCCCCGACCACCGCAGCCCCGGCAAGCGGCACTTTCGAGAGCCTTTACCGCCGCCTGCTGGCGGAGGGGCACACCCGCATTCTCTCGATTCACCTGGCCGGAAATCTTAGTGGCGTACTCAACGCCGCCCGCCTGGGCGCGCAGCCCTTCGGCAAGGCCGTGACCGTTCTGGACGGCGGGCAACTTTCCATGGGGACGGGCTGGCAGGTTCTCCACGCCGCCCGCCGCGCCGCGGAAAACATTCCCATCCCCCGCCTGCTGGAGGAACTACGGGAAATGCAGGCGCGCGTCCGCCTGGTTGCCATGCTGGATACCCTCGAATACCTGCGCCGCAGCGGGCGCGTCTCGTGGGCGAAGGCCGCCCTGGGCAGTTTTTTGCGCATCCGCCCCTTCGTGGAGGTGCGCCGCGGCCAGGTTTTGCGCGCCGGGCAGACCCGCACCCGCCGCAAGGGACTGCGCGCTCTCCTGGAACGCCTGACCGCCCTCGGCCCCCTCGAGGCCCTCGCCATCCTGCACACCAACGCCGAGGCCGAAGCCCGCGCCCTGCTGGAGCAATCCCGCGGCCAGGTGGCCCAGCCGCCCCTGATTGTGCAGGCCACCCCCGTCATCGGGGTACACGTCGGCCCGAAAGGGGTCGGCTTTGCCGCCGTGCGCGCCGCGCCGTAGTACAATACGCACCATGCAACCATCACTGGAAAAACTTCGCAAATTCTTCCGCCTGGAGGCCGAGCAGGGCTACCAGGACCGCGCCGTCATCGGCGGTTTCGCCCGCGTCGCGGATACCTGGGAAGCCGAGGCCCGCCAGGACAACCTGCCCGAAGACCTGATTGCCGCCGTCAGCGACCGTCTGCGGAATTACCACAAACTCAGCCCCAAATCCCGTCAGGAGGTGCTCTACGGATTATGGCGGCGGATTCAGCGCGTTACGGGGGAAGCCATCCCGGAGAAGGTGCAGACACCCCCTAAAGGGGCTGCCCCTCCCGAAGAGACCGCGCCCCCCAAAAGGGAGGCCGCTCCCGCCGCGCCCCCATCAAAGGCGGCGCCACCTTCGGAGCCGCCTCCCCCTCCAAAAGCGGCCCCGCCCCCCGCGGTTCCTTCCATCACCTTTGAAGAACTGGAAGCCCCGCTGACCGAGATTTCCGGCATCGGGCCGCGCAACGTCAAAAATCTGGAATCCGCCGGAATCCACACTTTGCGGGATTTGCTCTACTACTTCCCGCGGCGCTACGTGGATTTCAGCCGCCTGAAGCCCATCCGGGAACTGCGTTACGGCGATGTGGTGACGGTCATTGGGACGGTGACGCAGGTGCACACCCGCCAGTTGCGCCGCCAACGGGGGCCCAAGCAGGTCACCGAGGCCTTTTTGAGCGACGGGAGCGGGGTGCTGCGCCTGACGTGGTTCAACCAGCCCTGGCTGGCGAAACGCCTGCAAAATCAGCCGCAGATTTCCGTCTCCGGCAAGATTGACCAATACCTGGGGCGGCTGGTGATGACCAATCCGGAGTGGGAGCCGATTACCCAGCAGCAGTTGAGCACCAACCGCATCGTGCCGGTCTACCCCCTGACGGCCAAATTGACCCAAAAGTGGCTGCGCGGCAAAATCCACGCCGCGGTGCAGACCTGGGCGCCGCGCCTGCCCGACCCCCTCCCCGCCGCCCTGCGCGAGGAGGCCGACCTGCTGCCCCTGCCGGAGGCCTTGCAGCACATCCACTACCCCGCCAGTTGGGAGAAACTGGAGGCCGCCCGCCACCGGCTGGGCTTCGACGAGATTTTCCTGCTCCAACTGGGGCTGCTGGGACAGCGCCGCGCCTGGAAGCGCGCCACCGCCCCCCGCCTGGAGATGCCCGAAGACTGGCTGAAAGCGCGTCTGGACGCTTTGCCCTTCCCCCTCACGGGAGCGCAGCGCCGCGCCCTGGAGGACATCCGCCGCGATTTGGCCTCCGGCCAGCCGATGAACCGCCTGCTGCAAGGCGATGTCGGTTCCGGCAAGACGGTGGTAGCGGCACTGGCGGTAGCCGCCGCCGTCCGCAACGGGGTACAGGCCGCGATGATGGCTCCTACCGGCATCTTGGCCGAGCAGCATCTCAAGAACCTGCGTCAATTTCTGTGCGGGGAGGGCGGCCCGCTCTCCGAGGCGGAGGTGCGCCTGATGGTGGGGGCCACGCCCGAAAAGGAGAAAGCCGAAATCCGCGCCGGCCTGGAGAGCGGCGCAATCAAGGTGGTGGTCGGCACGCACGCCCTCATCGAGGACAACGTGCAGTTTGCCAACCTGGGGCTGGTGGTGATTGACGAGCAGCACCGTTTCGGGGTCCGCCAGCGGGGGGCGCTGCGCCGCAAGGGAGACAACCCCCATTTGCTGGTGATGACCGCCACGCCCATCCCCCGCTCTCTGGCACTGACGGTTTACGGTGACCTGGATATTTCCGTGATGGACGAGATGCCGCCGGGACGCCAGCCGGTGACGACTTACCTCGTCTCGCCGCGGGAACGCGAGCGGGCTTACACCCTCATCCGCAATCAAGTGGAGGCCGGACGCCAGGCGTTCATCATCTACCCGCTGGTGGAGGAGAGCGAAAAGAGCGAGAGCAAGGCCGCCGTGGAGGAACACGCCCGCCTGCAGGAGGTCTTCCCCCGCTTCAAGTTGGGATTGCTGCATGGACGCATGAAGCCCGCTGAGAAAGAGGCCGTGATGTCCCGCTTCCGCGACGGGGAGTTCGACATCCTGGTTTCCACCTCCGTGGTGGAGGTCGGCGTGGACGTTCCCAATGCCACGGTGATGCTCATCGAAGGAGCCAACCGCTTCGGTCTGGCGCAGTTGCACCAGTTCCGCGGGCGGGTGGGACGCGGTCAGCACCAATCCTACTGCGTGCTCATCCCCGAAAAGCGGGATGCGGAGGAAAACGAGCGTTTGCGCGCCATGGTCGAGACCGACGACGGTTTCGTGCTGGCCGAGCGCGACCTGGAACAGCGCGGCCCCGGCGAGTTCCTGGGGACGCGGCAATCCGGTTTCGGCAATCTGCGGATGGCAAACCTGACCGACGTGCGCCTGATTGAAAAGGCCCGCCGCTTCGCCCAGAAACTTTTCGAGCAAGACCCCGACCTGCAAGCCCCGGAACACCGCCTCCTCTCCGAGGCGCTGACCCACTTCTGGCAGCACGCCGTCCCCACGGATGTGAGTTGAGGACGACGGACCGCTGACGGTGGACGGTGGACGGCTGACCGCTGACCGTGCGGTATGCGACCAATCCCGGCCAATCCGACCACCGACAACAGACAACGGACGACTGACCGTTGACGGTGGACGGTGGACGGTGCGGCGTGCGGCCACTCGACTAACCGACCAACCGACTAACCAACTAACCGACCAACCGACCAATCAGACTAACCGACTAACCAACCAACCGACCAATCAGACTAACCAACTAACCAACCCATGATAAAAGCCGTTTTTCCCGGAACGTTTGACCCCATCCACTACGGCCACATAGACCTGGCCGAGCGCGCGGCGCGCTTGTTCAACGAAATCGTGGTCGCCGTGTACGACCGCCCGCTCAAGTCGCTGCTCTTCTCCCCTGAGGAGCGCATCGCCCTGGTGGAAAAAGCCTTCGAAGGCTACGAGAACATCCACGTCACCGGCTACAGCGGCCTGACGGTGGATTTCTGCCGCCAAATCGGCGCCCAGGTGATTGTGCGCGGTTTGCGCGTCTTCTCCGATTTCGAGCACGAGTTCCGCATGGCCCTGGCAAACTACCGCCTGGCTCCCGACATCGAAGTGATTGCTTTCATCACCCACGAGGAGCACACCTTCCTGTCCTCCACCACCGTGCGGGAAATTGCCTCCCTGGGCGGCGACGTGACCAGCATGGTTCCGCCGCACGTGGCCGATTTCCTCTATACCCGCTTCCACGCCGGCGACAGCGAAGCGCTGAAGATGCGTTACATGACCTCCCTGCGGGACTGAGCGCCCCGCAAAATCAGGCGCGAGAAGTTGACATCTCGCCGGTTAAACTTTAGACTATAAAAAGCAATCGCCGCAAACACCGACCAGCCCCGGAGCCGACTATGGACATCCTGCACCTGATTGACCGCCTGGAAGAACTCTTCAACGCCAGCCGTCCCATCCCTTTCACGCACAACGTCATCGTGGACGAAGACCGTATGCTGGACCTGATAGACCAGATGCGCGTCGCCATCCCGGAGGAAGTCAAAAAGGCGCAGCAACTTTTGGCCCAGCGCGACCGCTTGCTGGCGCAGGCACAGGAGGAAGTCAACCGCACCCTGGCGCTGGCCCGCGAGAAAAGCGAAAAACTGGTGGAGCAGGATTCCATCGTCCAGGCCGCCCGCAGCCGCGCCGACCAGATTATCGCCCAGGCGCAGGCGGATGCGGAGGCCACCCGCCGCGAGGCGGACGAATACGTGATGGAAACCCTGCGCCGCCTGGAAGAAGAACTGGAACGCGACCTGACCCAGGTACGCAACGGCATCCAGGCCCTGCGCTCCCAATTGCCCCCCATGCCCACTGTCCCGGCGGAGGAAAGCGCACCTGCCGAACCCCCGCCGCAGGCATGATTTTTCCCCCAAGACCTTAACGAGACATCCGAAGTCGCGCAGACTTCGGATGTCTTGCCTTAAAAAAAAGACTTCCCGGTCGCATTCCCCGCCAAACCGAGAAGTCTCTTTTGTTGCTCCGGGCATTCCCCTCCCCACGAAAGGCCATCCCGGAGCATCCGGCGTACAGTACGAAAGTACTACACTTCTGATTGTACACCCTCCATCACCCCGCTCCAATCAAGCCGGGACAAAAACGGGACAAAAATGGGACACATCGCTCAAGAGGGCGTTTCACCATCCACTGCCTGTCGCGTCTGGCGGACAAATTCGCCCGTCAGAATGACATCGCGCACCGTTTCAATTTCCGGGCCCCACCAGGCATCCCCCGCCCGGTAGGGGACAAGAGCACGCACCGCCTTGTGCGCCACCTCCACGGCGCGCCCCATGCCTCCCTGGGGGAAATCCCGCAGGCGCAAATCCAGCGCCCGCGCCGCGCAATAGGCCTCAATCGCCAAGCAATGCGCCGTGTTCTTCGCGATTTGGCGGGTGTGCCGCGCCGCGGTCATGGCATTGGCGTTGTGGTCTTCTTGCTCGGCGGAGGTCGGCAGGGAGTGGACCGAATCGGGGGCGGCCAAGGTCTGATTCTCCAACACCAGCGAAGCGGCAGTGTACTGAGGCATCATCATCCCGGAGTTCAGTCCCGCCGCTTCGGGCGTATCCACCAGCATGGGAGGCAGACCGGCGTTCAATTTGCCGTCCGTCAGACGGAAGACACGCCGCTCGGAGATGGCCGCGACTTCCGCCAGCGCAATCCCCAGGAAATCCATCACCATGCCTATCGGCTCCCCGTGGAAGTTGCCCCCCGAAAGGGCAATCCCCGGCGAGAACAGGAGGGGGTTATCCGTGGCGGCGTTGATTTCCCGCTCCACCACCTGCGCGACGAAATCGAGCGTATCGCGGGCTGCGCCCTGTACCTGCGGCGCGCAGCGCAGGGAGTAGGCATCCTGCACCCGACCGGCGGCGTCTATCAGGGCGCTCTCCCGGGTCAGGGAGCGTACCTGCGCGGCGGTGTGGATTTGCCCCGGATGATTGCGCGCCGCGTGCAGGCGCGCATCGAAGGCCGCCGAAGCGCCCAAGAGAGCCTCCAAACTCATCGCCAGGGTGATTTCAGCGGTCTCCAGCAGGTTGTAGGCATCCCACACCGTCAGGGCGGCAATCGCCGCCGAGAAGGTCGCCCCGTTGTTGAGGGCCAGTCCCTCCTTCGGGCCTAACACCAGCCGGGGAATACCGGCAGCCCGCATGGCAGATTTCCCGCTCATCAGTTCCCCGCCGTACCAGGCGCGCCCGGATTCATCATCCCGGTCGGCAGCGTCGGTGGTCATCACCAGGGCCACGTGCGAGAGGGGAGCCAGGTCGCCGGAGGAGCCGAGGGAGCCTTGCGAGGGCACGCAGGGGGTCACGCCGCGGTTGAGCATCTCCAACAGGGTGTCAATCATCTCCGGGCGCACCCCCGAATGCCCCCGCGCCAGGGTGTTGGCGCGGATGAGCATGGCAGCGCGGGAAACCTCCTGCGGGAGGGGCTCGCCCGTCCCTACGGCATGACTCAAAATCAGGTTGCGGCTCAGTTGGGCGGAGGCATCCCCGGAGATACGCCGGTCGGCAAAAATGCCGAAGCCCGTGTTGATGCCATACACGGGCTTCCCGGCGGTGACGATATCCTGCACCCAGCGGTGGGCGCGTTCCACGCCAGCGCGGGCTTCGGGGCTGAGGGAAACATCTTCCTCGCGCCGCGCTACGGCGACGACTTCTGCGATGGTAAGGGTTTGTCCGGTCAGAGTAATCATGGGGAGCACTGATTGGTCAATTGGTCTGATTGGTCAATTGGTCGGTTGGTCGGTTGGTCGGTTGGTCGCATACTGCACGGTCAGCCCGTCCGTGGCCTGTGGGCTGATTGGTCGCACGCCGCACCGTCCACTGTCCACCGTCCACCGTCAGCGGTCAGTCGTCCATTGTCCGCGGTCCGTCGTCCGCCATCATCCCCATCACCACGGCAAATCGGGGCAGGTACGCACCCCTGCGGATTTCCCCGCCACCTTGTACATCGTCACCCCGGAGAAGGGCTGCCCCAGCAAACCGTCGTGCAAGGCCCAGGAACGCAGGCGGATACTTTCGGCAGCCTGCGGCTGCCGAAAGGGGGTGCTGCCATCCAATCGGGCGCGCAGCCACCCGCCGGGGGCAAATCCGCTCTCGATGTCTTCCATCAACTTGCGCCCTTGCTGATATCCGAAGCCGTGACGTTCCAGAATGACGGCGTTGTGGTAGTAGAGCGGCTCAGCGTAGAAACGCTCCCGCCCCAGGAGGGTAACCAGTTCCTCGAAAATAGCGATGATATTATCCATCAGGCGCAGACCGCGGCGAATCTGCCCCGGCGCCAGGCCGGCCCGCATGGCAGCCTCCTCAGCGGCCAGGTTGCGGCGGAAAATACCGAAATTGGTCGGCTGCCCGTCCGGCATCCGGTCTACGTCAAAGCGCGGCGCGGCGGGGTCATTGACCACGTAGAGCATCACATGGGGGTGTCCGGTGAGGGTATCGGCTACCTGGGTGTAAAGAATGGGGTCGGGGAAACCGTATTCGTGGAAGAGAGACATCTCCATCACCCCGCTATCGGGAGGGCAAACCAGCCAGAGCAGGGAACGCCCCTGGGCATCCCGAAAATCAGGCGGGATGGAGAAACGCGTCAACAGGGATGGCGGGATGAAATGGGTGTAAACCTTTCGGCGGGCCTCCTCCGGCAGGCGGTTGATGCCGGCAATGGAAGCAGGCGGCACTTCCAGGTCAAGGCCGAAAGTGGCGTTCCATCTCTCTCTTCGCGTCCCGTTCTGCAATGGCGGCGCGTTTGTCGTATTTTTTCTTCCCTTTTGCAACAGCAATTTCCACTTTGGCAAGGCCATCTTTCAGGTACACCTTTGTGGGGACAATCGTCACGCCCTTCTCTTGCACCAGGCGGGTCAGGCGGGCAATCTCTTTGCGGGTCAGGAGCAGTTTCCGCCGCCGCCTGGGTTCATGGTTGAAGTGGGAGGCCTGCTTGTAAGGGGCGATGTGGGCATCCACCAGCCAGACCTCGCCATCCTCCACGCGCACGTAAGCCTCGTTAAGGCTGATTTGCCCGGCGCGGATGGATTTGATTTCGGAACCCCGCAGGACGATGCCGGCCTCGTAAGTCTCTAGCAAGAAGTATTGGAAGCGTGCTTTACGATTGGTGGCGACGATTTTGATGCTCATGGTAATTTCGATTGTAACATAGATTTTGCCGCGCCGCGTCACAGCGAATATCCGCAGACGCCGCAGATTGTGCCGAGAGGGAACCTCCTCTCTTCGGTCGGCCAGCGCTCCCCGGAGGAGACGGCCCCTCGGAAATTCCCCGTTAAACCGCCCCGTCTCACGGAGCATCCCCCGCCGGGAAGAAGTACGCCGCCGCGGCCCGCAGCCAAACTTTGGGATGCGCCTCATCGGCCTCCACGCGGATGTCGGGCTGCAAGCCGCCCTCCCC
>JANTFR010000087.1 GCA_024763355.1 Anaerolineales bacterium
GCCCGTTTTCTGGGCTTCGAGAACATTTTGGAAGGGGAAGCCATTTTCAAGGGAGGGGCGTGGCAGGTGCGGACTCCCTTAGGGGTGCTGCCGTACCCCAGGGGTGAGCAGCCCCCCGCGGGCCGAGTCCGCCTTCTCCTGCGCCCCGATGGGTTCCGTCTGACCCCTGGGGGCACAGGCGACCTCCAAATCGCCGGGCGCATCGCGGAGGTTTTCTTCCGAGGGGCGCGGCAGCGTCTCATCCTGCAAACGGAAAGCATCCGCATCCAGGCGGAGTTCGGGAGCCGGGAGGCGCTGCCGCCTCCGGGAGCAAGCATCCGCCTGTACTGCGACCCATCCCAGGCGCTGCACGTGCTGGAAGGCTGAAACAAAAAAGGCGGGCAAAACGCCCGCCAATCATCACGGCATCCCCCTGGGAGAAAATCTATCAGGCGGCGATGGCGGAAACCACGGCGCCCATATCGTTGAGGGAATTGACGAAGGTATCGCCGTAGTTCCAGGCAACCCAGCCAAACGCCAGACAGCAGCAGCACAGCAGGATGGCAACCACGACCAGGATGATGATGAGAGTTTTGTTCGACTTTTCCATATCGTCCTCCTTAGAGACAGAAAGTCTTGAGAAAAAGTTACATCAACGGCAGGAGCAAAAGCAGCGCGCCCGTCTGGTTGGCAAAGGGAACCAGGCACAGCGGCAGACTGATGCCAAGGGCCAGCATGGCACCCACAACACAGATGCCCAAAATGGTGCTGACAATCACGAAATAGCCCAAAATCAGGCCGGCAATCGCCATGCCGTCGCCGGTCAGCGTGCCGCCGCTTGCGGCAATCTCCTTGCGGGCCATGTGGCCGGTGAAGACAGCCACGATGGACCCCAGGAAGGGCAGGATGGTGATGCCCAGAATCCCGGCAATCAAACTGATGACAGCCAGATTGCTGGTCTGTTGAGGGGGATAGTTTTGCTGCATAGAACCTCCGGAAAGAGAATCAGGGGAGAGATGGAGAGCGGCGCGCCCTCCGCCACAAGAGCCAAAGCACCCAGGCGGTGAACAAGATGACAATCGCGGCCACGATGACGGGCACGACCACCGCCAGGACAGATAATACCGTAGAAATGATGTCTTCGGCCATGCTGACGAATACGTTGCCGGTTCCGCCGGTCGTGGCGGTGATAGCCGGACGTACGGCGGCGGCTTTGACGGTATGCACGCCCCCCGCCACCAGCAAACCGGCGGCCAGCGAGAGAGCCGGGTGCGTTTTCGTCAATACGTGGGCGCTGGAAGCGAAGACAATCGCGCCCGCCGCTGGTCGCACGACGGTCTGCATGAGGTCGTTGATGTGGTTGACCGCCGGGACTTTATCGGCAAAGAACTCCACCAGCGAGAGCAGGACGAGCAAACCAATCACCCACAAATTGGTGAGCGCATCCCAGGGAGATTGCAGAGCAATCAGGTCGGTGTAGCGGGCCAGTAACGCCACCACAAGCAAAGGAATGTAGGCATTTAGCCCGGCACTGGCCGAAAGTCCAAAGGCAGAGAAGATGTCCATGAATTTTGGCTCCCAGTGAGGGGGGCCTACCCCAGGTGAAAACCATCCCACGTGCCGGTCAACTGGTAGCGCAGGAAATCCAAAAAGGCGATTTGCAGCAATCCAAAGACCAGGCCAATCAGCAAGGGGACGATAGCCTGCACCGGTCTTTCCAGGGTGTTCTCAATGCGCCAGAGCATCATCCATAGCATACCATAAACCATGCTCAAAAGCACCAAAACGCCGCCCGCACTGATAAGCGCCAGCGGGTAAAGCAGGAGGGGGTTCTCGGTCAGGACGAGGGCATCCAGCAAGAGCGCCAGGAGGAGGAGCAGCCCTAGAGAGCGGTATCCCGGCAAGGCAGGTTCGTCTGTCCAGCGTTTCCACATGGTCTGATGGAACGCCGGATAGACGAAGGCCGCCATCACCAACCCTATCCCGGTGCCGGTCAGGAGGCGCAAGACGTTGTTGGGTTCGTACAGGCTGGGCGCGCCGGGGAAGAAGTGCAGGTACGAATTACCCCCATCTACGGCAAAAGTTAGCGCAAGTAGCATGAGCGGCGGCCAGAGACGTTTTTCGGGCAATCCCCCATGCCGCGGAGCGGTAAGGGCCTGGAAAAGCAGCCCCAGCATGGCCCCCAGGTACATCCCCGTGCAGCGGGCGCAAAGGGGCAGGGCGCGCTCCCCCATGTGGAAAGAGCGCAGGTCGATGCGGTGGCAGACGGCATACCCAACGGCGTCCGCCTTGCCAAGCAGGCCGGGCGGGGTGGTTTGCAGCCACAGGAAGAGGAGCACTACTCCCAGAATGAGGACAAGAGGTTGGAGGCGTCGAGGTAACATGGCAGCATTATAGTCCACGAATGGACACGAATGGGCACGAATACCACGAATGGGCACGAATGGACACGAATACCACGAATGGACACGAATGAACACGAATGGGACACGATGCGAGTGCGTTTCCAACGCACTTTCTCCCCCCAGACGATGGGTTTCAGCCCTCGGCGGGGGTCCCCATCGGCAGAGTCAACGGCAAAACGCGCTCCTCACAAAGGGTGTTATAATGGCGACACCGCAACACCTTCTGTTTTCCCTATGCACCCTACCTTCCTTCTCCTGAAGGAGACAACCTCGTGACCGACCCCCGCATTCACAAATTCGCCCAAATTCTGGTGGACCACTCCGCCCGCATCCAGCCGGGAGACCGGGTCCTTCTGGAAAGCACCTTCGCTGCCGAACCGCTGGTACGGGAACTCTACGCCCTCATCCTGCAACGCGGCGGATACCCCCATCCGCTCTTTACCTTTCCAGAGGAAGAAAAAATCTTCTTCACCTACGCCAACGAGACCCAGTTGGACTTTATCCCGACCTTTAAATACCTGGCCTACCAGGAATTTGAATCGCGCATTCGCATCCACTCGGCCACCGACACCCGCGCCCTCAGCGAAATAGACCCCGCCAAACAGGCCCGCCGCCAGAAAGCCGTTTCCCCCATTCTGGAAGCGCAAATGCGCCGCGGGGCAGCCGGCGAGTTCAAGTGGGTCACGACCCTCTTCCCCACCGAGGCCTACGCGCGGGAGGCTGGCATGTCCATGCAGGAGTACGAGGATTTCGTCTATCGGGCCTGCTTCGCCGACCGGGACGACCCGGTAGCCGCCTGGAAGCAGGTGGAGAAGGAGCAAGAGCATATCGTTGCCTGGCTGAAAGGGCGGGATACCGTCACTGTGCAAGGCCCAAACGTGGATTTACAACTTTCCATCAAGGGACGCCGCTTTATGAATTCCAGCGGGCGCTTCAATATGCCGGATGGAGAAGTTTTCACCGGCCCCGTGGAGGATTCCGCCAACGGATGGGTGCGCTTTACTTACCCCGCGATTGCGGGCGGCCGCGTGGTGGACGGGGTGGAACTGCACTTCGAGAACGGCCGCGTGGTAAAGGCTTCCGCCACAGAGAACGAAGCCTACCTGCTGCAAATGCTGGAGACCGACCCGGGGGCGCGCTACCTGGGCGAGTTTGCCATCGGCACCAACTTCCAGATTGACCGCTTCATCGGGCAAATCCTGTTCGACGAGAAAATCGGGGGCACTTTCCACATGGCCCTGGGCGCCGGATATCCGGAAACAGGTAGCGTCAACAAGAGCGCCATCCATTGGGATATGATTTGCGACCTGCGTACCGATTCCGAAATCCGCGTGGATGGAGATTTGCTCTACCGCAACGGTCAATTCGTCATTTGAGGCATCCATTTACCTCCCAGAACGCCCCGAATCGCCGGGGCGTTTTTTGTTTGGAACCTGGCTGCTCTTTGCAGCGTTTCCTTGACGTTGGACGCGGCAATTTTTTCATCGCGCTCCATCAGGTATAATGCAGTTGCATTTCCCCCAAAAAAGCCTATCCGGTAAAGCCAGTTCCCCCGACGGCGCGGACGGGTTCTCATCTCTCAGGAGGAAATCCCATGTCCCGCAAAACCCTCGTTGTGTTCATCTTCGGCCTGTTCTTGCTGGCCGCCTGTCAAACCGCGTCCCCCCCGCCCACAGAGACCGCCACACCTGCGGCTTCTCCCACGGATACCATCGCGGTAACATCCACTTCTTCTCCTACGCCGACCCAGCCGCCGCCCACAGAAACCCTACCCCCCACGGCCACCTTCACACCCGCCCTCCCCACCAATACGCCGCTGCCCCCCACCAACGCGCCGGATTGCGCCAATCAGGCCTCCTTCGTGGCAGACGTGACCGTGCCGGACAACTCGGTTATCGAGGCCGGAATGACTTTCACGAAAACATGGCGCGTCCAGAACGCGGGTACCTGCGCCTGGGGGCCAGACTATACGCTTGACTACTACAGCGGCGATACGCTGGGATTTACCACCCCCATCTCCATGCCCCTCACCCTGCCGGGAGAGACGGCCGATATCTCCGTTCGCCTGAACGCCCCGCAAGAGGAAGGCTCCTATCAGGCCAACTTCGTCATCAAAAATCCCGACGGATTGATTATGGCCGTGGACGCAGACAGCCGCCTGTGGGTCATCATCAACGTTGCCCAGGGCATTAAAGGCGTATTTACACCTACGCCCACCCCCACGGAGACCGCTACCCCCGCAGCGGAAGAAACCGCCGCCCCACCTGCGGAGACCGCTACGCCCCAAAGCAACACTGAGGAAGGCGCTCCCTCCGCGGACTGTCCCGTTGTGCTCGACCAGGCAAAAGTGAATGCCATGGTGACCGCCTGGAACGCCTACCGTACTCAAAACAACCTGCCGCCCCTGCCTCTGAACCCTCTCCTGAATCAGGCTGCCCAGCGCCACGCCAATGATATGGCCTGCCACGAGTTGTTCTATCACTACGGTTCAGACGGTTCGACCCCCACTACGCGAGTGGCTGAGGCCGGCTATCAGGCTACCTGGGTAACGGAGAACGTATATGGCAGTTACCCCCCACTGGACGGCACGGGCGTAGTGAACTGGTGGGCCACCGATGAGGTAAACCCCCAGCACAATGAAAACCTGTTGACAACCAAATACACTGAAGCCGGCGTCGGTTACGCCTTCTACAACAATTTCGGATATTACGTGATTGTTTTTGCTGCGCCATAATCCATTGGAACCATCCAGGGCCAAAGGGTGCGGAGGTTGGAGGCTTGATGTCAATCTCGGCACCCTTTTTTCAATACATCTGTGGCGCGCTCCCCGGAGAGGGTGCGGATTGGTCACGCCAGTCTGCAGCGCTGTCACTATCTCCCCAGGGGGGATAGCGCTCCAAACTGTGCCCTTCGGGAACGTCCGGGGCGGGCGGTGAAAGAAAAACAGACGATGTGCCCCACGAAAGCGCATCCACCACCTGGTCGTCCGGGCCAAGCAGAAGCACCTCGTCCCCACTGTTGCCCAGTTGGATGGGGCCGCCGCCCCAGGCGGTATACTTGCTCAAGTCGGGAACCCCGGGGAGAGCATCGTCCAACTCGTAATCAGGAGCAAATCCCCAGGTGGAGGAGAACACCGCTCCATCATTGGCCACTATCAGGAAGGAGCCTGCCTCTATCGTGGCGGTGAGGGGAAAAGCATACATGCCTTCCGTACCACCGGGGGTTTCCTCATCTCCGATTTTATATCCTTCCAACGTAATCGTGCCCGTGGTGGAGTTATGGAGTTCTATCCATTCCCCGGCAGGCTCTGCAACTGCATCGTAGAGCACTTCGGAAATCACCAGGTGGTCAGCGGGGAACGAAGTGGCTGTAGGGGTGGGCGTCCCGGAGGGAATGGGAGTCGCCGTGGGGGGAGTCAGGTCCACACGTCCAGGGTCAGGAATCTCTCGAAGCCGCCAGTCCGCGGCGGTATCGGTATCCATCGCGGGCGGGTAACGTTCCAGGCTTTCCCCCGCACCAGGAGCCGGAGCGCTGGGATTGAAAGCGAAAGCGGAATTGCCCCACGAGAGGGCATCCAGCAAGGCATCATCCCGGTCGAGAAGCAGAATTTCATCACCACCGTTGCTCAAATTAAGGCTGCCGCTAGCCCAGGCGGAATCTTTCTCCAGGCAGGGAACGCCGGGCAGGGTGTCGTTGAGTTCATAATCCGGCGCGAATCCCCAGGTAGATGAGAAAACCGTCCCCTGAACGGCAACGATGAGCGCCTGGTCGGGGGAAATCTGCGCCCCGGCGGGGAAAACGTACATCCCCTCGCCGCCCCCGCGGGTCTCTTCATCGCCGATTTTGAGGCCGCCCAGAGTGACGGGATAGGACTCCGGGTTGTAGAGTTCTATCCACTCGGCGGCAGGCTCGTTTGCGGGAGGGTGGATGAAGGCTTCGGAGAGGTAAACGCGTCCCACAGCCGGGGTGGGCGTGGAGGTAGGGCGGGGGGTGGAGGTGGGATAGCGGGGGTCCACCTGACCCGGATTTGGGGATGCCTGGGCACGCCAATCGGCGGAGGAGTCGCTATCCTGCAAAACGGGGTAGCGTTCGAGAGAGATACCCTCCCCGGTGGTTGGAGCGGGCGGGTCGAAAACGGCTGTCGAATTGCCCCAGGAGAGAGCATCGGCTATCTGGTTATCGGCATCCAGCAGGAGCACCTCATCGCCAGCGTTGCTCAAGTTGAGATTGCCACCCGCCCACCACAGATATTTGGACATCGTGGGAACAAACGGGTCGCTCTCGGTGAATTCGTAATCAGGCCAGAATCCATAGGTTTGGTAGAAGACCGCCGCATTGTCGGCAATTACGAGAGCGGTTTGCGGTGGGAGATGCGTGCCGGGAGGGAACTGATACATGCCTTCCGCTTTTCCCGCGGATTCGGCATCCCCGATTTTATAGGCGCTGAGGTCCAAATCGGCAACACGCGGGTTATAGAGTTCCACCCATTCGCCCTCCGGCTCCTCACCAGCAGGGTTATTCAACACTTCGGTGATGAGAATGAGGGGCGGCGGGTCGCGCCGCATGACGAGCGGGAGGTAGACGCGATGGCCGCTCTGTGCCAGCCCCCAGGTAACAAAAAAGGCAGCCGTAAACAACAGGCTGCCTGTGACGAGAAAGAGACGTTGCCGCCCTGGCGTGACTTTCATAGGTAACTCCCCTGTTCGTGCGCTATTTGGTTGGTTGCTCAAAACCTACCCTAAAACTGCTAAGCCAGGCGCCTGCACCCGTCAGGGTGCTTCAAGCCCGCCTGGACACGTCCCTCACGCTCACTTACCGCCCAAAAAACGCTCGTAGTAGCGTTCACCCAACGGCGTGATGGAGGTCTGACCGCTCTGGCTGTCATACTCCACGCACAAATTCTCGAAACACTGCCAGAACACTCTTTTCTGCGTGCCAGGCTTGAAATCCAGTTCCATGATGGGAACGCCGGCAACATCGATGCTGGAATATTTGCTGATGACGTTATCCCAAAATACCCGCGGGATGTTGTGGCCGAGTCTGCCGGTCTTATCCAGAGGAAGGAACATCAGAAGGTCATTGTCAACTCTGGGTATCAGAGATTCCCGTTCTATTCCCAATTCGAGGGGAACAGGCACCAACTGCACGGTGCCTCGCTCCTGATTCCATTCCAACACCACGTTGGCATACACACGCAAAATGCGCCCGTTGGCATCGGTGACGAGAGGGGCAATTTCCTTTCCGGTGAAATCCAGGGTCAGGCGAGTTTCCCAAGCATCGAAGGCCTCCACCGCATCGCGCATGATATTTGCCTGAGGAGCCTTGTCCGGAGGGATGATATTACCAGCATACGACCAGGCTCCGTACGGCAGCAAATGAACCAAGGCATAGGGGTCGTTCTCCCGAATGTACATCCCCAAATTCTCGAAGTACATTTCATAGCGCTGCTTCGCCGTATTGAGACGATAGTTGGTCAGAGGACGTCCCACCACGTATTCCCCCAGCGCGTCATAGGCATTGGCGATGGCAGCCGGTGCCCAATATCCATCAATTTGACGCCAGGTGGGGCCTTCCGGCTCCTTGTCGGGAGGTTCCGGCGCGATTTGTTCTTTGCCAACGGGGGCCAGAAAACTCGTGCCACTGGCTTTATCATAGACCAAAACCCCGCCATCAAAAATCTGGCGGAGTTGTCCATTCTCTTCTACAAAATCGGTTCGTGCCATTCCTAGCCCACCGGGAATCACCTCTGCAATCGTAGTATACAACTCTACAAACTGAGGGGCGACCGGTTTACCAGGAATAGGAGTAGCCGTTGCGGGAAGAGGCGCATCGTCACAGCCAGACAACATGACCGCGGCTAGTAAGAACAAAGCCGCCCATCTCATCAGCCCAGACGGAAAGCGCAAGATGATTCTCATAATTTCACCTGAAACAAGAACAAAAACAGGACGAATACGGGGGGAGGAGAGGGGCTGTCTTCCCCCACCAGGATGCATCAAATAATAAAGTCTGGCATTATTATACACCATTTACACAAAAAATTGCAAGCCAGACAGATTGTCCACCAATATTGTACAAACCACCAAAACAAGGCAAGATATTCTGCAAAATCGGCGCGTCAACCGACCAGAATCAACGGGACAGGCGTGAAAACCAGGACGAAAAGCACCATTCCAAAGATGGCAACCGCCCGCCGGCGGGGGTCTAAGGGAGTAATCTGGTCCAGCGGTTCGGCGTAGATGCGCCCCAAAAAGAAGAGCAGCAAAGCCCACAGCCACCACCCGCTCCATACCATCCCCAGGAGTACCAACGCCGTCAGGATGAAAGGATACAACCGGCGGACGCGCTTCCCCAGGAGGACATACAGCACGTGTCCCCCATCCAATTGCCCGGCAGGGACGAGGTTTAGCGCGGTCACGAGCAGCCCGGCCCAGCCCGCCCAGGCAACCGGATGGAGCAGGACATCCCGCCCGCCGAGGGGAAGCGGATATCCCGTAAAGAAGTAGCGCAGCCAGTACACCAGCGGATGCATCCCCCCGTAGGAGGCCGGTTCCGGCAGGAACTTCCCGAAGACGGCGAATTTCGCCAGCAGATACAAGATGGAATTCCCTTCCAGGCTGAGCGATGTCCCCGGCGCGGTGGCAAGGGGCAGGGTATCCAATCGGGAAAGGGAAAGCCCCAGCAGCAGCACCGGTACGGCCACCACCATCCCCGCCAGCGGCCCGGCAATGCCGATATCCAGCAGGACGCGCTTGTTCTTCGGCGGCTCTTTCAGTTGGATGAAGGCCCCCATAGTGCCAAAGGGGCTAAGCGGAAAGGGGATGAAATATGGCAGGGTAACGTGTGTCTTGTGGTAACGCCCAGCCAGGTAGTGACCGAACTCGTGCGCCAGGAGAATCGCCAGCAGACTAACCGCAAAAGGCAGGCCGTTCTTCACGGCCTCCACCAGGAAGCCGCCCCAGGAAATCCCCGCTCCCGGCAGGGGCCCTTCGTAGGAATACACGCCACCCGCGAAGAGCACGCTGAGCAGGGTAAACACGAACAGCACCAGGTTGACCCACGGATTGGAAGGCTTGGGGTCGAACACCCCCCGAATCAGGACAACCGTCTGCCGGCCCTCCTCCACCCGGAACAGGGGCGTGATGCCCAGAGGGCGCAGCGCCTCCGCCAGGGTATCGTAGGCCTGGACCGAATCCATCAGCAATTGGCCGCGATAGCGCACCACGTATTCCTCGCCCCCCCAGGTGACCTCCTCCGCCCGGAAGACGCGACCCACCAGGGCAGTCAGGCGCTCGGCTTCCACAGAAACAACCGCATCAGGTTCAGGTATCATCACCGTGTCTTTTTCCTTGAGGTCTCACGGGGTTGCAGTCAGGTGACAGCCATTGCAAGCATGACCGCCACTACCCCCAAATAGCGGGAGTGGATGGGAGTCGAACCCACCGCGGCTCGCAACGCGACCCGCCACCGGTTTTGAAGACCGGGGAGCCCACCGGGACCCAGCCACCCCCCCAAACAGCAGGAGAAGATTATACCACCGGGAGGCGGCGATGGAAGTTCCCCCGCGGTATAATCCCGCCCGTGACTACCCCCGAGACCAGAGAAACTCCCAGCGCCAACCGCCAGATTGCCCGCGCCGCAGGTACGGTTATGCTGGCTTTTGTGCTCAGCAACCTCGTCGGATTGATTCGGCAAATCCTCATCTCGGAGGCCTTCGGCACCGGGGCGGCGATTGACGCTTTCAACGCCGCCAGCACCTATCCCGACCTGATTTTCAACCTGGTGGCGGGAGGGGCGTTGGCTTCGGCCTTCATTCCTACTTTCACGGCTCTGCTGGCACAGGAGAAGCGCGCCCAGGCCTGGCACCTGGCCTCCAGCATCGTCAATCTGGTGCTGCTCCTGCTCACCACGTTGAGCGCTCTCTCGGCGCTCTTCGCCCCCGCCATCGTCGGGCACATCCTGGCCCCGGAGTTTTCCCCTTCCCAGCAGGCCCTCACCGCTCACCTGCTGCGCATCCTGCTGATTGCGCCCTCCGTCTTCGGCCTGAGCGGCCTGCTGATGGGCATTCTCAACGCCCATCAGGTCTTTTGGCTGCCCGCCCTGGCCCCGACGATGTACTGGCTGGGGATGATTTTCGGCGTGGTGGCGCTGGCTCCTTCGATGGGCATCGACGGCTTGGCCTGGGGTGCGGTGCTGGGCGCTTTCCTGCACCTCGGCGTGCAGGTTCCCGGCCTGCTACGCCTGCCGGAGCGCCGCTACCTGCCCACCCTGGGATTACGCACCCCTGACGTGCGCGAGGTAGGCCGCCTGATGGCCCCCCGTCTGCTGGGCGTGGCGATAGTACAACTCAATTTCGTGGTCAATACCCTGATTGCCAGCGGACAGCCCGAAGGCAGTTTGACGGCCATCAAAGTGGCCTGGGCGGTGATGACCATGCCGCAGGTGGTCATCGCCCAGGCGA
>JANTFR010000088.1 GCA_024763355.1 Anaerolineales bacterium
CAATCCACCAATTCGACCAACAGACCATCCAATCCAGCGGTATAATCGCCCGCATGGACAAAAAACGCGTTGCCTTTCTCCCCTTCCACGCTGTGGATGCCTTCATGGAGAACGATTACCGGGCGCGGGTGCTGCGCACCGTCTTCCAGGCCCAGCGCTCCCTGCCCGCCGCCACGGGGCGTAATCTGGCCTCCATGACCAAAAAGTACGTCCGCGTCCCCGGCTTTCGGGATGCGCGCAAGGCCCCCGTCAATTTGCGCTTGCGTCCCGCTGCTAAAGCCTTCGAGAAGCACCCCGATTTTGCCGCTGCGGTGCTGGCTGCCTGGGCCGAAACCTACCCCGACCTGCGCCGTCAGGTGCATGACCTGCTCGCCGCCCGCGGCTGGGAAGTCTTGCCTGCCGAGGCCGACCGCAGCAAACTGCCTGGTTTCCTGCCCTCCTGGCCGCAAAGGGAAGATTTCGCCACCCTCACCGCGGCTTTCCGGGAGATGTACCCCGACAGCGAGGCAGATGACGACGACATCAGTCTGATGTGCGTGTGGATTGCGGGGCGGCTCCCCTATCAAAAGGAGGGGGAAGCGGACTCCCTTGAGGCGGAGGAGGCCTCCTCCAAAGGATGAGCACCCCAAAGCGAGTCCCGCTCCTGCTCCCCCTCCTGGGGATTTTCCTGTTCCTGATGGCGTCCGCGCTCCCCGCGGGGGCGAGCGCGCTTTTCCAGGCCGATTCCCCCCAGGATTTGATTGCCTCCGTCAATCACCTGCGGCAGGTGAACGGATTGTCCGCCTACCAGGTCAACAGCGCCCTGATGCAGGCCGCCCAGCAGCAGGCCGATTGGCAGGCTGCCCAGGGCGAGGTGACCCACACCGGTCAGGGCGGGACGCGCCCCAAAGACCGGGCCGCGGCTGCCGGGTACGGCGGCGGGGCGACCATCTTCGTCTCGGAGAATATCGCTGGGGGCTACCAGATGAGCGCCGCCGACGCGGTAGCGATGTGGCAGGGTGATGACCCCCACTTGAATACGATGCTGGGGCCGAACTATCGGGATGTGGGCGCGGGGGTGGCTGCGGCGGGCGATACAGTGTATTACGTCCTGCTGGCCGGGTACGTGGCCGGGGAGGCTCCCGCGGCGACCGCGCCCGCCGTCACGGCGACACCCTCCTCCGGCGAGGGACAAAACGCCGGAGTGGAGATTGTCACTTCCACCCCGGCGGCGGACGGCTCGGTGAAGCACGTCGTCCAGCCGGGGGATTCGCTGTGGGGCATCGCCGTGGCTTACAAGGTGAGCATCGCCCGCCTGATGAGTTTGAACGGCCTGACGGCCAATGCGGTGTTGTATCCGGGGCAGACTATCGTCATTTACCAGGCCGGAGAACTTACCCCCGTCCCCACGGAAACGCCCGCCCCGCCTACGCCGACCCCCACGCCGACGGGGCCGCGCCTGCCCACCGCCACCCCCGCCTGGATGGGCACGCCCGGCACGGTGGTGATTACCCTCCCGCCGCCGCCTACGCCCGCTCCCCTGCCCAAGACGCCCGCCGACGAGAACGCCGCCCGGCAACGCACCGCGGTCGGTGTCGGACTGGCGGCGCTGCTGCTCATCGCCCTGCTGGAGTGGCAGCGGAGATAGCGGCGCGGCCAATCATCTCCAGGGCGGTATCGCCGGAAGGAGGCTGGGCGAAGCCGGCGCGCACGTCCCGGAAGTGGCGTTCCAGGGGGAGGGCATCGGTCAGGGCGCGGCCGCCGGCGGCGCGCAGGGCCTGGTCGGTCACCTGGGCGGCGGTGGTCAGGACGATGTGCTTGGCGGCGGCCAGGCGGATGAAAACGTGCTGCCGCTGCGCCTCATCCCCTTTCCAGATGGCGGCAGTCTCCCGAAAAAGCGCCGCGGCGGCCTGCAAGGCGGCATCCATCTCGCCGACCTGCCTTTGGATGGATGGCAGGGCAGCAATCGATTTGCCCAAGGCGGGCGGGACGCGCTCCAGGGCGTAGCGGATGAAGGCATCGCGGGCGGCGAGGGCCGCGCCGAGATAGACGGCGGTCAGCATGGCGGGAAACCACAGATTGGGGGCCTCCTTCTGGCTGCCGCGGGCAATCAGGTTTCCGGCGGGGACGACCACGTTCTCGAGTTTCAAATCGTGGCTTTCGCTGGCGCGCAGCCCCAGGGCGCGCTCCCAGGTGGGAATCCAGGTCATCCCCGGCAGGCCGTTGGGCATCCACAGGACGGAGGCTTCGCCGCCCACCGAGACGCGCACCAACAGATGGGTGAGGTGGCGGCTGCCCGTCACCCAGGTCTTGTGGCCGTTGACGATGAAATGCTCTCCGCCGGGCGCGGGGCGGGCGGTGGTCTGGAAACGTCCGCCGCGGGAGGGGCTGCCCATCTCCGGTTCGCTGGCAACGGAGTTGAAAAATGCCCCCCGGCGGGCAGCGGCGCGGCAGAATTGGACGAAGACGGCCTCCGGCCAGGGGCGCGTCTCGCGGGCGTGACCAAAGACCTGCAACTGCATGGCGGCCACCATCGCGGTGGAGGCGCTGCCGCGGGCCAGTTCGATTTGGGCTTCGGCACATTCCCGCAGAGAAAGCCCTGCCCCGCCGTATTCCAGGGGGATGCTCATCCCCAGGTAGCCGGATTCTTGCAAGGCGCGCAGGTCTTCTTCGGGGAGGCGGGCTTCTCTGTCCGCCTGGGCTGCTCTGGGAGCGCAGGCCTCCCCCAAAGCGCGTCCCGTTTCTTTTACGTTTTGCGGTGTGATGATTGCGTTCATGTTTGTCCTCGCTTACCCTTGCTTGCAGGTCAGGGGGTGATTATACTACTGGACGACGGACAATAGACGGACGACAGACGACGGATAACAGACGACAGACGACGGATGACGGATGACGGACGATAGACGGTGGATTGGCGATGAAGATTGAAGCCTTGATGGATGCGCTCCCCGATGTGTATTCCCAGACCGACCGGGAATTGATACTGCGCGCCTACCGCGTGGCCGAGAAAGCCCACGAGGGGCAGATGCGCGCTTCGGGAGAGCCGTACATCACCCACTGCGTTTCGGTGGCGCACATCCTGGTGGAAAAATTCCGTCCCGCCCCGTACGTCATCCAGGCCGGCTTGCTGCACGATACCGTAGAAGACACCGATGTCACCCTGGACGACCTGCGCCGGGATTTCGGGGTGCAGGTGGCGGTGCTGGTGGACGGGGTCACCAAACTGACCGGCCTGCCGCGGGTCTCCCGCATGGGGGCCATCCCTGCCGGAAAGCAGGGCAAGGCTGTCGAGGAGTCTCCCGAAGAAGCGGAAGCCGATGACGAGTGGACCCGCAGCCGCCAGTACGATGCCAAATCGGAGACTCTCCGTAAGGTGATGCTGGCAGTGGCCGACCAGCCCGAAGTGGTGATGATAAAACTGGCCGACCGCTTGCACAACATCCGTACCTTGTATCACGTGCCGGAGCGCAAGCAAAAGCGCATCGCCCGCGAAACGCTGGATATTTTCGCCCCGCTCGCCAACCGTCTGGGCATCTGGCAGATGAAGTGGGAGTTGGAAGACCTTTCCTTCCGCTACCTCAACCCGGAGAAATTCTACGAGATTGCCAACGCCCTGGAGGAGCGCCGCGAACAGCGTGAGCGGGAGATGGAAGGCATCATCAGCCGGGTGCGCCAAATCATGCGGGAGGCCAACATTCCGGCGCGAGTCACGGGACGCCCCAAGCACATTTACTCCATCTACAAGAAAATGCAGCGCAAGGGCGTGCCATTCGAGATGCTCAGCGACGTGCGCGGGGTGCGCATCATCGTTCCTTCTTTTATCAACCCCAACGAACCACCCGAAGTCAACAAAAAACTGGAAGCGACCTATTGTTATGCCGCGTTGGGCGTGGTGCACAGTCATTGGCGGCCTATCCCGCACGAGTTCGACGACTACATCGCCGCCCCGAAGAACAACAACTATCGCTCTCTGCACACCGCGGTGGTTTACGATGACGGCAAGACCCTGGAGTTCCAGATTCGCACCGAAGAGATGCACCGCGAGGCGGAAGAAGGCATCGCCGCCCACTGGCGCTACAAGGAAGAGCGCAGCAGCAACACCCAGTTTGAACAGCGTATCCGCTATTTGCGCTCCCTGATGGAGTGGCGGCAGGATGTGCAGGATGCCCAGGAATTCATGGAGGGGATGAAAAGCGATGTCTTTGCCGACCGGGTGTACGTCATCACTCCCCGCGGGGACATGATTGACCTGCCCGCTGGGGCCACCCCGATTGATTTTGCCTACCACATCCACACCGAAATCGGCCATCGCTGCCGGGGCGCAAAGGTCAACGGCAAACTCGTCCCCCTGAATTACGAACTGAAGACCGGCGACCGGGTGGAGATTGTGACCGTCAAGCGCGGCGGCCCCAGCCGGGACTGGCTCAACCCCAGTTTGGGGATGGTCAAGACCCAGCGGGCAAAGGCCAAAATCCGCCGCTGGTTCAAGGAGCAGGCCCGCGAAGCCAACATCTCCCGCGGGCGCGACCAGTTGGAACACGAACTCCACCGCGTCGGCTACGATGAGGTCAACCTGGAGAATCTGGCGCGAGACCTGGGCTACCGCTCCGTGGATGCCCTCCATTTTGCCATTGGCTGCGGGGATTTTACCACCAGCAAGGTCATCAACCATCTGGAGAGTCTGGAGCGCAAGCAAAAGGGCTTGCCCCCGGAAGAAGAAGACCTGACCGAATACACCAGCGTCAGCCGCAGCGTGGTAGACCCGGAACAGGCTATCACCGTGGTGGGGATGAGCGGCCTGCTGACCAACATCGCCCGCTGCTGCCGCCCCCTGCCGGGCGAACCCATCATCGGCTACATCACCCGCGGGCGGGGCGTGACCATCCATCGGCAGGATTGTCCCAACGTGCGGAAAATCAAAGACCGCGAACGGCTGGTGCAGGCCAGTTGGGGCTTCCGTACCGAGAAAAACCGCGCCACCCTGCCCGTTTCGGTGCGTATCCGCGCTTACGACCGCCTGGGGCTGATGCGCGAGGTCTCCACCATTCTGGAGAAAGAGGGCGTCAACATGCCCAAGGCCAATGTGCGCGTGGACAGCCAGAACATCGCCGTCTTCGACCTGCTCGTGGAGGTCACCAGCATCCACCAGTTGAGCCGCGTTCTGACGCGCATCGAGAACCTGCCGAACGTCTTCGAGGCGATTCGGGTGGGCGGGTAGGCCGGGGGTGCGTACGGGGTACAGCGTACGACGTAGGGTGTCCCCAACTACCCAACCAGGCAACCACTTGACCATCCGACTATCTGACTACTTGACTATCTGACCAGGCGACTACCTCATGAACCTCTCCCCCGCCGACCGCCGCCGCTACGTGCAGGACATGTTTACCCGCATCGCGGGGCGCTACGATTTGATGAACCGCATAATGACCTTCGGGCAGGACGTTTCCTGGCGGCGGGAGGTCATCCGCCGCGCTGCTCTGCGTCCCGGTGACTATCTGCTCGACCTGGGAGCCGGGACGGGCGACCTGGCCCGCGAGGCCCTGCGCCAGCAGCCCCAAAGCCGCGTCCTGGCCGCCGACTACACCCTGGCGATGATGCAAGTGGGACGCGCCCGCCACAAACGCCCCGCCGACTGGTGCGGTGCGGACGCCCTCAACCTGCCCTTCCCGGACGCCTCCTTCGATGTGGTCGTTTCCGGCTACCTGCTGCGGAACGTGGTGGATTTGCCGCGGACGCTTTCTGAGCAGTACCGCATCCTCAAACCCGGCGGGCGCATCGTCTCGCTGGACACCACCCGTCCGCCCCGCAACCTACTGACCCCCTTCATCGACTTCCACATGCACACCCTCATCCCTCTGGCGGGACGCCTCCTGACCGGCGAAGGAGATGCCTACACCTACCTGCCCGATTCCACCGCGGCTTTCCTCACCGCCGAAACCCTGGCGGAGCATCTGCGAGAGACCGGCTTTCGGGAAGTGAACTTCCGCCGCCGCATGTTCGGCACGATGGCGATTCATTGGGGGATGCGGTGATGTATCACGTGTCACGCATCAAGTGTCACGTATCAAGTGCCAGGTATCATGTGTCACGTGCGAGGTGCGGCGTGCGAAGTGCGAAGTGCAGGGGAGTGTGCGGATGTGCGACGTGCGGCGTGCGGGCAAACCGACGAACTAACCAACTAACCAATGCACCGATGAACCAATGCAACCAATGCAACCAATGAACCAATGAACTAATGCCCAAAAACGACCTCACCCCCGTCCGCAAGCAATATCTGGAAATCAAGAGCCAGTATCCCGATACCATCCTGTTCTTCCGCCTGGGGGATTTCTACGAAACCTTCGACGAAGACGCCGAAGTCGTCTCCCGCGAACTGGACATCGTGCTCACCTCCCGTCCGGTAGGGAAAGGCATCCGCGTTCCTTTGGCGGGCATCCCTTACCACGCCGTCGAGAACTACCTGGCGCGCCTCATCGGGAAGGGCTACCACGTTGCCATCTGCGAGCAAATCGGGGAGCAGCCCGTCAAGGGCATCATGCCGCGCAAGGTGGTGCGCGTCGTCACCCCCGGCACGGTCGTCGAACCGGGGCTTTTGCCGGAGGACGCCAACAACTACCTGGTCAGCGTGCTGCGGGAGGATGACCGCCTGGGCGTAGCCTACGCCGACATCACCACGGGGGAATTTGCCGCCACCGAATTGCAGGCCCGCGACCCGGAGGCCGCCTTGCGAGCCGAATTGATGCGTCTGCGCCCCGCCGAAATCCTGCACCCCGAAAGCCTCTCCCTCCCCGCCGACGGCCTGCCCGGTCACCGCACCCCCTGGGCCGACTGGCGCTTCGAGCCGGGACGCTGCCGCGAGACCCTGCGGCGGCACTTCGGCGTCTCCACGCTGGACGGCTTCGGCCTGCGCGCCCGCCCTCTGGCCGAACGCGCCGCCGGCGCGTTGCTCCAATACCTGCGCGAGACCCAGCCCTCTGCCCTCAACCTGCTCACCGGCCTGAGCGCCTACAGTCTGAGCGAATTCATGACCCTGGACGCGGCCACCCGCCGCAACCTGGAACTCACCGAAACCCTGCGCGGCGAGCGGCAAGGCTCCCTGATTGCCGTCCTGGATAAAACCCTGACCCCGATGGGCAAGCGCCTGATGCGTCAGTGGGTCAACAAACCGCTTCTGGACGTGGAACAAATCCGGCAGCGGCAGGCGGGCGTGCGTTACTTCTTCGAGAACGGATTGGAACGCGCCGCCGTCCGCCAGGCCCTCAAGCCTCTGGGGGATTTGGAACGCCTCACCAACCGGATTGCAGGCGGAACCGCCCAGCCGCGGGATTTGACTGCCTTGCGAGAGACCCTGCGGAACCTGTCCTCCCTTTTGGAGGCCCTCCCGAAAGAAGAGCAATCTCCCCCCGTTTTGCTTGCCGCGTTTGACCCCTGCCCCGATGCCCTCGCCCTTCTGGAGAGCGCCCTGGCGGATGACCCGCCTGCCACCCTGCAAAATACGGGGGTCATCCGTCCCGGATACTCCGTCGAACTGGACGGGGTGCTGGAAGGCTCCCGCCATGCCCGCGAGTGGATTGCCAACCTGGAGGCCACCGAGCGCTACCGCACCGGCATCAAGAACCTCAAGGTGGGGTACAACAAAGTCTTCGGCTACTACATCGAAGTCAGTAAAGCGAACACGAGCCTCGTCCCCTCCCACTACATCCGCAAGCAAACTCTGGTGAACGCCGAGCGCTACATCACGCCGGAGATGAAGGAATACGAAACCCTGGTGCTCAACGCCGAGGAGCGCATCCGTCAAATCGAGGGCCGGCTGTTCAAGGAAATCTGCGCCCGCCTGGGAACCTGGCGCGCCGCCCTGCTGGAGGCCTCTCGCCGCGTAGCCGAGGTGGATGCCCTGGCTTCCCTGGCTGAGAGCGCCGTACAGAACGGCTACGCCTGTCCCGAAGTGGTGGAGGAGGACGTGCTGGACATCCGCGAGGCGCGGCATCCCGTCGTCGAGCACACCCTGCAGGAGGGGCGCTTCGTTCCCAACGATGTGGTCTTCGAGGAGGGGGAGCGCATCCGCATCATCACCGGCCCCAATATGAGCGGCAAATCCACCGCCCTGCGGCAGGTCGCCCTGATAACCCTCATGGCGCAGATGGGCAGTTTCGTACCTGCTGCCTCCGCCCGCATTGGCCTGGTAGACCGCATCTTCACCCGCATTGGGGCGCAGGACGAAATCCACGCCGGGCAGTCCACCTTCATGGTCGAGATGGTGGAGGTCGCCAACATCCTGCACCACGCCACGCCGCGCAGTCTGCTTGTCCTGGATGAGGTCGGGCGCGGCACGAGCACCTACGACGGCCTTTCGATTGCCTGGGCTGTTGTGGAGTATATCCACAATCACCCCCGCCTGCGTGCCAAGACCCTCTTCGCCACCCACTACCACGAACTGACTCAACTGGCCGACCTGCTCCCCGGCGTGCGGAACTACAACGTAGCGGTCAGCGAGGCGGACGGGAAGGTGGTTTTCCTGCACAAAATCGTCCCCGGCGGGGCCGACCGCTCCTACGGCATCCACGTCGCCCAACTGGCGGGGCTGCCGCGTCCCGTCATCCAGCGGGCGCAGGAGATTTTGGAGCAACTGGAGGCCTCCTCGGGGCGCGCCATCCACGTTGACCCGCAGGCTCCCCAGCAACTGGCTCTCTTCCCGGAGACCAATCCCCTGCTAAAAGAACTGGAGAATCTGGACATCAACTCCCTGACCCCCATAGAGGCTCTCAACCGCCTCTACGAGTGGAAAACGCGCTTTTTGGAGTAGCGCAAACGCACAAGCCACAGGCTGGTGCTGCGGGGCGGAGCGAAGACCTCACAGGTCTCCAAGACCTGTGAGGTCTGGTCTGGAGGGGGAAACGCTCAGACCCTCTCGATGCACACTTTTTCGGGGGTGATTTCCACCGCCCAGTAGCCCAGGTCTTCCACCTTGTACTCTACGTAGAGGTAATTGCGGTCGCGTTCCATGTGGTGCAATTCCACGCGGCGCTTGAACTGGTAGGTGAGTAGGGAATCATCCCATTCCCCTTGTTGTTCGGGGTCGTACCCCGGCGGAGGGCCGTAAGCGCGCTCAATGGCGGTTTCGCTCAGCAGGAGGCGCAGTATCGCTTCGGGGGCGTCAATCGCCCACAAGAGGCTGGCGGTGGCCTGCTCTTCTTCCTCTTGCTGCTTCTCTTCGGGCGTCTGCGCCCATTGCACCGGCGACCAGATGCCGGGCAGGTCGTCAACGTACATGGTTTCGGGGTCAATGATGGAGGGCATGGGGGTTCCTTTGCTTTCCTCCCGACGGGGGAGGGACTGGTGGTGGGAAAGGACTATGGAAGCGTCAGGTAGCGCGCTCCGTTGCCGTAGATGTCGAACAGGGGACGATAGACAAGCATGCAAGTTTCATTCTCTGGCAGGAGGAAAACCGTCCAGCCGCTCAGCATCGCGCCGGGGAAAAGGCGCATCTCCACCGAGGGGTAAGGCGGTGAGACGGTAGCGGATTCGTATTCCTCTCCGCCGCTTCCCAGGCAGGTGAGGGGGTAGGACATAAAGGTGCGGTAGCGTTCGTCGGCGTGGGTAGCCTGTACGGTCAACCGCACGAGCAGGTAAGCGTACCCCTCGGGCGGGGGAGCGTTCCAGGCTGCGGCTTCCTGCAGTGCTTCCCAGGCGTCTGCGCCGCGTAAAACCGTCTCCACGCGCAGGTTCCAGTCGTCCGTGCTGACCCACGCGCCGGGGGGTGCGGGCTGTTCGCGGCTCTTGCCGAGGGGAGAAGGCGTACCAAGGGGCGCGGTGGACGTCTCCACCGCCGCGCCGGGGGAAAGCGCCAGAAAGGTGACCTGCTCTTCGTCTTCCGCGTAGATGTTGCGCAGGAGAAGCAGATTGTCGTCATCAGCCTGAATCAGGTAGACTATATACCCCGCTGCGGTCTCTCCCTGCTTGAGGGTGAAATCGAAGGATGGATCGGGCGGCACGCATCCCCCGCCGAAGTAGGCGATGCCGCGGGAACCGGTCACCAGGAAATCGCCCAGGCCGACCTCCAACGGACGGTTGCTGCGGTTAGTGACTTCCACCTTGACCAGCAGCCATTCGGCTCCCTGGGGAGCGGGCTTGTTGAACTGGTTGGCAAGACTCAGCCGCTCCCAGGCGTCTTCCCCGCGCAGGGTCTCCAAAGCGCGGAAATCCAGATTCAGGGTTTCCGCCAGACTGCCATAAAGCAACGGCGCGGCGCGGCTGGAATTGACGACCGGAGGGTAGGCTGGTGGCGTGGCACGGGCCGCTCCTGGCAGGGGGGTGGGGCTGGGTTCTATCATCACCGGCACGGGGGTCATAAAAGGGGCCATGACGGTGTTGCAGGCCAGCAAAAAAATGGTCAGGGGGAGAAAGATGTAGCGAGATTTCATGTGCGCGGGTAGTTTTCTATCCAGGCACGGACGGCAGCCATGTGCTCTCGCTCGTGCTCGAAGGTGGATTCGGCAATCCATTGCCACAGAGGACGCCCTTGCAACCAGCGATAACGCCGCGGATTCTGCAAATCCTTCTCAGAGAAAGTGCGCACTCGCCGCAAACTTTGCTCGCGAATGCGAACAAAGTCATTCCAGACCAACCCCAGCGGGCGCTCCTTGTTCTGAGTGTGCCACTCAGCGTTGATTTCATCCCTGTTGCGTCCAGAAAAATGCACCGTGGAGGGACGGCCGCCTCGCGAAGCCTGCCAGAGCAAGGTAACGAGTTGT
>JANTFR010000089.1 GCA_024763355.1 Anaerolineales bacterium
AGCATGGAAATCAGGCAAGCACCCGGTTTCATCAATTGCAGGTGCTCTCTGTGCGGAGCGCGCAGCACGAGGACGTAATCTTGCTGAAAAGTCTCCTCCACCGAACCAAAGCGCACCTCTCCTTTGGCCGCCGTGCGCAGGTAGGCCTCCTCGCTGTAGCCGATTCCGGAGCCGTACCCTTCTTCCAGGACGACGGCGGCATCGTACTGAACCAGAGTGGCTACAAAACTGGGAAGGAAATCTCGCCGCTCTCCCGGTTCCTCGTGGATGCGGGGTAATCCAATCGTGATGCGTTTTTTGCTCATAGGGCCTCCGAATAGGACAGGCAAAGATTTCACTTTGCCATCGAGAAACGTGAAACTACGTACTGTAATTTCCACCAATCATTGAAAACTCCGTCCACCTGCCCTCGTGGACGTTTTCCCTCCCGCCCCTACCCCTGGCCCCTCCCCCGTTGGGGGAGGGAAAAGTACGTTGGGGGTTTTTCAGGCGCGAAGCCTGCCCGAAGGACTAAGGGGGGCTATAGGGAGGATGGGGCAACAGAATTTTTCAACGAACTGTTGAAATTACAGAACTACGCACCATCATCGCGATAGTCTTCGCCTATCGCAGATGGAAATTCTCCATGAACAAACGAAAAATCTCATCTTGCTTTGCGCTATCTGTCATATACCCCTTTCCCACCAAGTAAACGTACTTTCGCGAAGGCGGGGTAATGACGAAAAAGCCTTGTTCGGGCAGATACAAAGCCGTGGCACTCTCATCCGCCAGATGCGTGGCATAAGAAGGCAACTCGTGGCGTAAAGCACGTTGCAAATCGGTCACATTCACAGGCCATCCAAGCCGCTCTCCATATTCGGCGCAAAATGTCTCTACGGGCTGCTGTGCGGGATTGGGAAATACGATGAGTTCGATAACCGCCCTGTTTGTCGAACTGGCCGGCACCGTCGGCCCGGTTCGGATGTTGACCACCACTTCCAGGAGACGAAACCCACTGACCTCGTACTCGTACGCGCTCGGTTCGCTGTCCGGATACCGAAAGGTGAATCCATACTCATCGTTGACGTACATCATCCACTCTGCGGCGGAGGACAGAGAATAGGTAATCGGACGGGGTGTGGCAGGTTCAACCGTTGGCGAAGAGAGGGCATCTCGCGTAACGATGGATGCATCTTGAGAAAGGGGATAGGGGGAAGAATGCACATCAGGGACAACGGAGACCGAAATATCCGGGGATTGTAGTGGATAGGTAACATCCCCAAAGGGCGCGATGTTACTTCTCTCCCAGAACGTTGAAAAGACCGTGATACTCAAGATGATTATTCCTGCAAAAGTGAGCACTTTCGGTGCCAATTTCATCTTTTGGTTTGGGCAACGTGTGGTCCGAGATATAACCGCAAGGAACGCTTCAAAGTGTAGCACCACCACCGCGCTACGGCAAGAGTAAGGCGGCATTGACGCATTGTGTCAAAAATCACGAAACCGGTTCCTCTTGACCCCCGCGCCATTTTTTGATATGCTTTTTCCCGACCGAACGGTTGGTAGGTTGTCCACGAATAGACACGAATATCCACGAATGGGCACGAATTTTCACGAATAGAATGTCGGTGCAGTTTCGACTGCCAACCCCGCCGTTTTCCCCCACAACGATGAACAAAGACCAGATTTTGGAGGCCGCCGCCCAGATTTTCAGCACCAAAGGCTACCACGCGGCTTCCATGCAGGATATCGCCAACGCCGTCCACCTGCAAAAGGCCAGTCTTTACCACCACATCGCCGGCAAGCAGGAGATTTTACTTGCCTTGCTGGACAAAGCCCTGGACGTCCTCATCGCTCGCCTGGAGGAAGTCGTCGCCCTTTCCCTTCCGCCCGATGAGAAACTCCGGCAGGCCATCCTTACCTACATGCAAACCCTGGGGGAAAACCGCGAATTGGCTGCCGTCCTCCTGCTCGAATACCGCTCTCTCAAACCGGAATACCTGGAACGCCACATTCCCCGCCGCGACCGCTTTGAACGCATCTGGCGCACCCTGATTGACGACGGCATCCGCAGCGGTGTTTTTGCCGAGGTCTGTACCGACAGCGCCCTGGCTGCCCGCGCCCTGTTGGGCGTGATGAACTGGTCTATCTTCTGGTATCGCCCGGATGGGCCGCTTTCCATGCAATCCATCGCCGCCGATTTCGCCGAATTGTTTCTCTCCGGGCTGCTGACACGGGAGTCGCCCCATGGATAGCGAGGCTGGCTCAGTCCGTCTCTTCACCACCTCCGGAGGGGCGCGCATCGCCCGCCTGCCCCTGCGCGCTTTTCCCGGCTTGCTCTCTTACGCCTACGTTGTTTACAAAGACGAGTACCGCATCCTGATTGACACCGGCTCCGGCTTTGGAGAATGCAATCAGGATTTGGAGGCCGGTCTTCGGGAGGCGGCCTCCCTTCTGGGAAACGCGCCCCTCCCCGAAGGGTTGACGCACATCCTGATAACCCACGGGCACATAGACCACTTTGGGGGGCTGCCGTATCTCCGGGAGCGCACCGCCGCTCCGGTGGGAATCCACGAACTGGACCGCCGCGTCCTCACGAACTACGAAGAGCGTCTCGCCTGGGTGGCGCACCACCTCAACGTCTTCCTCATCGAGGCCGGTGTGCAGGAGGAACGCCGGGCGCAACTGATGGAAATGTACCTGCTCGGCAAGCAACTTTACTGCTCCCAGAGCGTGGATTTCACCTTCGAGGCCGCCGGAATGCGCCTGGGACCCTTCGAGATGCTCCACGTGCCGGGACATGCTCCGGGGCACGTCATCATCCGCGTGGACGATGTGGCCCTTGGCGGCGACCACATCCTCGACGACATCAGCCCTCACCAGGCCCCCGAACAACTGACGTTTTACACCGGCCTGGGGCACTATCTGCACTCCCTGGGGAAGGCCGAGGCATGGCTGCGCGGCGTCCGGCTGCTGCTGGGGGGGCACAAGGAACCTGTCACCGACATCCCCGCCCGCATTGCCAACATCCGCTCCCTGCACCGGGAGCGCCTGCAAGCCGTGCTGGACCTGCTGGAGGAGCCGCACACCATTGCGGAAATCTCCAAAGCCCTCTTCGGGACGGTAAAGGGCTACCACATCCTTCTGGCGCTGGAGGAGACCGGCGCGCACGTGGAGTACCTTTACCAGCGCGGGTATCTGCGCATTGCCAACCTTTCCACCCTCGGCAAGGATTTCTCCCCCCGCCCCCTGCGCTACAGCCGGCAAGACCCGGCCACCCCCTTGCCGGAGACCATCTGAACCAACCGCCAACCCACCATCTACCTGGAGGATTGCCCTATGTACGCTTTTGAACCATCTGAAGAGCAACAAATGCTGATTGATGTCGTGAAACGCTTCGCGGAGAACGACATCCGCCCCGTGGCACGCGATGCCGAGGAAGGAGACGACTACTCCCCCGACCTGATTGAAAAAGGCTGGGAACTCGGCATTTTGCAGGCCTCGGTCCCCGAAGAGTACGGCGGATTTGGAGATTACTCCGCCCTGACCGGGGTGTTGGCAATGGAAGAACTGGCCTGGGGTGATATGGCCGCCGCGATGGCCGTGATGACCCCCTCCCTTTTCGCGCTGCCCATCCTGCTGGCCGGGAACGAAGACCAGAAGCAATCTTACCTGCCTCCACTGGTAGAAGCCGAATGGCAGCCCTACACCGCCGCGCTGATTGAGCCGCATTTCGATTTCGACCCCGGCGACCTGCGCACCACTGCCGTGATGGAGGGCGATGCCTACGTCATCAACGGCGAAAAAATCTACGTTCCCTTTGCCGAGGGCGCCGAAGCCTTCCTCGTTTACGCCAACCTGGACGGGCAGACACAGGGCTTCATCGTTCCGGCGGAACTGGAAGGCATCACCGTCGGGGAACGCAGCAAATTACTGGGCATCAACGCCCTTCCCAACTACACCGTGACCTTCAAGGATGTCCGCATCCCCGCCGGGAACCGGCTTGGCGGCTCCGAGGGGCACGACTTCGCCCCCGTTATCACCTCCGCCCGCCTGGGGATGGCCGCTATCGGCCTGGGGGTAGCGCGGGCTGCCTTCGAATACTCGCGGGACTACGCCAAAGAGCGCGAGGTCTTCGGGGTCAAGGTCGCTCAAAAACAGGCTATCGCCTTCATGCTGGCCGAGATGGCAACCGAAATCGAGGCTATCCGCCTGCTTACCTGGGAGGCGGCCTGGATGGTGGACAACGGCCACCCCGATGCCTTCAAGCAAGCCTACCTGGCGCACACCAGCGCGATGGATATGGCGATGATGGTCACCGACCGGGCTGTGCAAATTCTGGGCGGCCACGGCTACATCCGGGAATACCCTGTTGAAATGTGGATGCGCAACGGGCGCGGGATTGCCAACCTGTTGGGCATGGCGATGATTTAGGAGGCTGAGATGATTGATTTTTCCACCCCCAAACCGATTGAAAAGCAGATGGTCGCCCTGAAAACGGTGGCCGAGAATATGATGCGCCCCGTTTCCCGCTACTTCGACGAGCACGAACACGAAGTGCCGTGGGATTACATCAACTTCATGCACATGGCGATGCGGCAGACCGGCGCAGGTTCGTTGGCCCCCAAAGAGAAGAAATCCGCCGACGAGAAGAAGAAATACCCCCCGATTGGCTACCAATCCCTGGCTTTCATGCTGGAGATGCTCTCCTGGGGCGACGTGGGCATGTACCTGGTCACGCCGGGCGGCGGGCTGGGGGCCGCGGCCGTGGAGGCCGCCGGTACGCCAGAGCAAAAAGCCAAATTCCTGGCGCGCTTCAAGGGCGAAAAACCCACCTTTGCCGCTATGGCGATGACCGAACCTCATTGCGGTTCGGATACTTCCGCCATCCGCACCACGGCGGTGCTCGACCCGGAGACCAACGAATGGGTCCTCAACGGCGAGAAAATCTTCGTCACCGCGGGGCACAAGGCGCTGGAACTCAGCGAAGGCTTCGTGGTGGTCTGGGCGACGATTGACCCTTCCGCCCGCCACGCCGGGATGCGTCCCTTCGTCGTGGAAGCCGGAACGCCGGGCGTCAAAGTCACCAAACTGGAACACAAGATGGGCATTCGCGCCAGCGATACGGCCGCGATTGTCCTTCAGGATGCCCGCGTGCCCTACGACCACATTTTGGGCAGCCCCGAAGTCATCAAAGAGAAGACTACCAAAGGCTTCAAAGGTGCGATGGCAACCTTCGATGCCACCCGCCCTCTGGTGGCGGCGACCGGCGTTGGAGTGGCCCGCGCCGCCCTGGAACTTCTCAAAGAGATGTTGGCCGAACAGGGCGTGGAAATCCGCTACGGACTGCCGCGCAATAAGTTGACCGCCATTGAGCGGGAAATCATCGATATGGAAGCGATGCTGCGCTCGGCCTGGCTGCTGGTCATCAAGGCAGTTTGGATGGCGGACAATCGCAAACATAATCCGTTGGAAGCCTCTATGTCCAAACTCCGCGCCGGCGATGTGGTCACCAAAATCACCCAGCGCGCCGTGGAACTGATGGGGCCGCTCGGATACTCGCGACAATACCTGCTCGAAAAATGGTTCCGCGACGCCAAGATTACCGACATCTACGAAGGCACCGGACAAATCAACCGGCTGGTAGTCGCCCGCAACGTGCTCGGCTACCGCGGCAGTCAGTTACGCTAAGCGATATGCCAGACCTCACAGGGCTTCGAGACCTGTGAGGTCTCTTCGACGAAGCATCCAAAGGAGAACAGCCTATGAGCAAACGCAAAATCGGCATCCTCACCGGCGGCGGCGACGTACCCGGGTTAAACGTCGCCATCAAAGCCGTCGTCACACGGGCGCAAAGTCACGATATCGAGGTCGTAGGGCTACGCCGCGGCTGGCTTTCCGTGGTCGCCATCAACCCCGAAGACCCCGAAACCATCAAGGAATACGTCGAACCCCTGAACATGCAGCGCGTCCGCACTATTGACCGCACCGGGGGAACTACCCTGCACACATCGCGCACCAATCCGGCCAACGTGCGCCCGGATGATGTCCCCGCCCACATCGCCGAAAGCGACCGCCGCCCCACTGAGCGGGGCACGGTAGACGTCACCGCCCACGCTCTCAAAGTGCTGGAATTCCTGGAACTGGACGCCCTGATTGCCATCGGCGGGGACGACACCCTCAGTTACGCCGCCCGCCTGCACCAGGAGGGCTTTCAGGTAGTCGCCATCCCCAAAACGATGGACAACGACGTTTTCGGGACGGATTACTGCATCGGGTTTTCCACCGCCGTGTCGCGTTCTATTGACGCCATCACTTCGCTGCGTACCTCGGTGGGTTCGCACGAGCGTATCGGGATTGTAGAACTCTTCGGGCGCAACTCCGGAGAGACATCCCTGTTTGCCGCCTATCTCTCCGACGTAGACCGCGCCATTATCTCGGAAGTGCCCTTCGAAATGCAGCGCCTGATTGACTTCCTGGTGGCCGACCGGGAACGCAACCCCTCCCGTTACGCCATCATGACCATCTCCGAAGGGGCAACCATCCTGGGCGGCGAAATCATCGAACGCGGCGAAGCCGACGCCTACGGGCATCGCAAACTGGGCGGCATCGGCCTGTTGGTGGCCGAGGCCATCAAACTCCATACCGGTTTGCACACCATGTACCTGCAGCCCGCCTATCTGATGCGCTCCGGCGCGCCGGACGCCCTCGACCGCATGGTGGCGCGCTCCTTCGGCAATCTGGCCCTCGACCAGGTGGCGTTGGGACACACCGGACGCATGGTGGCCTTACAGCAGGGCATCTACACCACCGTCCCGCTGGAGATGGTCGTCTCCGGCAAGAAAACGCTGGACGTAACCGCTTACTACGATACCGAGCAATACCGCCCCAAAGTGCGCGATGTGCTCGGCAAGCCCATGTTCCTTTACTAAACCGTACATCGTACCCCCAACAGGAGGCACCATGAAATACAAAGTTCACAAAGCCGTGGTCATCGGCGCAGGCACAATGGGAGCGGCCATCGCCGCCCACCTCGCCAACGCCGGCGTCCCGGTCACTTTGCTGGATATCGTGCCCCGGAAACTCACCCCGGAGCAGGAGGCCAAAGGTCTCACCCTGGAAGACCCGCAGGTGCGTAACAGCATCGTGCAGGCCGGCCTGGAGCGGGCGCTGAAATCCCGCCCGGCCAGTTTCATGAGCAAGGAGCGCGCCCGTCTCATCACCGTCGGCAACCTGGAAGACGACCTCGCAGAGGCCATGCGCGGCGCCGACTGGGTTATCGAGGTCATCATCGAAAACCTGGAAATCAAGCGCTCCCTCATGGAACGCCTGGACGCCCTGCGGGAGCCCTACACGATTGTTTCCTCCAACACATCCGGCATCCCGCTGGGTTCCATCGCCGAGGGCCGCTCGGAGGGTTTCCGGCAGCACTTTTTAGGGACGCACTTTTTCAATCCGCCGCGTTACCTCAAACTGCTGGAAATCATCCCCACCCAAGATACCCTCCCCGAAGTGGTGGAATTCATCTCCCACTTTGGCGAATACCGTCTGGGCAAAGGCATCGTTCCCTGCAAGGACACCCCCAACTTCATCGGCAACCGTATGGCTTTCGGCAGTGGGGCATTCGCCCTGCACTACATCCTCGAAAACGGGTACACAGTCGAGGAGGTGGACGCCATCACCGGGCCGTTGATTGGCAACCCCAAGACGGCCACCTTCCGCCTGATTGACCTGGTGGGCATCGACATCTGGGACCACGTGGGACGCAATCTGGCAAAAGCCATCCCGCACGACAAGATGGCAATGCCGTATCTCCAGTCCGAGCCGGCCAACGACCTGATTCACTTCATGATTGAGCAGGGCTGGCTGGGCAACAAGACCAAAGTCGGCTTCTACAAGCAGGTAAAGAAGGATGGCAAGAAACAGTTCTGGTCGCTCAACCTGCAAACCCGTCAGCACGAACCGCCCAAGAAGCCGCGCTTCGAGACGATTGGTAAGGCGCGTAAAATCGAAGACCTGGGCGAGCGTCTCAAATTCCTCCTGGCTGCGGAAGACCGCGTCGGCGACCTGGTACGCGCCCTGACTTACCAGTCGCTGGCCTACGCTTCCTCCGTCATCCCGGAGATTGCCGAGACCCCCAATCCGATTGACGACGCCATGCGCTGGGGATTCGCCCACGAAGCCGGGCCTTTCGAAATCTGGGATATGCTGGGCGTAGCGGAAACCGCTGAAAAGATGCGGGAAGCGGGCTTCGCCCCCGCTCCCTGGGTGGATGAGATGCTCTCCGAAGGCTTCCCCACCTTCTACGAGTACGAGGGGACGCGCAAAGTAGGGGTGTATGCCCCCTCCGAAAAGGGGTACCGCCCCTTGAAGCGTTCCGCCAACATCATCCTCATCCGTGAGGAGAAAGCCGCAGGGAAAGTGATTGCCGAAAATCCGGGCGCTGCCCTGGTGGATTTGGGCGACGGTGTGGCCGCGGTGGAATTCCATACCAAGATGAACGCTCTCGACGACGACATCTTCAACATGCTCATCGAGGCCATGAACCGCGCCGAGACGGAGTTCGAGGGGCTGGTCATCGGCAACGATGCCGACAACTTCAGCGCCGGAGCCAACCTGTTCATGGTGGTCATGGCCTCCAAGATGGGGCAGTGGGACCAACTGGACGAGGCCATCCGCAAATTGCAGGGTCTCAACATGCGGATGCGCTACTTCCCCAAGCCGATTGTGGCCGCGCCGGCAGGCCTGACCCTGGGCGGCGGCACGGAAATCACAATGCACGCCAGCCGCGTGGTAGCCGCTGCGGAGTTGTACACCGGTCTGGTGGAAGTCGGCGCGGGGCTTATCCCCGCCGGAGGCGGCACGAAGGAAATGGTACGCCGTCTGCTCAACCCGCCCATGCAAACCAAAAACGCCGACCCCCTGCCCTTCTTGCAGCGCATCTTCGAGCAGGTGGGCATGGCAAAGGTAGCCACCAGCGCCCAGGAAGCCCGCGAGATGGGCATCCTGAGCCCCGCCGACCGCATCGTCTTCAACCGCGACCATCTGATTGCAGAGGCCAAGCGCGAGGTGCTCCACATGGCGGCCACCGGCTACGCCCCGCCTGTGCCAGAGAAGATGTATGCCGCCGGACGCGACGCCCTGGCTGCCTTGCGCGTCGGCATCTACATGTTCAAGGAAGCCAAACAAATCACCGAATACGAATCCGTGATTGCCGAAAAACTCTCCTTCGTGATGAGCGGCGGCGACCTCAGCAAACCCGCCTGGGTGGACGAACAATACTTCCTCGACCTGGAGCGCGAGGCTTTCCTGGAACTGTGCCACAACGAAAAGACCCAGGAGCGCATGCAGCACCTCCTGGAAACCGGAAAACCGTTGCGGAATTAGCAAGTTGCGGAGTTGTGAAGTTGCGCGGTGCAAGAATCGGCGCCATCGCAACCCACTCTTCCGCTGACCACCGACCACTGACATCTAACCTCCCCAAAAGGAGTTCCCTATGACCATCCCATCTTCTCGCGAACCCGTCATCGTTGCGGCAGCGCGGACGGCTGTCGGTAAAGCCCGACGCGGCTCGCTGGCAACCACACGCCCCGAAACGATGGCTTCTGCCGTTGTCCGCGAACTGCTCAAACGCGCCGGCGACCTGGACCCCAACGAACTGGACGACCTGATTATGGGCTGCGCCTTCCCCGAAGGCCACCAGGGGATGAACATCGCTCGTCTGATTGGCTTCGAAGCCGGTCTGCCGGTTTCCATCCCCGCCGAGACGATTAACCGCTTCTGCTCCTCCGGATTGCAGAGTATCGCCCACGCCGCTTTTGCCATCATGGCCGGCCAGATGGAAGCCGCCATCGCCGGGGGCGTGGAATCGATGAGTCTGGTGCCGATGACCGGATTTCGATTCGCACCTACCCCCTCGCTTGCGGTGACCTACCCCGAAGCGTTTACCGGTATGGGTTTGACCGCCGAGAATGTAGCCGAGAAATACGGCGTTAGCCGTGAAGACCAGGACGCTTTTGCCCTGCGCAGCAACATGCGCGCCGCTGAGGCCGTCCAATCCGGGCGCTTCGATGAGGAAATCGTTCCTCTGGAAGTAACAATAACCGAACTCGGCCCTGATGACCGCCCTGTAGAACGCACTTTCACCTTCGCGCGGGATGAAGGCCCGCGTCCCGATACGAGCATGGAGGCGCTGGGGCGGCTGCGTCCCGTTTTCAGGGAAGGCGGCACCGTCACCGCTGGCAACTCATCCCAAATGTCAGACGGGGCGGCGGGCGTCATCATCATGTCCCGCGCCAAAGCCGAGGCCTTGGGGCTGAAACCCCTGGCCCGTTTCGTGGCCTTCACCGCGGCGGGCGTCCCGCCGGAAATCATGGGCATCGGCCCCACCGCCGCCGTCCCCAAAGTGCTGGAAATGACCGGCATGTCCCTGGACGACATTGGCCTGATTGAACTCAATGAGGCCTTTGCATCACAATCCCTGGTGGTCATCCGCGAACTGGGGCTGAACGAGGAAATTACCAACGTCAACGGCGGAGCGATTGCACTCGGCCACCCCCTGGGCTGCACGGGCGCAAAACTGACCACTCAACTCATCTACGAGATGAAGCGCCGCGATGTCCACTTCGGCATGGTGACCATGTGCATCGGCGGCGGCATGGGTGCCGCCGGCATCTTCGAGAAC
>JANTFR010000090.1 GCA_024763355.1 Anaerolineales bacterium
GACCAGCGTCCCCAGGCGGGCTTCGGAGGGAGCCTCTACCAGCAACTCCAGCAGTTTTTCGCGAGTGAGACCTTCTCCGGCTTCCCGCAAGGAGGCTACGGCGGCGTCAATCTCATCCTTCTGGGTTTTGAGTTCCTGCCCAAATTCAGTGGTATCCAGCAACTTCTGCTGCAAGGTGACGATGCGCCGCAGGGCATTTTCATCCCCGGTGGCCATAGCCGCCTCGCCTATCCGCTGCAGAATGGCAAAGAAATCGGCGTCAATCTGGTCTTTTTCCTGCTCGATGATGGCATCCCAGGCGTCGTCGGAGACGGTCAGGAAACGTTCAATCAGGCGCACCTTCTGCTGCTGGGCTTCAATCATCTCTTTGGTGATGCCGTCCGCTTCCAGAATGCGCTCCACCAATCCCTGGTAGGTGAGCATCGTCTGGGGGCTGAACAGATAGGCTTTGCGCTGTTCCTGAGGAAGGGCGTCCATCACCTGGCGAATGAGGGAACCAATCAGGCGCTCCTGCTCATCACGCGAGAGACCAAGTTCAGGGGGCACGAAGGTGAGGAGAAGTTCCTTTTGCGGGTCGTGATACACCAGCGGGGTCATGAGCGGCCCCTGGTATCCGCAATGCGGACACTGCGCCAGATTGGGTGCGCCGGAAAGAAGGCGCTGCTTTGCGCCGGGGTCACGACTGAGGTCGAAAACCTGCTGCACGTCCACGATGATGGGCTGGCGGCAGTTGGGACATTGCATTTGCGTTTGTGGCATGGTTCTGTACACTCCGGATGTCGGGAAGTCAGGGAAAATCAAAACGGCGCTATTGTATCATGTTGAAAGTAGAAAAGTAGGGAACTGCTCTATGGCAGACCCCCGGCACATGTCGGGGAATCCCTGTATAATGCAGACCGTGGATGATAGACTGTAGACCGTGGACGATAGACCGTGGACGACGGACGACGGACGACAGGCCACAGACAACCAATCAGACCAATACGACCAATACGACCAATGAACTAATGCAACCGATGAACCAATGAACCAATGCAACCAATCAAACCAACCCAACCAATGAACCAACACACCTACACCATCCTGGGCGCGGGGCGTCAGGGCCTCGCCGCCGCCTATGACCTGGCAAAGTTCGGACGGGCCGAGCACATCATCCTGGCCGACGCCAACCCCGAAACCGCCCGCCGCGCTGTCCAACGACTGCACGACCTGCTCGGCAGGGAGATTGCCGAGGCGCGCCGCCTGGACGTGCGCGACGCGTCCGCTCTGCGGGAGGTGCTGCGTCCCGCAGACGCCGCCTTGAGCGCGGTACCCTACTACTTCAATCTGGATATCACCCGCGCCGCCCTGGAAACCGGCACACACCTGGCCGACCTGGGCGGTAAAACGGACATCGTGCGCCAACAACTGGCCCTGGACGCTGAGGCCCGCGCCGCCGGCATCAGTCTCGTGCCCGACTGCGGGATGGGGCCGGGATTGGTCAGCAACCTGGGCGCCTACGCGATGGATTTGCTCGACGAACCGCGGGAGGTGGTCATCTACGATGCCGGGCTGCCCCAAAATCCCAAACCGCCCTGGAACTACGCCCTCACCTTCCACATCAACGGCCTGACCAACGAGATGGACGGGCAGGCGGTCTTCATCCGGGATGGGAAAATCGCCTATGTGGACACCCTCACCGAACCGGAGATGGTGGAATTCCCGCCCTTCGGGAGACTGGAGGCCGACGTAACCTCCGGCGGCACCTCCACCGCCCCGTGGACTTTCCTGGGGCGCGTCCAGCGCTTCGAGAACAAGGTGATGCGCTTCCCAGGTCATTACGAATGGCTGCGGGCTTTCAAAACCCTGGGGCTGTTCCGGGAGGACCCCATCACCGTGGACGGCCAAACGGTCATCCCGCGGCACGTCTACCACGCCCTGCTGGAGCCGCAAATCACCGACCCCGAAGTACGCGATGTGGGCATCATGCGCGCCGTTGGGCGCGGTCTCAAAGACGGGCACAAAACCGAAGTGCAGATTGACCTGGTGGATTACTACGACGAGGCCACCGGTTTCACGGCCATGGAGCGCCTGACGGGCTGGCATGCCAGTATCGTGATGCACATGCAGGCCCGCGGGACGCTCTCCCCCGGCGCGCATCCCGTCGAAACGCTCCCCGCGGAGGCCGTTTTGCGGGAATTCGGGCGGCGCGGCATCCCGCATGAGATAACCTTCACACCAATAAAGTAAGCAACGCGGCGGAGCGGAGACAATGTCTCCGCTCCGCATTTTTCCGAAGATGCGCGCTTCGCCCGATTCTTTTTGGCGCGGTACTCCCTCCCAAGGGCCTACGCCGCCAGCAAACGCCGCGCCTGCCGGATGATGTTCTCCACCGTCAGGCCGAATTTCTCGTAGAGCACTTTGTAGGGTGCGGAAGCCCCAAAGGTTTCCACCGAAATGACGTGGCCGCGGTCGCCCACCCAGCGGCGCCACCCCTGAGAGATGCCGGCCTCCACGGCCAGGCGCGCCCGCACCTGCGGGAGCAGGACGGCGTCGCGGTATTCCTGCGGCTGGGCAGCGAACAACTCCCAACTGGGGAAGGAGACTGCCCGCACGTTGACGCCCTCGACGGCCAGTAACTCGGCGGCACGCAGCATCAGGGAAACCTCCGAACCGGAAGCCATCAGGATGATTTCGGGCGCGCGTTCCCCGAAATCGGCCAGCACGTAAGCGCCCTTCGCCAGTTCCTCGGCGGGGGCGTAAATTTTACGGTCAATCGTGGGCACTTTCTGACGGGTGAGCGCCAGAGCGGTGGGACCGTCGCGCTCGACGGCAACCTTCCAGGCCGCGGCGGTCTCGTTGGCGTCCGCTGGGCGGATGACGACCAGGTTGGGGATAGCGCGCAGGGCGGCCAGATGCTCCACGGGCTGATGGGTGGGGCCGTCCTCGCCCAGGCCAATGCTGTCGTGGGTGAAGACCCAAATGGCCGGGATATGGGAGAGTGCCCCAACCCGGATTGCGCCCCGCATGTAGTCGGAGAAGACCAGGAAGGTAGCCCCGTAGGGAATCACGCCCCCGTAGAGGGCCATGCCGTTGACGATAGCGCCCATCCCGTGTTCGCGCACCCCAAAGTGGAAGTTGCGCCCTTCGGGAGTATCCGGACCGAAAGCGGCGGAACCCTCAATCCAGGTCTTGGTGGAGGGAGCCAGGTCGGCGGAACCGCCCACCAGTTCGGGGAGATGTTTCGCCAGGGCATTGATGACGCGTCCGGAGGCGACGCGGGTCGCCATGCCGGCGGGGTCGGCGGGGAAAACCGGAAGGGCCGATTCCCAACCGGAGGGGAGGGCACCCCGCAAACGGCGGTCAAGTTCCGCTCCGGGGCCGGGGAATTCCTTGCGGTAGGCGGCAAACATGGCGTTCCAGGCCGCTTCCCACTGTTCCCCCAAATCCACCGCCTGACGATAATAGGCCAGCACGTCCTCGGGGATGTAGAAACGCGGCTCCACCGGCCAGTTCAGATTGCGCTTGGCGGCGGCCAGTTCTTCGTCGCCGAGGGGCGAACCGTGGACGCCGGCAGTATCCTGCTTATGGGGCGCGCCGTACCCGATGTGCGTGCGGCAGACGATGAGAGAGGGGCGCGGGTCGTTTTTGGCCTGCTGGATGGCGGCATCGATGGCCTCCACGTCGTTGCCGTCGGAGACGCGCAGCACCTGCCAGTGGTACGCCTCGAAACGGGCGGCGCGGTCTTCGGTGAAGGCAAGGTCGGTGCTACCGTCAATCGAGATGCGGTTGTCGTCGTAGAGGTAGATGAGGCGTCCCAGGCGTAGATGCCCGGCCAGAGATGCAGCCTCGGCGCTGACGCCTTCCATCAGGTCGCCGTCGGTGACGATGGCGTAGATGTAGCCGTCGAAGAGGGGGTAATCGGGACGGTTGAAGCGCGCCGCCAGGTGCGCCTGGGCGATTGCCATGCCCACGCCGTTGGCGAATCCCTGTCCCAGGGGGCCGGTGGTGGTCTCCACACCGGGGGTCAAGCCGACTTCGGGATGTCCGGGGGTCTTGCTGCCCCATTGCCGGAAGCGCTTGAGTTCCTCCAGGGGCAGGTCGTAGCCGGTCAGGTGCAGGAGGCTGTAGAGCAGCATGGAGCCGTGCCCGCCGGAGAGGATGAAGCGGTCGCGCCCCGGCCAGGCGGGGTTGAGCGGATTGTGGCGCAAGTGGCGCGTCCAGACGGTATAGGCCATCGCCGCGGCGCCCATCGGCAGTCCCGGGTGTCCGGAGTTGGCTTGCTGTACGCCGTCGGCGGAAAGAAAACGAAGGGTGTTGATGGCGCGGTCTTGCAGGTCTTGGGTAGGGGTGAGTTGCATGGGTGTCTCCGAGATGATGCAATCAGGTGATGGGGTGAGAAGGTGATAGTGGGCAACGCGCTGAGGTGGTAACGGGGTGAGAGGTGCGTTGCTTACTTGCAAACTTTCACGCTTCCTGAGATTGTACCTCACAAGACCGGCACTTGCAGGCGGGCACAGATTTCGCGGCTGCGCGCTGCGGCGAGTTCCTTTTCGGGGTGGCCGTCCGGCAGGAAGCGCGCCATCTCGGCGTACAGAGCAGCCTCCTGATAGGGCATGCCCAGGTCGCGGGCGCTGGCAAGTCCCGCCCGCCACGTCCGCAGAGCCTTGTTTTGCCTGCCCTCCAGCCACAGGCGCGTGCCGCGGCTCAACAGTGCGGCAGGCTTTCCAATGGGGAAGATACGGGCGAACTGCCACAACTCCGTCTCCGCCTGGCGCGCCGCGGCGGCCAGTTCATCATCTTGGGGGGCAGATTCCCACAGGCGCAGGTACGTCCAGGCCAGCGAATCGTAGCCGCGCACCGTAGAGAACGAGGTCGGAGAAGTCTCGGACACCAGACGGAAAGCGGAATCGGCAATACGGTGGGCTTCATCAAGGCGGCCTTGCAAGAACAAGGCCCGCGCCAGCGCTCCGTAGGCGTTGATGTCGGTAACGATGTCTCGCACCTTGACCGGCAAATCCAGCGCGGATTGCAGGTAGGTTATGGCCTCGTCCAATCGCCCCAAGGGAATGAAATTTCTCCCCTGCCCCGATAACCCCCAGCGCTGTACCTGTAAATCACCGCTTTGCGAGGCGTCCACGTGGGCTTGCAGCCAGAGTTCGGCGCTGCGGCGGAAATCGCCGCGGGCGTGGGACATATAGGTCACCATCACCAGGCACTCGTTGCGGCGGCGGGTGTCGTTCTCCCGGTCGGCCAGCGCGATGGCCTGCTCGACATCGCTGGCGCAGCGCTCCCAATCCCCCATGCCACAGGCATGGATGCTGCTCAACTCCAGCACCCAGGAGAGGGCGGATGGCGAGTCAATGCTCCGCGCCACCTGCAAAGCCAGGCGGCGGTAAAAGCGCGCCATTCTGTGGTTAGCAACCAGCGCACCCGAAATAACCATATTACCGTACAAACGGGAGAGTACATCCGAAGGGCGAACTTTCTCCGCCAGATTCATGCCGCGCACCGAAGTGTAGAGCAGCGCAACGGTCGGCGCGTTGGCAAAGAACAAAATCTGCCCCAAACGTTCATAGGCGCGGGCGCTCTCCAGAAGCGCAATCTCTTTTTCGGATTCAGGATGCTCCACGGGGGAGGGCATCCGCGAGCGGTGGAGTACCTGCCGCAGGAGTTCCCGCCCCAACCCCAGAGATTGCCGCGCCGGAGAAAGCGGCATGGCGACCTCCAGGAGGGCCAGCGCTTCCCGATGGTGTTGCTCGCTCCGATGGAGTTGCCCCAGCCGGAAAGAAGCCTCCCCAATCAGCCGCAGCCAGCGCGCCAGGAGAACGCGGTTTGCCTGCGGGTCTTCCCGCGCCCGCCGGACGGCCCGTTCCAAAAGGGCTTGCAACTCCTCGAAACGGTGCTGCCTTTCCAACACGCGAGAGAGCGCCTGCGTGCTGCCCTCGAAATCCCGCCGCGTGCCGTGCGCCAGAGCGTGCTCCCAGGCCAGCAGGACGTTGTTGTAATCAGGCGCGGCGAGCGGTTCCCGGCGTTCTGCGTGCATGTGGAGCAAGCGCACGTAAAACCGGCGGTGCTTCAGGCGGGCGTCTTCTCCTTCGGCAGGCATCTCCGCCAGGCGCTCCCCGGCAAACTGGAGCCATAACTGGTGCATCTCGTAGCGTCGTTCGGCGGCTGCTGACTCCATCACCGCGGGGCGCAGCAAGCCGCGTTCCGTGAGTTTTGCCAGTCCGGGCTGCGAAACGCCAGCGACCTCATCGGCGGCTTCGGGGGTGAAGGCGTCTCCAAAAACGGCGAGACGCGCAAAGCCGCGCTGCTCTTCCGGGGTCAGTTGCAGCCAGCCATAATGCAGGGCGGCACGCAACCCGTGACTGCGGGCTGCCTGCGGGGTGAGCGAAGCATCCAGAAAAGCGGGTTCCTTCCGAATGGCCTGCAAAATTTGAGCACACGTCATGGTACGCGACCATAGGGCGGCGAGTTCAATCCCCAGGGGGAGACCATCCAGGGCGCGGCAAATTTCCATGATGGTGGAGATGTTTTCATCCAAGAGAACAAAATCGGGCTGCACGCGGCGGGCGTTTTGCAGGAAAAGGCGCACCGCGGCCGCTTCCTCTATTTTTCCCCTCGGCAAATCGGGGAGGGGGAAGCCTCGCAAGGGAAATACGTGCTCCCAGCGGCTGTTGAGTTTTTGGCGGGAGGTGGAGAGCAATTTCAAGGCCTCGGTACGCTGCAGAAGACTCTCCAGATACGGCACAGCGGCGGGAAGATGCTCGCAGTTGTCCAAAACGAGAAGGGTCTCACGCAAGCGCAAGTAATTTTCCAGTTGCCCAACGCGGCTGCCCTGCTCCTCGAAAACAAAACCGACGGCCTCGCCAATGGCATTGACCACCCCCTGCACGGTATGGACGGAGGCCAGAGGAACGAAGAAAACGCCGTCGAAAAACGCGGGCCTCATTTGCCCGGCAACTTCCAGCGCCAGGCGGGTTTTCCCCACCCCGCCCAGGCCCGTAATCGTCATCCAGCGGCAGGTTTCAGAGGCAAGCGTGCGTCTCACGACTTCCATCTCCGCGGCGCGCCCGACGAAAGCGGTCGGCTGGCGGGGCAAGTTACCGGGGGAGCGTTCTCCGCGGGCCTTGATACGCTCGTACAGCAGGCGGGTCTCGGGGGAGGGGAGCACATCCAGTTCGGCGGCCAGCACCTCTTTGCAGGTGCGGTACTGAGCCAAAGCGGCCTGCGATTTCCCCATCCGGGCAAAGGCCATCATCAGGCGGCGGTGGGCGTCTTCGCGCCAGGGGTCCATCGCCAGCACCTGCTGCAAGTGCGCGACCGCCTGGGAGTAGCGGCGGCGGCGCAGCAAAATTTCGGCGAACGCGGAGTACGCCTGCAACGCTTGTTCGGCAAAGCGGGCGCGCAGCATCATCGTCCATTCGTCAAAGGCCGGCGCATCCGAGAGGTAAAACCCCGCCAGGAACTCCCCCCGATACAGAGACACGGCCTCTTCCAACAACTCCCGCGCCCTCTCCGGGGATAGGCTATCCTGCCAGGCATCCATACGGGCGGAAAAGGTTACTGTGTCCACCTCGTGAGGATATGCCGGGTTGAGAGATGCATTTTGCCGGTCAATCGAAAAGGCTCCGGGGGCAATCTTTCGCAGGTTAGAGAGCACCTGGCGCAGGTTGATGCGCGCTTCGCGGTTGGGCATCTCTCCCCAAAACATCCCCGCCAGGGTATCGCGGGTGTGCGGTCGGCGCGTGGCAGCCAAATAGAAAAGCAACGCCCGCGCCTTGTTGCTGATGAAGTTTTCAACCGGGCGGGCATCCAAAAAGACCTGGGGGGCACCAAACAGGAGAATTTTCAGCGGTTTTGACGGCTGAGTATGTATCATTTACGACTTCTTTACGTCTGGGTGGTAAGAATGGGGGGCTTGCAGAACTTTGGGCAACCGAGAAAGTTGAATATCAGGACTATACCACAACCTCCACACTCACGAGTGCCCGTCTTCATGAATTTTGCCCCTCATGAAAACTCCCCCCAAATTCCCGTCTTCCCATTCCTACTGGCTAAAGTGCTGGAGCGAGGAAACCGCGCCGGGAGGAGAAAGCATCTGGCGTTTCAGTCTGGAAAACCCGCACACCCGAGAACGATTTGGATTTGCCAGTTTGCCCGCCTTGACGGCGTTTTTGAGAGAACAGGTACAGACATGGTCTCGAACCGAAGACGATTCGGAGGACACGCCGAGACCGCCAAAACCCCACAGGTCTCAAGACCTGTGAGGTCTGTTAGAGACAAGGAGTTCCCCATGAAAAGATTCCTGGGTCAACGTGGAATAGCGGGGTAGACCGGTCAGACCTCCGAGATTTTGCAGGTGCGATGCTCGCCCGGAGTGGCATGTACAGGCGATTGCGCTTCCCGGAGCGACTCTTGGCGGAAATCTCGGATGTTTTTTACCCCACAAATTCACGAAGAGCCGACAATATTTTCCCAGGAGAAACGGGCCGGCGGTTGGCATCGCCAGCCCATTATCACAAAAAGGCCGGTTGTCCTAATCTCCGGTCTCCAACAATTTTTCACCACAAAAGGAGTGTGTAAAATGAAGTTCGTTTCTACCAACAAGCAGTTTTCTGTCGTGATGGCCTTGCTCTTCGCCCTGGCGTTATTGCTGGCGGGGACGGTCTGGGCGCAGGCTGCCGATGGCGGCCCCGGTACAGCCGCTCCCCAGGCTGCGGTAGGTTCCACCTTCACCTACCAGGGACGGCTGGACAAGAACGGGAACGGCGTCACCAGCACGTGTGATTTCCAGTTCAAACTTTACGATGCCGCCAGCGGCGGTTCGCAAGTCGGTTCGACGCAAACCAAAAGCGGCGTAAGCGTAACCGATGGGTTGTTCACCACCGAACTGGATTTCGGCAGCAATGCCTTCGACGGCGATGCCCGCTACCTGGAAATTGCGGTCAAATGCAGCGGCGACGGCAGTTACACCACCTTGAACGGTCGCACGGCGCTCAACGCGGTGCCGTATGCTCTCAATTTACGCCCCGGTGCAATTGTGCGCGGCAGCGATACGTCCGGGAGCATTCTGGGAGCGGTCAACAGCGACACGACCGGCACGGGAGCCGGTTTATACGGAGAAGCCAACGCTGCCAACGCAGCCGGGGTATCCGGCTGGAACGTCGCCAGCAGCAGCGGCTATGCGGTGTACGGCAATAATGCCGCCGGGTCGGGCACCCCCTACGGCGTGTACGGGATTGCATCGGACAGCGGCGGCGTCACCTCCTACGGCGTGTACGGCAAGAGCAACAGTTCGGTCGGCACCGGCGTGGGCGGCAGCGCCCCCACCAACGGCGTGTACGGCGAGGCTTCCAACACGACGGGGACGACCTGGGGCGTGTACGGCAAGAGCAATTCGCCCGACGGTTACGGCCTTTACTCCAACGGCAACGCCCACGTAGATGGTCAACTAACCTGGAAAGCGGTGACCAGTTACGTTTCCATCCCGGCCGCGGCCTTCCACCCCGCTGTAAACGGCTACATTTACTCCAACGATGGGAAAGAACTGACCCCAGGGGACGGGTCTTCTACTTTTTACTTGTCCGAAGTGCAATTACCTCACGGCGCGACCATCACCAATTTTACTTTTTTCTGGACAGACAGCGCAACACCCGACGGGTTTGCTTCGTTTTACCAGGTTAATATGGATGGAACGGAAACCCAACTGGGTGGAGATGCTGATACATACGGCGGCGGACCCGGCGGTGGTGTAACTGCGTCATCCTCCCCCGGCAGTTTCAGCCCCGTGCAGGTAGATAACTCCCTATATTCCTACTATTTTTACGTTGCGTTACCAATGGACAGCGATGGACCGGTCTCGCTTCACGGCATCACCGTGGAATACACCATTGAACGGCCATACTAAGGCAGGTTACGATGAATAAACGACTTCTCTACTTTTTGATTGCCTGCGGGCTACTCATCATGGTCACCGGAGTCGCCCTGGCTCAAACCGGCGGAGGCTACGACCTGACCTGGTGGACGGTGGACGGCGGCGGCGCTTCGGTCGCTGGCGGAGACTATCTTCTCTCCGGGAGCGCCGGTCAGCCAGACGCGGCTACGCTCACCGGCGGGGCTTACACCCTGAACGGCGGCTTCTGGGGCGGCATCGGCGGGGCGGCCCCTCCAGATCCGACTCCCACTCCGACGCCGCCTCCGGCGGGGACACAGTTCATCTACCTACCCCTGGTCATCCGCTGATGCTCCTGCCGGCACGGCGTCCTCACCCCTGACATCCGAAATCATAGAACATACTGCACTTTACGGTCATCCCCTCGATGCGCCACAACAGACCTCACAGGTCTTAAATCTTGACAGACCTGTGAGGTCTCTATCGCGTTGGGACACATTGCGCATCTCGATTGTGACAAATGTCACTATCTTACCTGCTGGCGATTTGATACGCTGAATCCAGCGGATTGACATTGCACAGGCTGTACCATCACACACTTGACACTCGGCCTGCTTCAGGGGAGTACGCACCGCAGGTTCCCTCACATCTAATCCATCTCCCAACAGGCGAGGGGGGAGGCACCCTCACCCCCGCCCCCTCTCCCAACGGGCGAGGGGAGGCACCCTCACCCTCGGCCCCTCTCCCA
>JANTFR010000091.1 GCA_024763355.1 Anaerolineales bacterium
GGGTGGGGGTGAAAGTCGGCGTGATGGTGGGCGTGGCCGTCTCCGTCGGGGTCGGACTGGGGGTAGGAGTGCGGCTGGGCGTGGGCGTGATGCTGGGGGTCAGCGTGACGGTGGGCGTGACGGTTGGCGTGGGCGGCGCGGGACGCGCGTTGAAAACCGCCAGGGCGGTGAGGGCAATCAACAGAAAGATGATGCCCAGCAGCAAGGCGGTCAGCAGCGTCCAGGGAGGGGATGTGTCACGTATCACGTGTCAGGTGTCAGGTGTCAGGTATCAGGTGCGGGGTGCGGAGTGCGGGGTACGGTGTACAGGGTACGGTGTACGGTCCTCCTACCCATCTCCCACCAGCGGCGGGCGGACGGGCCACAGGGGGAAGCCGTGTTCGGCGTGCAGGCGCTTTTTGAGGTACACGGCGGCGGGCTGGTTGCGGTCGAGTTCGGCGCGGGCGGCCTCCAGGCGGGCCTGCGCGGCGGCGTCCGGTTGCCCTGCCTGAAAAGAATCCCACACCCGGCGGGAATCGGGACTGTGCAGGTTCGCCAGAGCGGTGATGCAGCCGCCGGCGTGGTGGCGCAGGGCGTGACTCAGCAGGCGGTCGTTGCCGTTCAGCACCAGCAGGTCGTCGCCGAAGCGTTCTCCCAGGGCGCGGGCGTGCTGCGGGTCGCCGCTGGAATCCTTGAGGCCCGCAAAACGGGAAGGGAAGGCCTCCTTGAGGCGCGCCAGCAGTTCAATGGAAAGTCCCACGCCGGAAACCTGGGGAATGTGGTATCCGAGGAGATACTTCCCTTGCGGGACGGCGGCCTCGATGAGGCGGGCGAACCAGCGGAAAAGCCCCTCCTCCGATGTGTTACGGAAGTAGAAGGGCGGCAGGACGACGACGCCCTCGAAACCGGCCTCGAAGGCGGTGCGGCTCAAGGCTGCGCTCTCCGTCCAACTGGGGGTTCCTGTTCCGGCCAGGAGGCGGAAATCGGGATAGGCGGTGCGTACCTGGGCGGCGGCCTGGAAGATGGCCTCCCTCTCGGCGGGGGAGAAAGAAGGGCCTTCGCCCGTCGTCCCCAGGATGAGCGCCCCGTGCGCTCCGCGTCCCGCCAGAAATTCCAACAGGGCGGGGATAGCTTCCAGGTCGGGGGTGTCTTGGGGGGTCAGCGGCGTGACGGCGGCGGCGTACACGCCGGCCAGGGGGTGGAGGGTGTTTGAGGACATGGCGGTATTGTAACATCATCAGTGTCTGCAGATTACGCAGATGACGCAGATTTTTTAGGCAACGTACTCTTCCCTCCCCTCCCCCAGTGGGGGAGGGGCCAGGGGTGGGGGGAGACCAGAAAATTTCCTTTGTGCCCCCGCGCTTTTCTGCCATCTCCCAACAGTGTTGCTCGATTTCCAGGCGGATTCGAACCACGCGCTTCCTGCCGTGCGGGGCGGGTTGTAACGGCCTTTCGTTTGTTTTTTGAATAAATAAAAATCGTTCGTTCGGTTTCTTGACAAAACCCGCTGGAGCAGGTATCATGTAGCCCGTTGAAAGACCTTTTTGTGCCCTCTCTTGTAACTTTGAAAGGCGTTTTTGTGCAGTTTGTTCGCTCCTCCTACGATGCTCGCACGCTGAATAAACATTTGATTATTGACCATATCCGCTTTTCGCAGGGAGGCTCTAGTCGGGCTTCCCTGGCGCGAGAAGTGGGATTGAGCCGCGCCACAGTTTCGACGATTGTCAATGAACTCCTGGCGCGAGGGATTGTACGGGAAGCGGAACGCGTCCCCAGGCGGGGGGGGAGGCCTCCCATCCGTCTGGAAATCAATCCCGGCGGCGGCTTCGTAGCAGGTGTGGACATCGGTGCTACCCACGTCACCCTGGTACTGGCCGATTTTTCCGGTGCGGTGCTGGCGGAACGCCGGGAGCCGCTCAACATCATGGATGGCCCCGAAATCTGCATCCGGCAGGTGGATGTCCACTTGCGGGCGCTTTTGGCGTCTCAGGGGATGTCACTGGAAGAGATTGCTGCTTTTGGCGTTGGTGTTCCCGGCCCGGTTTCTCAGGAAACCGGAGAAGTGATTGCCCCGCCTATCATGCCCGGTTGGGAGGATTTCCCCGTGCGGAATACCCTGCAAACCTTGTGGGGACGGCCTGTCCTGGTGGGAAACGACGCCGACCTGGGCGCGCTGGGCGAATGGGTGTATGGCGCGGGACGCGGCGCTACGCATCTGGCATACATCAAAGTCGGCTCTGGCGTAGGGGCCGGGTTCATTTTCAATGGAGAAATCTACCGTGGGGCGCAGGGCTATGCTGGCGAAATCGGGCATATCACCCTCTTGAAAGATGGCCCTTTGTGCACTTGCGGTAACCGCGGCTGCCTGGAAGCGCTGGCCGGGGGAGCGGCCATTGCCCGCCAGGCCCAGGAGGCTGTGCAACGCGGCCTGCCTACCCGCCTGGACGCCATCCAGCCTGTAGAGCGCATCACGGCTCGCGATGTGGCCCTGGCAGCCCAGATGGGCGACCTGGTCTCGCAACAGATTGTCACGCAGGCCGGTCACTATCTGGGTATCGCTATTGCAAATGTTATCAACCTGCTCAATCCCGCTGTGCTGGTGATTGGCGGCGGGGTATCCCAGATGGGCGATTTGCTGCTGGAACCTATCCGTCACACGGCCAGGGAGCGCAGTTTGCCCGGAGCAGCCCGCGGAGTGCGGATTGTCTCCGCCGTCTTGGGTATGCGTTCCTCCGGAATGGGAGCGGTCGCCTATGCGATTACCCATGCCCTCCACGCGCTGGCAGAATGAGGACAGGTTGGCTTTCAGTCGCTGGGTTGAACCAAGGCTGGCGTAGTTTCAACTCCCGGATTCGTCACGCGGAGCCACAGGGAGCACAGAGAATCACCACCCAACATCACGAAAACGCCGTGTTCTCCGCGTCTCTGGGTGGCAAATTTTCAAAACGTTGTCTTTATGAGACCACTGGTAAGCAATGATGGTTCTTGCGGTGCAGTCTCAACCCCTCTCGTGAGGTTGAGACCGCGTCACAAGCACGCGGCGAACAATCCCTATATTTCGTTTCACAAGGAGTAGAAAGATGTCCAAAAAATTGTGGTTCGTAATCAGCCTGTTGCTGGTTGCTTCCCTGGTACTGGCTGCCTGCGCTCCCAAGGCGACCCCTACGCCTGAGCCGCAGAAGCCTGTTGCCACAGAAGAAGCCGCCCCTGCTGAGACTGAGAGCGCGCCGACCCTTACCGGCACCATCACGCTTTGGCACGCCCTCAAAGAAGGCGAAATCGAAGGCCTGAACGCGGCTATCTCCGCTTTTCAGGAACAGAACCCGGACGTGCAGTTTGACGTTCTCTTCGTCCCCTTCGACGACCTGCGCGGCAAGTTCGAGACCGCTGCGGCCACGGGCGGCGGCCCCTCCCTGCTGATTGGCGCTGCCGACTGGGGCCCTGCCCTTTTCGATGCCGAACTGACCGCCGACCTGGGTCCCATGGCTGACCTGTCCTTCCTGCAGGGCATCAACCAGGCGGCCCTCGGTTCGGTGCGCTACAAGGACGCCATCGTCGGCCTGCCCCTCGGCCTGAAAGGCGTGGTCATGTACCGCAACACCAGCATCGTTCCTGAACCGGCTGCCGATTTCGAGGACCTGATTGCCAAGGCGCAGGCGGCCACCCAGGGCGATGTGGTTGGCGCTGACCTGGAACGCGGCTTCTTCTTTGCCGCTGCTCACCTGAACGCTCTCGGCGGTCAGTTGATGGATGCCCAGGGCAACCCAGCCTTCAACGACGAGAAGGGCGTGGAATGGTTGACGATGCTCAACCGCTTCAGCGAAGCCGGCCCTGCCGAATACTACACCGACAACGACGTCAATCTGTTCAAGGCCGGTAAGGCGGGCATCATCATCGACGGCACCTGGAACCTGAGCGGTTTGGCCGAGGCCATCGGCGAAGACAATCTGGCGATTGACCCGTGGCCCAAGGGTATGAGCGGCTACGTCCAGAATGACAACATCTACCTGAGCGCCAACGCCGAAGGCGCCGATAAGGACGCCACCTGGGCTTTCATGCAGTTCCTGCTCTCCAAAGATGCCCAGAAGATGATGGCTGAAAAGAACAGCGGCTTTATCCCCGCCGCCCTGGGCGTGGATGTGCCCGACCGCCTGCGTCAGGAAGCGGTAGCGGCCTTCGAAGGCGGCACCGCCTTCCCGGTCATCCCTGAAATGGGCGCCTACTGGGGTCCGATGGATACGGCCCTCAAATCCGTCTTCGACGAGGGCGCTGACCCCTCCTTTGCGCTGGCGCAGGCTTACAACAGCATCACCGCCGCGATTGCCGACCTTCGCGGCGAAGCGCCGCCGGAACCGGAGGTCATCGGTACCGTCACCTTGTGGCACGCCCTCAAAGAGGGTGAAATCGAGGGCCTGAACGCGGTCATCTCCGCTTTCCAGGATAAATACCCCGGCGTGCAATTTGACGTTCTCTTCGTCCCCTTCGATGACCTGCGCGGCAAGTTCGAGACTGCTGCGGCTACGGGCGGCGGCCCCTCCCTGCTGATTGGCGCTGCCGACTGGGGTCCGGCCCTCTTCGATGCTGAACTGACCGCCGACCTGGGGCCCTCCATGAGCACCGCTTTTCTCTCCGGCATCAACCAGGCGGCCCTGGGCTCCGTGCAGTATAACGATGCTCTGGTTGGCCTGCCTCTCGGCCTGAAGGGTGTGGTCATGTACCGCAACACCAGCATCGTTCCCGAACCGGCTGCCGATTTCGAGGACCTGATTGCCAAGGCGCAAGCGTCCACCCAGGGCGATGTGGTCGGCGCCGACCTGGAGCGCGGCTTCTTCTTTGCCGCCGCTCACCTGAACGCTCTCGGCGGTCAGTTGATGGATGCCCAGGGCAACCCGGCCTTCAACGACGAGAAGGGCGTGGAATGGCTGACGATGCTCAACCGCTTCAGCGAGGCCGGCCCCGCCGAATACTACACCGACAACGACGTCAATCTGTTCAAGGCCGGCAAGGCGGGCATCATCATTGACGGCACCTGGAACCTGAGCGGCTTGGCCGAGGCCATCGGCGAGGATAATCTGGCGATTGACCCGTGGCCTGAAGGCATGAGCGGCTACGTCCAGAACGACAATATCTACCTGAGCGCCAACGCCGAAGGCGGCGACAAGGAAGCCACCCTGGCCTTCATGCGCTTCCTGCTCTCCCCCGACGCCCAGAAATTGATGGCCGAGAACAATACCGGTTTCATCCCCGCGGCCCTGGGCGTGGAAGTGCCCGACCGCCTGCGCCAGGAAGCGGTAGCGGCCTTTGAGGGCGGCACTGCCTTCCCGGTTATCCCCGAAATGGGCGCCTACTGGGGCCCGATGGATACGGCTCTCCAGTCCGTCTTTGACGAGGGCGCCGACCCGGCGGAAGCCTTGCAGACCGCTTTTGACAGCATTACCGCTGCGATTGCCGATATGCGCGGCCAGTAAAAATTCGGTATCCTCTCAGGGTGAGGGCCTCTTCTGAGGCTCTCACCCTTTTTTGTTTGGATGGATTGGCTCATATCGCCGCTCACTGTGGCTGTGAATGGCGATATTTTCTTCTGGCAATCTAGGCATGGGCAGGCCTCATCTCGTCACTGCTGTAGCCCTAAGTGGCGGCCACCCCTGTCTCCCTGGAGATATTACGCTGGTAATCCGCCCCACGGCCAATATCACTCGCGAGGGCCAACGAACGACCCATCGCGGTGATGACCTGCTTGGCTACTCTCTCCAACACTTCTCGGAATGCACATTGAGCACCACTACCGTCCCCCGTTGGTGTGAAGCGCAGGTGAGGCAAGCAACGAGGGAAGTGAGATGGAAGCATATAGAGTCATCTTTGGCGATGTGATAATAGACCATGGGCAGTAGGCTGCCGTCCGCCATCCAGTCCATGGTCTGCCGTCGATTATACCGCCCGCAGTTCCTTCCCAAACGCCTCCAGCGCCCGGTAGTATGGCTCAATCGAGGGGATGTAATGCCGCTCCTCGGCGGAGTGGGGGCCGATGCCGCTTTCGCCCCACACCACGCCCTGCCCACCGGGGGCGAAGCGGGCGCTGGTGCCGGCCAGTTTGCGCCCTACGGGGGCCGGCGCGCCGGAAGCGGTTTCCACCGCCCGCAGCAGTGCCTTGAGATAGGGGTTTTCAGGGTCGCAGGCGATGCCACCTTCCATAATCAAATTTTCGATTTCCAGGCTGTTCTCTTCGCAGTACGCCTTCACTTCTTCGAATAGCGCGGCGATGTCGTCCTGGGGGATGGGGCGAATCTCCACGCCCAGCACGCCGTAATCGGCGGTGATGTTGTACACTCCCGGAACGCCCACCTGGATGAAGGGGAAGCGCGCCTGCGATTGCCAGCCGTCCTCGCTCGTCAGGGTGAGATGGCGCGCCAGAATCGTCTCCAGCGCCTGACGGGCTGCAATCAGCCGCTCGCTCAAATCGGCGGTGGATGCGCCTGCCACGCCGGTGTGACCGCGCACCCCGCGCGCCACCACGTCGAAGCGCATGATGCCGCGGTTCTGGATGCACACCTCGCCCCACAGTGCCTTCCCGCTGACCTCGGTGCGCTCGCCGGCGATGAAGAATTGCGGGGCGTAGCCGCTCTCCTCGGCCAAAGTTGCCAGCACATGAGGCGTGCCCATCGGCTCCTGCTCGCCGGTCTCCTCGTTGCCCAGCAGCAGCAGGTTGACCGGCGGGTACGGCGGACCGGCTTTGAGAGCGTCCTTCATCCATACCATGTAGGTCGCCACCACGGTTTTCATATCCGCCGCGCCGCGCCCCCACAGGTAATCGCCCTCCACGCGGGGTTCGCACTGGCCCTCGTCCGGCTCGGGGGCGACCACATCGAAGTGACCGCACAACATCACCGGGGCGAGCAATCCACCGGGGAAGCCGGCCAGCACAGCCGGGTATTGCGCGTGGTTGAAATAGCGCACTTCCAGGCCGTGGTCGCGCAGGTAGTCGAAGACCAGCGTGGCGGCGCGCTGCACCTCGTCCAGGCGCGGCGTCCCCCCGCCCACGGTCACCGAGGGGATGCGAATCAGTCTTTTGGCAAGTTCAACAATCTCAACAGTTTTATCGGGGAATTGCATTTCTCGAATATCCTCCACGGGGCGAAAACGGATGGGCGCGTCAGGGTTGCGGCGCACGTCATGGCGGGCCAATTGTATCAGTTCTCCCAGTTTGTTGTTCTCGCGGGCCAGCAGTTCCTGGTCGGCGGCCAGTTGTTCCATCGCCGCGGCGACCTCGGCCTCGCGCGCCTCGGCCAGTTGACGCAGCACAACGGTAGGCACATCCTCGGGGTCTACGCCGCTTTCCAACAGGCGCGCCCGCAGACGTTGAGCGGTGTTGGGCGCGCCTTCCGCCATCGCCACGAGGGGAGCCAGCGCCTCATCCAAGCCCAGGGCCTCGGCCAGGGGCATCACTTGAGCCAGCGTCCAGCGCAAAAACTCGCGCATGGTGACCGGCTTTCCGGTGAGCGGGTTTTCGATTTCAGCCTCCAGGCTGCGGCGGGCGGCGCGCGCCTCGTTACGGCGGGTGCGGGCGATGTCCTCCGCATCGTAGCGGAAACTGCGGGCGAAATCGGGGTCGGCGTAAAAACGCATCAGCAATAGTTGCTTGAGGGTCAAATTGGCGATATCGAGTTCCAGCGGATTGCCCCCGTCGTCGGTGCGGACTTCTACGCGCGCCATCGGGATGTTGATGCGTGCCATCAGGTTTTCCACCTCAATTTGGTGCGCCATCTCCTCCACGGGGGTGTCTTTCCCCAGGGCGTACAGCCCGCGGTCGTAAATGCTGTGCAGTTGCTCGTCCGTGATGGCAATGACGCGCTCGATGGGTTCGACGTTGGAGCGCGCCCGCACCGGAGTCCAGTTGTTGTTGCCAAAGCGCGCTCCGCTGCGTACCAGTTCGTAGGAGATGTTGACGTAATCGCGATGCGTGCGGTACAGGTCGGGCACATCCAGGGCAGTGGGGTTGGGGAAGGTGAGGTTACGCACCGAATCGTTCTCGGTGAGCACCACCACCGGGCGGCCATCCCGCCGCTGCGCCTGAAACGGCGTGGAGGCGGTGGTGGCGATGAAAAGCGCGGCAAACGCCCGCATCAGCCGCGTGCCGGTGGTGTAAACCTGGTTCTTGTAATCGTCCAGGTGTTGGCCGCGCCGCTCGGAAGCCGGTTTGTGCATGAAATCCCAGGCCAGCAGCGGCTCCGGCAGCGAGACGTTGACGTGAGTCCCGGCAGTGGAGAGGGTATCGCCGTACATGCGCACACAGCGCTGCACGTAGCGGCGCTTCGCCAGCGGCCAGGTATAGGGCACTGAGTCTTCGGTCACCTCGGTCAGGTAGAGCAGGTTGCCCTGCCAGGGGTACAGGCGCTCGCCGAACTGCGCCCCGGCGCGGCGCAGGGCGTTAATCAATACCGCCTCGAAGAACCAGATTTCATACACCGCTCCGCGCAGGTCGTAGTGGGGGCGCGTAGCCCACTCAATCATCCAATGGAAAGCCTCCAACTGGCTGTAGACATCCAATTCGGGGGCGATGCAACACTTTTGCAGGTAATCCACAAAGGATTGACGCTCCGGCCCCGCGCCCACCGTAACCACGGGGCGCAAGTGCGAATCCAGCAGATGCCACTCGCGCTCCATGCCGCAAACGCCCATCTGGGGGCGCTCTTTGAGGGCCGTCTCGACGGCCAGTTGATACTTTTCGGCGAACCGTACCGGGTCATACATGAGTCACCTCTGGAAATTACGAGGTTGGAAGAGATTAAACCACCAGGAAATTGAACCACGAAGGCACGAAGCAATCCGTTTTTCCCTTTTGCGGCTTTGCGGCTTCGTGGTTCCCACGCATCTCTGCTTCTCAGCGCCTCTGCGTTAACGCCTCCAACCCCTGCAACAGACGCTCCGCCGCGCCGCGGGTGCGCTCTACCGGTGTGGCATACGAGAAACGGACCCACTCCCCGCCGTAGGGCGAGAAGAAAGCGCCCGGCACCACCGCTACGCCATGTTCCTCGGCCAGGTATTGCCCCAGGGGTTCGCTATCCGCCCAGCCGCGGGCTGCCAGGTATTCACCCACGTGGATGAAGGCGTAATAGCCCTTGCCCATGATGTAGCGGAAGTTGTGCTCGTCCAGAAAGGCCCGCAGTACGCCCCGCGAGGCGTTGGTCGGCGCGGTAATGGTCTGCGCGGCGTTGGCGTACCCCATCTCGAAAGCCGCCATCGCCACCGCCTGGCCGAAGAACGCCGGGATGACCGAGTGTGAAGCGCGGGCGATGATGAATTTGATGACCTTTTCATCCGCAATCAGGTGGGCGTTGCGGATGTTCGACCCGCCCAGGCTCTTGGTGATGCCATCCAGGAACATCAGGCGCTCGCGCTCTTTGGGAGAGAACATCTGCAAAAAGGCGTTCAAATCCATCGGCTGCTCATCGGTGACGTAGTGGTACATCCAGTCGTAGAGTACGAAGGCCGCCCCGGCCTCCAGCGCGGCGCGTCCCAGTTCGGCCTGACGCTGCGGGGTGAGGGTTTTGCCGGTGGGGTTATCGGGGTTGGTGATGACCACGCCGGCCACTTTGCGCCCGGAGCGAGCGGCGAATTCCACGCTGGCGCGCAGGCCCTCCTCGCTGTAAGCCCAACCATCGTCGGGGTGACCCGGCGACCAAAGCACGTTCGCCCCCACGCCATACGGACCCCAGTTATAGGAAATCCACGGCACGCGCGAGACCACCAGCACATCCCCCTGGCGCCCGTGGCCGAGGGTCAGCATGGCCTGATAGGCTTTGACCAGCGCATCCCGCCCGCCGGTGGCGGCCAGTACGTTCTGCGGCCCATAGCCCAGGGATGAATCCAGGCCCCAGTATTGCTCCACCACCTTCTGGCGGAAAATCGGCGCGCCGAAGGGCATATCGTACTTCGTGCCGTGTTCGATTTGCAATTCGGCGGCGCGCTGCAAAATCTCCTTCGGCACACCCGGCAGGCTGGCCCCCCCATCGCCCTGCGAGGCATCGTAGACGGGACTGCCGGGGTTTTTCTCGGTGTACACTTTGAGCGATTTCTTGATTAAAAACATGCGCGAAGGCGGGATAGTGGCCATCTCGCCCAAATGCGCGCTGACCGGCACCAAATTTTCATCCGGCACGGCGTAAACGGGGGTTTCGTGGGATAGGGGCATGGTGATTCTCCTTATAACGGTTTGGTTGGTCTTACTGGTCTGGTTGGTCTAGTTGGTCAGACTAACCGACCAATTCGACTAACAAAAAACGCCCTGGAAAGCCCAGGGCGTTGGTCTACACAAATTTGTGTCCGCTGCGGTTGCTACGTCACCGTTAAGCGCCAACGCCCAATCGTCTGGGTGCGACGATTGGTGTTATTGTTGGGGGTCGTGCCGAAGCAAGGGAAATACATATCAAACAAACTATATCATCATACAGAACAAAAGGCAAGTGTGCCAGTGGTAAATGACCGTTTCAAAATTGGTGGGGAATTGTGTATCATAGGAGGTGGAATCCTCTCCCGGCGAGAACAAGGAGGCAGCGAGAAGATGTGGATAGCCCC
>JANTFR010000092.1 GCA_024763355.1 Anaerolineales bacterium
CGCCGTATCAGGGGAAAGTTCCCCCTTTTGAAGCCGAAAACGGCGCTGCGGGCCTCTGGGCAAAGCCATTTTACCACGCCCGCCCCAGGACGATGCCTGACCAACGCAAATCCCGTTTTGCATCCCCGCCGCCCCCTTTTGCGGCAGAGTTGCCCCCACCGGTTGGGGAAAGGGTAAGGGGAAGTCCCATATCTGCGCCTGCCAACAGAGAAATGAGTTGCTGTCGGGCCGCTTTGCGGCGCAATGCCTTCCGGGGGCTTTAGAGCACATCGTTGCAAAAACGGCGGAACTCACACACCGCGCACTGCGCCGCCCGCGCCGTCTTCTCCGGCATCCGCTCGCTCCACAGCATCGTTTGCATCGCTTCCAGGGTCTTCAGCACTTTGCGCCGCAGGGGGGGTGTGAGGCGCACTTCCACCGCCTGCCGCCGCGGGATGAGATACAAAAAGCCGCGCCGCACTTTCACCCCGTAGGTTTCTTCCAGCAGCAGCCCATAGGCGGCCACCTGCAAACGGGTATGCGCCTCCGCCTTGTGGCTGAGTTTGTAATCCACCGGAATGAGTTCTTCTTCTTCTCCAGACGGGCCGACGAAGAGCACCAGGTCGGCAATCCCGCGCAGCCCCAAACGGGAGGAGGCCAGGTAGACCCGGAATTCGCGGCGGGCCTCCTCCAGCCCGTAACGGCGCAGCGAACGACGGATTTCACGCCCCTCCGCCCGGCGGCCCGCCTCCCGCCCGGCTTGCATGTTCCAGGTCGTCGGACGCACATCGGGCAGGCAGTGGGTGTAGTACACCACTCGAGGGCAGTAAGCCCATTGTTTCAAGTCGCTCACCCGGAAGGGGGTATCGTGCTTCTCATCCGGCAGGGGCAGCCGGCGTTCCTCCAGCAGCATTTCATCCACGGGTCAGGCCTCCTCGGGTTTGTGGTCAATCTCTTGCCGGCTTTCCCACACATCGGCGGGCAAACTCACCATCTGGATGTTGCCCGGCGCTTTCCCCAGGGCGGCCTCCACTTTGCGGAAGAGTTCCCGCTGATGGGTGCGCCGCAGTTTCCCCAAAAAGGCGCTGTACTGGATGCGGTCCAGGCCGTAATCCTGACAAATGTCGGCAATTTTGTTGCGCTTTTTGTCGCTGGGGATGTCGTAGATGAGCAGGCAGTACATCGCTTACCAGGCGAAGACGTAAGGGCTGTATTCGGCGCGCTCCAGGCGCAGGTAGGTCGCCATATGGCGGGCCTGCATTTGGAGCACGCCGCCCAACGTGTGTTTCTTCCCCTCGTAGGGGACGCGGCTTTCCAGGCGCTCGAAGACCTGCGCTACCAGCATCTTGCGGGTATCGCCATCCAGCAGGCCGTCATCTTCTTGCCGCACCGCCCGGCGGCGGCCCAGGATGCGCAACACGGTGCGGTCCACCACCGGCTGGCGGAACTCTTCGATGAAATCCAGCACCAGACTGGGCTTGCCGGGACGGTCGCTGTGCAGGAAGCCGGCGTATGGGTCCAGCCCGGCCAGCACCAGGGCGCGCTCCACCTGGGTGTAGAGCACGCCGTAGCCGTAGTTGAGCAAACTGTTGACGGGGTCACGCGCCCCCCGCCCCAGGCGGCCGGGGAATCCGTACGCATCGGAGAGCAATTGCCCGAAGGCATCCCAATACACGCGGGCCGCGTTGCCCTCGATGCCCATGACTTCGGCGCGCAAATCCTCCAGGCCGTATTCCCCGCGCTGCACTTCGGGATACTGCCGCACGGTCGCCAGGTCGTTCAAACCGTCTTCGATGGCGACCGCCGCATCCCGCAGGGCCGCGTACACCTCCGGGGCCGTCTGCTTGCGGTATTTGGCGTGGTATTTGAGCAGATTGGCCTGGTTTTGCAGTTTCGCCATCGAGAAAGATAGCGCCAGATGCAGCCCCAGCCCGTTGGTGTACGCCGTCAACTGCGCCCGCCGGGTACGCACCGTCCCCGTCAACCCGGCGCTGTACAAACTGGCCGTCGGCATCCCCAGCGTATCCAGAAAATGGATGGGAATACCCCGCTCGGCGCAGGCCGCTACCGCGTCGGCGCTGAAACTCACCCCGCGCCCCGCGATGGTCACACTTTCCAGGTGCAGCAGGGGCGCTTGCAGCAATTTCTGCCGCCCCTTGCTCACCACCAGCCGTTCGCTGTGCTTGCCAACGAAGGCCCCGTATTCGTCTACGATGAGATGTTGAATGATGGGCATGAGAGTCTCCAATCAACCTCCACCACTCCGTTCCCGCGCACCACGTGCCGCCCCACCTGGACGGCGGCGCCCAGCAAGAGATAAGGCAGCAAAGGGGACCAATCCCCGGCGCGATACACCGCCCTCCCCGCGAAACCGCCCAGCGGCTCGCGCTTCCCCGTCCTTCCGCTGCTTCCGAAGAGGTCCACCCAGCGGATATCGGAGGCATCCACCAGGCGCACCCGGTCGGCCAGGGCGTACAAGCGGCGCACCTCATCGGGAGGACGCCGCGCCGCCCCGCAGAACTGCCGGTCCAGATGGTCTATGCGCTCCAGCAAGCGGCGGAAGAAGACCCCGAAATCGGGTGTTTTCACCAATTTTTTAGATTCCACCAGGCGGGTGGGGGTACGGAACCGGATTTGGAGCGGGCTGCCCTCCCCCAATGTGGTCGATAGCTTTTGGGCGGCCTGCTGCGCCTCCTCCCACCCCACCGGTCCAGCCGGCACCCGCACAAGATTGCTCCCCGGCTGGAGCACCGGGAAAGCGTGCCCTGAAAAAGGGTCGTGCGCCGTAATGCTCTCCAGGCGGAAACGCCCTCGTCCGGGGCCGACCCCCACCCTTCCCGCGGCGGGCACGGCCAGGACGAAATAGGGCAAAAAGCGCAACCCCTCGCCGAAGAGCGTCAGCCCGAAAGAAAAGTGTTCCCCAGCCTCCACGAAGCGGCGGGGCGGCAGGGGCGGCGTGAGCGCGTAGGCCCGGCGCACCGCGCCGGGGTCGGTCTCGGCAGCCAACAGCCAGCAGGCCGGGCACACCGCGGCGTGCTCCGGGGTGGGCTTCTCGCGGCGGGGATTTTCCGGGCAAGTGGCGGTGAGCATCCGGTTACCCAGCGCCCCGCGCAGATAATGCCCGGCTTTGAACCCGTTGAGGGTCAGGCGCGTCTCGGCCACCAGGTCGAAACGCAAATGCGTGAGGGTAAGCGTGGAAGACATGCGGTATTCTCCGTGAATCGTGCGGGTATAGGCCGTCCTGCGGGCAGGCGCGCTCCGCCCTGCCGACACGGGGGACGGCGATTCCAAAGCCGGTTTCTGGCGATGAATTTCTCTGCGGCAATGCTAATCCAGCAACAGCCCCGTATCGGGGTCGTACGCGCAGCGCACAATCGGCGGCGTATCCTTGTCGCCGGGGAGCACCAATCCTTTGCCTGCCAGCGCCGCATACTGCCCGAAGGAAATCGGCACCAGCAAATGGTCGGCCTCCAGTGCCCGTGCGCTTTCCCGCAAGGCAAGGTAATCCTCGTAGAGCGTTTCCGGCAGCACCTCTATCCCGTCGAACAGGCGGTTGAAGGCCTCCTGGGCCCCATAATCGGACTGAAAAGGCAGCAGGCGGGTCAGAAAATCCTCGCGAAAGCGGCGGGCGTGGTCGTCGTAGGTTTCCTGCCAGTGCGCCCGCAGTTCGGCATCGGCATAGACTTCATCCAGCCATTGAGGCAGCCTCGCCTCCTCAATGAGCAACCCTTCCGGCGGTGCGTCTTTGCAGACGGCGCGCAACACCTCCAGCGTGCGCTCCACCTGGCGGATAGGCGCATAAATGCGGCGGAAACTCTTCTCGATAGCGGTAGATACGATGACGGGAGCAGGAGGGCGTTTCCCCAGGCGGTTGACGCGCCCGAAACGCTGCAAAAGAGCGTCCAGCGGGGCCGGGTCGCTGAAGAGCACATCCAGGTCGAGATTCAAACTGACCTCCACCACCTGGGTGGCGACGACGGCCAGCGGACGGCGCGCTCCCTGCCCCAACCCGGCGGCCTGCAAAATGCGGCGCTCTTTGGCGGCGCGGTCGCGTCCGCAAAAACGTCCGTGCAGCAAGAAGACGGGGGTATCGGCAGGCAGATGTCTCCGCAGAGCCTGGTGTACCTGCTGGGCGCGGGCCACCGTATTGCACACCACCAGCGTTTGCCGTCCCTCCTCCACGGCGGCGGTCATTTCCGCCAGTGCCTGGGGGGAGAGCAGGTCGTCCTCCAGGACTCGCAAGCGGTGGCGGCGGAGACGGGCATACGTTTGCGGAGCGGCCCGGAGGTCGTGCGCGGCGGGCAAGGCCGCGGAGAGGGCATCCCGCACCGGCGGGGGCAGGGTGGCCGACATCACCAGGAAGCGCGCTCCGTAATAGCGTCCCAGGTAACGCATCGTCTCCACAATCATTGCCAGGCGCGCCGGTTCGTAGGCGTGAATTTCGTCGAACACGAAGGCCGCACCGTGAAAATCGGCCAGCAGGGCTTCGTAGCCTTTGCGCTGGAAGGCAGCCTTGAGGATCTGGTAGGGGCTGAGGACGCGCACGGGGTAGAAAGCCAGCCCGGCCTTGTTGCGTAACGCGCGGGCCGCCCGCGCCGCCTCCCGCGGGGTGTATTCCTGCTCCATGAGGCGCTGGTACAGTGAGAGCGTGGCGCGTCCATGCAGCAGCCCCACATTGCCGGGAAAGAAACGTTCCAGGCGGTCGAACATGGCGTTCATGCTGGCCTGGTAGGGCAGGGTGTAAAACAGGCGCGAGGGATGCTGCTGTGCGGCCCACAACAGGGCGGCCTCGGTCTTCCCGCTGCCGGTTGGGGCGGTCATCAGCAGGTGCCCTTTGGCTGTCCCCGCCTGCTGCTGGTGAGGGTAGAGACGCTCGGAAAGCAAACCGGCGGCCTCCAACAGCGCGTCCTGCTCCCAGCGGGGCCGCGGCGGCATGCCAAACGGGGAGGACCCCAAATGGTCGGCCTGCACCATCAGGCCGCGTAACAGGATTCCGGGACGCACCAGGGGGGCTACGGCATCGGGGCCGGAGGCATCCCAGGTATCGTCATCCCAGGTGCGGTACAGGGTGTCCACGGCTTCCAACACGCGGCGAATGCCCGCGGCGGTGTCAGGGCGGCTTTCCACCGGTACAGGCGGAAGGTGTACGTCGGGAAAATCCAGCGCCTGCATCCAGGATGCGGCGCATTCTTTCAGCCAGCGGTGCAGGGCATCCGTATCGGCGGGATGCAGTTCGGCAAGCATTTCGGGCAAAGGGTCGCTCTCGGCATCGTAGGGCTGGACATAGGCGTCCAGGTCGCCCCAGTCTTTGTGGTGGGTGACGATGGCGGCGGCCAAAAAGGTACGCTCTTCGTCAGACAGGTCGGCGCTCACCCAGGGGAGGAAGGCCAGGGAAAGCACCTCGTGGCGGTAGGGCCAGCGGCGCACTTTGCCGCGCAGCATCTCTTGAAAACCGCGGGCGCTCTTGCCCCAATCGTGCAGGAAGGCCGCCCAAAAGAGCAGATGCCATAGGCGCGGCTGCCCGCTTTCCTTTGCCAGGCCAGGATGGAGGGCGGCCAGTTCCCGCAGGACGCGCAACACCTGCCAGGTATGCCCGGCCAAAGATTGGCCGCCCTTCTCGCCTGCGGCGGGACTCTTGGCCCACAGGTGGCTGCACCAGGACGGGAAGCAAGCGGGGCGCACGGTTCAGGCGGCCTCCACCCAGGAATGGAAGACCACCCCGAAGGGCAGTCCCGCGTGCCGCGGCTCGGTGGGGTCGGCCCACCATTGGGAAATAGGGGCCTCCCCAAAGTAGAGGAACTCCCCGCTGGTGAGGCGTGTCTGCAAGACAAGGTAACGCTCAAAGACGGGGTGGCGTTTTCGGGCATAATCCAGGTAGCGCGGCATGGAGACGCTTTGCCCGCTGGCCGTGTACCGCCCGAAGGTCTGCGGCAAGAGCGTATCCTGCAGGTAGACGTGTTCGGCGCGTTCCAGGGTAACGACTTCCACCCGCGTATAAGTGAACAGGTCCTGAGAGCGTCCCAGGCAGACGGCGTAGCGCGGATGGCGGAAGGCCGAAGCCCACTCGGGGCGGTTCAGGTAAAGCACCAGGCGCGGGAAGAAGAGGATTTCACGCTGGAAGGGGTTGGCTTTGCCTTCCAGCACTTTGGGCAGGTGTTTGTCCGTTGGCAGTTTTCCGCTGGCCTGTTTGAGCAGGATGGTGGTTTCGATGTCGGTCTGCTTATGTCGGTAGGCAAAGCGCACCGCAAAACGCACTCCCGCGGGGTCGAACCAGCGCCCCAGGGCACTGGCGACGTGGCCGTAGAGCGTGGCAGGGGGCGGCATGGGGTAAGACGGCTGCACGCCCATCGTGAAATGCGGGTAGCGAAAGGATGTGGTCAGCCCTTCGGCGGTGATTTTGAGTACTTGCATGAGAACTCCGGGGAAGGGGGAAGGGGGGAAGTGGTTTCGCCCGGCATCCCCGCGAGGGGGACAACCGCCGGATGGTTCCTATGCCATCCACTGCGGGTTTTGTTTCAAGGCTTCGCTCAGGGCAGCAAAGGCTTCCCGCGAGTGGGCGATATGCAGGCGCCCCCGCCATTCGGAAAGCGGGCCATCTTGCAAGGCGGTTTCCAGTTTTTCGCGCTCGGCGTTCAGAAAACCGCGCACCCATCCGACGTACACATCCGAGAGCAGGTCGTCGGCATGGACGCGCAGGGTTTCTTTCAGGGCGGCGATGTCCAGGCTGGCACGCCCGGCCTGCGCTCCAAAGATGTGCCCGAAAATGTGATTTCCGCCCCGCGTCACGGCCAGGAAGACCACATCCGGGCTGACATCGGTGTAATGCAGGGTTTGTTTTGCGCCGCCCTCCAGGCGCGCCAGCCCATCCAACAGGGCAGCGACGCGCTGCAGGCGTTCCTCCTGGGGTAGACGGTAGGCTTTCTCTCCATCCAGGTGTTCCAGCCCTTTTTCCCGGGCTTCTTTGAGACGCGGCTCATCCAGGTTCAGGTAGCCGGTGCGGAAGATGTAGTTGAACGTCCCCGCGGCGTGCAGGTCGAGGGAGAACAATCCCTGCATGGTGGTGCGGTAGAACTGGTGTTCATGTGGAACGGGGTTGCCCTCGTGGCGGGACATGGTGCCGAAGTCGTTGACCAGGCGCACAGGGGCAATGGAAACCAGCGTGCTGACCCGGAAGGGAGAGACGCGGGTCACGGTTTCAGCCGTGGGGGTGGCTTCATCTACCAGCCCGCTTTCAGCGCGCGCGCTGGCGGCCTCGGCTTTTTTGGATGGAGCGCGCATGTAGCCGAGCAGGTCGTCGTCCCAATAGCGGATGGGATTGGCGTCGGTATAGGCGATTTTCTTTTCGCGAAAAATGGGGGCCGGTTTCCAGGCCGGGTTACGTTCCAGGGCGCTGCGCAGCCAGTAGCGGAATGCCTGCGCCGAAACGTAGGGGTAGGCTCCTTCGCGGGTGGGGATGTATTTGACGCCCACGGCGTTTTCGGTCGCCGAGCCGCTGATGGCGCCCAGGTTGTTCAGCGCCGAAGCAGGCGCGTCAATCAAGAGTAAACCGGTGATGAAAGACATGGGAGACCTCCGAAAGAATGGTTCAGAATGTTTTCAGGCCGAAATGTGTTTTTGAGGCAGATGTCGGATGTGCTTTCATTTGCCTGCATCTCCACCGCCATCACTTCAGGTAGCGCGCGTATTCATGCTGTAAGGCCCTGGTAATATCCGTGCGCATTTGTTCCAGAATGCGGGCAAAGCGCAGCGGTTCGTAGGGCTTGATGCAGTGTGCGTAAGCGACGAAATCCATGTCATCGTTGAGCACGAAGGTGGTGACATTGGTGTGCATATTCCCGTAGTTTGCCAGAAGGACAAGGTATAGGAGAGTATCCTGAAGGGTATTGACAGGAGCGAAGAGACTCACCACGCCGATAAGTCTTTCCAAATCGGCAATGATAACCTTATGAGACATGTTCTCTGCAACGAGACGTCCATCTTCTTTCTCTGTCACCTGGTAGCCCAACATAGGGAGTTGCTGGCTGATGAGACGCAGGTCAGGGGATGTGGTCATTATAGTGACTCCTCAGCCTCTTTGTCGGTTGTTTCGAGTTCGTCGGCGTGCTGTTGCAGCCAGCCCTGGGCGTGTAACTGCTCGAACAGGCGAATCAGCACCAGGTCACGGCCCAGCCGCCAGTCGGCATAGGGCAGGTTTTCGCCCATTTCGAAGATGGCGAGAAACTGTTCCAAAGTGATGATAGGCGGGTTCCCACGGCGCACTTCGGCATTGGATGCCCGCAGGAGAGCCATACGCAGGTCGCTGTAACTGCGCGCCATCCAGAAGGCGTTGAAGAAACGCCGGTCGTTTTGGGTGACGACGTAGCGCGCCAGGTCGTCTCCCAGTTTGCGGATGTGTTCGATGCGGTTTTCGTCCATGTGCAGCACCTTTCGTAGGAACAAATGAGTGAGGGTCCAGGAAATGAGCCCTGCTTCCTTGAGGGAGTGATAGGTTTGGGTGGGGTCGTCCTTTCCCCAGAATTTGCCGGCCTTTCGGCGCAGGAAGTAGCGGCGGAGGAAGGTGGCGGCCTCCTGGGGCAGGGTAAACAGGTCTTCGTACAGGCGGTTGTAACGCGGGGAGGGGGCTTGCTTCTCTTTGCGCGCTTTAGTGATTTGCCAGCCGCGCTGTACCAGGGCTTCCCAGGCTGGTTGGTAGCGGGGGCTGTGCAGCGCATCCAGAAAGGCAGTGACTTCCAGGGGCAGAGGAATGATTTCCAGGTCGGCTCCCTGTCCGCTGTTGGTGAAGTAGTACGCGGTCAGGGATGCAGGGGGGTGAACACCCGCACTCCTGCGAACTTCGCGTTGGGCCTCCAGCAGATGTACAATCAAGGTGGTGCGCGCCCTGTGCAAACTGGTTTCGGGGAGTTTCTTTTCCCTGGCCGCCTGTGCAATCTGGATATTGCGCAGGTTTTCTCGCAGGAAGGTACGGGCAAAGTGCAGCAGCAAGCCTGGGTCGTCACTGTGGACGGCCAGCAAACGTCCCCCCACCTTGGCGCAGCCCAGGGGCAGCGCCTGGAATGCCAGCATGCTCTCCCCGCTCAACGGGATGCCCGCGTCTCCCTGGGGGTGGAAGTTGATGTAGCCTTCTCCGGTGGTGAGGGGGATGTGCTGGCGGAAGGCGCGTCCGAGGGGCAGTTCGCCTTTGACGTCGTAAGGGACTGCCGCAGCGGGACGGCCCGTGAAGGGGTCGGTATCATCCGCCGGGGCGGCATCCAGACCGCTCATCAAGACGCGGCGGGCATAGATTTCCCGCTTCTCCGGGGTCTTGTTGTAAGCCGGTTGCGTGAATCCGGAGTTGGGAAAGGCAACGCTGAGAAAGGAACGCAACGGGTTGACGACGTAGTTGCGCGCCATGTATTCTGCGGCGGCTTGCAGGTCTTCGTCGGTAAGTTCGGCAGGATGGCGTTTGCGGGCGAAGGCGGTCAGGGTCGCCAGGCCGACATCGAGAAAAGGGTGACCGGTATAGTCGAGTTCGGGCATGGATGGCACCTCCAGAGTAAACGTTCCCCGGAGCATTGCATTGACCGCCCGCCTGGGCAATGCTCCGGAGACACGATAAGGATATCTGATTTCCCGCGTTTCTGTATCCCCAGCGGTTCGGAAATTTTTCCCTGCGCGTAGGGATTTTTTCAGCGCCGTTGGCGGGCGGCATCCCGCACCGCTTGCAGGTTGAGAATTTCGGCCACTTCGAAGCGCGGCGGAAGCGCGTCGGGCACTGGCCGGGTGCGCACGATGGGCGGGAAGTAGCCCATCAGGCCGTGCAGGTGCGCCAGCAGGACGGCGGCAGCAAAGTTGAGCGCCGGCGGGACAATCAGCAGCGGCCTGGTCTGCCAGTCTTCCGGCGTGAGCGGGAGGGCGGCCACTTTGGCTGCCATCTGCTCCGCGAAGGGCTGGTCGTTGTCCATCTGCGAGGGGACGGCGATCATCTCGGCGATGGCCTCTCCGGTGAGGGTTTCGATCTGTTGTTTTTGCTCATCGGTGAGCGGGTGTGAGAAGTTGAGGATGAGCATGTTCCTTTTCCTTGTTGTTATGGATTGTTGTTCACTTCGGGTTCTTTGCCAAAACGGCGCAAATGCAAAACCTTTTTTCCTGGCTCATAAAGGCAGCTAACCCGTAATCCTCTGGAAACCCGGAAGTGTCCAATGGGTTGTTTCCCAGCCTTCTTGTTGGTGTAATTGTCGTATTGCAAACCGCCGTGCTCTTTTAGTTTCGCCAGGCTTCCATTCGATTCCACCAACAGGTTGCTGACCTCCACCAATGTCTCCTGCAAGCGCAGACGGTCCTGCCAGTCGGTGGCTTCAAAGTCTTTTTGAAATGTATCTTCGTATACAAGATAGGGCAGGTCTAACAACTTTTCGGCCAGTTT
>JANTFR010000093.1 GCA_024763355.1 Anaerolineales bacterium
TCAGGGCATCCATGGTTTTCTGGCTGGCACCATCCTGTGCAGCCTGGGATTGATAGTTTTGCCAGGCATCTGCGATGGAGGTGATATCAGCGTTGATTTTGTCCCAGTTGCCGCCGGGAGCGATATCGATGATGTCTTCGGCGGCTCCTTCGATGGTTTGCAACGCGGCCGGTACGGTGCCGGATTGCTGGCCGACCGGGGCCGCGCCCGTCGTCTGTGCTGCGGGCGCAGTGGTTTTGGGGCCGCAGGCGGACAGCGCCAGAACAGCCGCCAGGATGGTCACGAGAATTGTGCGAGAGTGTTTCATGATGTTCTCCTGTAGTAGGATTGAATTGGTTTTGGTTACAGCATCCCGGATCATAGTCCGCAACGGTAAGAAAGCGGCAAGAAGCGCATGTGAGTCTTCTCATTTTCAAAAAAAGAGACACGGCTCTGCAGGAGAGCCGTGTCTGATGAGGGGGACGGGGATCGGTCAGTTTTCGCCGTCTGCGCCGGTGTCGGTGAAGAGGATGGCCCCGTTGCCGGCATCCACTTTCACGTCCGCGCCGTTGCTCAATTCCACGCTGTAGACCAGGGAGCCGTTCTCGTTATCGAGTTCGGTCTTGACCACGGTCGTGCCGGGATTGGCTTGCAGCGCGGCGGCTTCGGCATCGGCGGCCGAGATGGTCGCCTGGCTTTGCAGGGCAGCCGCTTCATCGGCTTCGCTCGCGCTCTCGGACTGGCTTACCGCGATGCTGCCGGCATAGGACGGGTCCTGGGCGCCGGTATCGGCTGCACCGGGAGCTTCGGCTTCGGGGGCTTCGGCCCCTTCGGTGCCGTCCGGCTGGCCGTCTTCGACCTGTTCGCCGCACTGCAAGTCCACGTTGTCGGTGTCGGGTCCGGCCATCGCGGCTTCGGCGGCGTCGTTGTCCTGCTGGTCGCAGGTTTGCGTCTGGGCCGGAGGGGTGCTCCCCTGGGCGAAGGCATGAACGCTGACAGCGCCCATCGCGCCAACCACCAGCAGCGCCAGGGCTGCAAGGGCAAAAAAGCGGTTGATTTTCATTGGTACACTCCTTTATGTAAGATGGTGGGTTGAAAGTTCAAAACGTCCTGAACTGTCCCCATTGTAGGCGGAGCGGGCAAGAAGACGGTAAGGGACGGGTAAAGGTTTTCTTACCGCGAGAGAGAAACGCCAGCCAGCAGCCACAGGGCTCCGTAGGCCAGACCGCCCAGTACATCGCTGGGATAGTGCACCCCCAGGTACACCCGGCTCAAGGCGACCAGGAAAGGCCAGGCGGCGGCCAGCATCGCCCAGACGCGGCGCTGCCGCCGCCAAAGCATCACTGCCAGAAATCCATAGAGCGACATGGCCGCCACACTGTGCCCGCTGGGGAAACTGTAAGAATGTTCCACCACCAGCGGGACGAAAACGGACGGGCGCGGACGCGCAAAGAACAGTTTGAGGGCGGCATTGCTGCTCACCGCGCCGAGGAAACTGAGCGCCGCGCCGCCCATTTCCCGCCATGCCGACCGCCGCCAGAGCCAGGCCAGCATGACCAGGAAGACCAACACCGCCCCTGCAGCGGCTGTTTCGGTGACCGCTTTCATGGCCGCGTCCAGCAGCGGGGATTGATAGCCGTGCAGTGCGTTCATCAGGGGCACATCCCAGGAAAAGCCTTCGCGTGCCCGGATGTCGCCGGCCAGTTCAAGGAAAAGGCTGCCGGCCAGGGCCAGGGCAACCGGGATGACAATGCGTCGCAAGGTTTTCATTCATCATCCGGCACAGGTAGTGTGATAAAGAAAGTGACCCCTTTTCCCGGGGCGCTTTCGGCCCGGATATCCCCCTTGTGCAGCAGGACGATTTCGCGGGCAATCGCCAGCCCAAGTCCGGCCCCGCCGGCAGTGCGGTCGCGGGAGGCGTCGGCGCGGTAGAAACGGTCGAAGAGGTGGCGCAGGGTTTCGGGGGGCAGACCTGGACCGCTGTTGTGGATGCGGACTTGCAGCGCCGCGGCGCTGCGTTCGGCTTGTACCTGAATCAGGCCGCCTTCAGGGGTGTATTTGATGGCGTTGTCCAGCACGTTCAGGAAGAGCCGCGTCAGATAGTCGGGGTCGCCCCAGGCGGGCAGAACGGGGGGAAGCTCCGCCTGCACGGTCAGGCGGCGTTCGTCGGCCAGCGGCTGCAACTGTTCCAGAATCGCGGCCAGCACGTCGCTCAAATTGACGCGGGCCGGCTGCCAGTCCACTTGCTGCTGGTCGGCGCGCGAGAGGAAGAGCAGAGCGTTGCTGAGCCGGATGAGCCGGTCAACCTGCTCCAGCAGGGATTGCAGCACCCGTTGATATTCGGACGGCTTGCGCGGGCGGGCCAGGGTGACTTCCATCTGCCCTTTGAGCACGGTGAGCGGGGTGCGCAGTTCGTGGGCGGCGTCGCTGACGAAACGCTGCTCGCGGCGGAAGAAATCTTCCAGCCGGTCGAGCATCTGGTCGAAGGTATGCGCCAGCCGTCCCAGTTCGTCGTCCGGCCCCTGGTAGCCGATGCGCCGGGTCAGCGTGCCAGCGCTGATGGTCGCTGCCGTGCGGGTGATGCGATCAATGGGCCGCAAGGCGCGGTCTGCCAGGAACACACCAATGACACCCATCAAGAGCAAAGCCAGGGGCAGTGTCAGGAGAAAGCGGGTTGCCAGGCGCGCCAGGGTCTGGTTGACCGCTTCCAGCGATTGTGCGGCCTGAATCCAGCCTTGCGTCCGTCCCTGGGTGTCCAGAACGGGGCGCGTGTAGACCCGCCAGGCTTCTTCCCCCTGTCCCAGGGTGACAAACCCGGTTTGCAGCGGGGCATCGGCTGGGAAAGTGGCATCGCCCAGCCGTTCGACTTCGCGCCCGTCCACGCGCAGCAGGCGGACGGCGAAGTCGCTTTGCAGCATCAGGCGCGAGGCCAGCGGAAACTGTTCGGTGACCTGGAAAGCCGGCGCCCCGTTTTCCATGTCCACGCTGCCCAGCGCCTGCGATACGGCCACTTCCAGGGCGGTGTCAACCGATTCGAGCAGGGCCTGCCGGGTCTGCAGGTACTGGAACAGGCCAAAAGCGCCCAGCAGCAGCCCGCTGAGCAGCACATACCACAGGGTCAGCCGGACGCGGACAGGAAGGTGAGGGCGCTCAGGCATCGTTCGGGTCTCCCCCCAGCCGGTAGCCCACGCCGCGCACCGTGTGGATGAGCGGACGTTCTCCGGCCGGGCACAGTTTGCGGCGCAGGTAGCCGATGTACACGTCCACCACCTTGGGCGTGCCGTAATAACTGTAATCCCAGACCTGCTCCAGGATTTGGGAGCGGGTCAGCACCTGCTCGGGATGGCGCAGGAGGAGTTCCAGCAGGGAAAATTCGCGCGGGGTGAGGTCGATGTGTCGCTCGCCACGGGTCACTTCGCGGGTGGCCGGGTTGAGCGTCAGGTCGTCGTACCGCAGGATGGCATCCGCCTGCTGGAGGGGAGGGCGGCGGGTCAGGGCGCGCAGGCGCGCCAGCAGTTCCGGGAAGGCGAAGGGCTTGACCAGATAGTCGTCAGCCCCGCTGTCCAGGCCACGGACGCGGTCGTTCAGCCCATCCCGTGCGGTGAGGCAGAGCACCGGCGTCTGGATGCCGCCGGCGCGCAGTTCCCGCAAAACGGTCAGACCGTCCATGCCGGGCAGCATGAGGTCCAATACAATGACATCATAGACTCCGGTCAGGGCATATTCCAGCCCCTGCCGCCCATCGGGAACGGCATCCACCAGATAGCCGGATTCTTTCAATCCCTGGGTGAGAAAGCCGGACACGCCGAGTTCGTCTTCAATGATTAAAACGCGCATCGGTACTCCAATTTTCAGACGTACCCCGGTTATATCAGAGAATGGCAAGAAAAGTGTAAGAACGCCTGTCGTCCCACAGAGCCACACAGGCCGGATATCGCGTCCGGCCTGTTTTCATTCCTGCGGCGGCAGGCTGCGATAGCCGCGCAATTTGCGTCCAGCCCAGGTTACATCTACCAGACGCCCGGCCTCGTCCTGTGAGAGCGGCGCCAACGCAAAAGCCACGTCCTTCAAGCCTTCCACATCCACGTCGCCGACGTACTCCTGTGCCCCGAGCATTTATAACCGACCAAACATTCTGCCAGAATTGGAAACCTTCCATAGAAACTCAGGTTATAATAGGAGTACTTTTACCTTTTTGAGGGCAGTCTTCCTCTCTACGTTCCCCTCCCCATCGACCACAGGACTGCGCCATGCTGCTGCTCCTTGCCCTCGAAATAGACAGGAGACTATGTACATGGCCCAAGCCAGCCAATTCCTCCCCGAAATCCTCTTCGACGCCATTCCCGAGGCCGTTCTTCTCCAGTTCATCCAGAAAGACGGCTTCAGCAAATTCATACTGGCCAATCATGCTGCCGCAGAACTCTATGGCTATATGCAAGAAGAACTTCTCCAGCGCGATTTAACAGACTTGTGCGCCCCGGAGACATCCGAGAACACAAGAAGACCGCAACTTCCCCGCGTTCCTGAAGATGGTCCCATTACTTATGAGGCCACCCATATCGCCAAAAACGGCCGGCGTTTCCCCGTAGAGGTGACGGCGAAAGTCATCGAGTATGGGGGGAAGAAAGCACTTTTGACCACTGTTCGCGACATCACCGGGCGCAAAACAGCAGAGCAAATCGCCATAGGAAGCGAGGCCTACTTCCAGATGGCATTTCAGGCCAGCCCCGCCGTCATGAGCATCACGCGTCTCTCTGATGGTCGGGTGATAGATATCAACGAGGCGTTTTGCCGCGCGACCGGTTACCGCCGCGAGGAAGTAGTGGGGCATTCAGCCACAGAGATAGATATCTGGCAGGAACCGCGCGAACGGGAAAAATACATAGCCTCTTTGCAGCGAGACGGCAGGGTAGAGAATCTGGAGGTCATATTCCGCGCCAAAGACGGACGTGCCATTGTCAGCCTGCTTTCCTCTCAAATTTTTCTGCTTAATGGCGAGCCGCATGTGCTGAATATCGCCAAAGACATCACCAACCTGGTGGAAGCGCGTCAAAGGGTGGAAGCCAGCGAAGCGCGCTTCCGCGAAATTTTTGATGCCAGCCCGAATCCCATCACTATCAGTCGTCTGTCAGACCGGCGTTTTGTAGATGTCAATGCGGCTTTTAGCCAACTGACCGGTTATTCACGCCAGGAAAGCATTGGCAAGACGGCCGAGGAACTTCACCTGTGGGTAGATGAAAGCATCTGGAAAGACGGCCCGCAAACCCTGCAAGACCACAACGGCGTTTCCCCGACCATAGAGGCCACGTTTCGGCACAAAAATGGACAACATCTGACCGCTTTGTTTTCCGCAACCGTTCTAGACCTGGGAGGAGAGCCCCACGTTTTGTCTCTTGTGCAAGACATCACAGAGATAAAACGCGCTCAGGAGAAAATCCGCAAAAACGAATATCTACTCAAGGAAGCCCAACGTATCGCCCACATCGGCAGTTGGGAACTGAATTTAAAAACGAATACTCTTACCTGGTCCGATGAAACACACCGGATTTTTGAAATTGCGCCGGGCGAATTCAGCGGCACATATGAGGCTTTTCTGGAGAGCATTCACCCTGATGACAGGGAAGCGGTAAACCAGGCTTATACCCGCTCCGTTCAGGAGAAAAAACCTTACGCTATTGAGCACCGCTTATTGATGCCCGACGGGCGCATCAAATGGGTGAAGGAGCAGGGAGAAACGTATTACGATGACGCCGGGCAACCCTGGCGCACCATCGGAACGGTGCTAGACATCACAGCCCACAAAGAAGCGGAACGAGCCATCAACGCGAGTGAAACCCGCTTCCGTCATCTTTTCGAAAACTCCCCCGTCGCACTTTTCGAAGTGGATATTACCGGTTTGTTATCTTATTTCGAGGAACTGACGTCAGAAGGCCGGGAAATTACCGCGCTTTGGGCTGGATCGCAAGACGAAATCATCACAGAAGCCCTCTCCCGTATTCATCTGCTGAATGCAAACCAGGCGGGGCTAGACCTGGCAGAGGCGGCAAACAAGGAGGTCTTGCTCGGCCCCCTAGACAGGTTGTTTCAAGACCATCCCCTCGAAACCATTCTCGAAGCCCTTAAAGATAATTTGATGCAAATCGCTACAAACCCCGCCCTGGTAGAGAGCGAACTGTCCATCTACACACTGCAAGGCACGCCCAAAGACGTTTATTTTCGCTTTGTGTGGCAGCCGGCAGAACAAAACCCGCCGCGTCCGGCCATTGTAGCCATCACAGATATTACCCCGCTCAAAAAAGCCCTGCAGGCCCAAGAAGAGGCCCTTCGCTTGGCCAGGACCATCCAACAGGCCAACCAGGCCCTGGCCTCCTCGCTAGATTTAAAAACCGTTCTGGATACCCTGCTCACCTACCTGGAAAATCTCGTTCCCTACGACAGCGCCACCGTCATGCTGCGCCAAAATGCTACAGAATTCGGCATCCTGCACACGCGCAAGTACGAACGTTGGACAGACCCCCGAAAAATCGCCGAAACCGTCTTCGATATTCGCACCAAACCCCACTTGCAGCGCATCGTAGAGGAACAAACCAGCGTACTTATCAAAGATACTCGAAAGGCTGCCGGTTGGGAGAAGATTCCCGGCACCGAGCACGTCATCTCCTGGCTGGGTATTCCCCTGATTGTCGGTGGAGAAGTTATTGCTCTCTATTCCCTGGATAAAGCCGAACCCAACTTTTTCACCCCCGAGCACCTGCACCTGGCCGAATCGCTGGGGGCGCAGGCTGCCACAGCCATCAAAAACGCCCTGCTCTATGAAGAAACAAGCCAACGCGCCCAGGATTTCAGCACTCTCTACGAAGCCAGCCAGGCCCTGGCAGGAAAAACATCTCTGGATGTCGTTTTCCGCGATATTATTCGATACGCCTACCGTCTCCTGGGGAGCACAGGCATCACGATTTACCGTTACAATCCCGCCAATCAAAGCATCTATGTCGCCTTGAGCACCCATCCAGATATTCACGTTGGAACCCGCCTCGCACTGGGAGAGGGCATGGCCGGGAAAGTCATCCAATCCCGCAAGCCCATGCGGATAGATGATTACACCGCCTGGGAAGGACGCTCTCCCCAATACGAAGGAACAGCGTTTGGTGCTGTTCTGGAAGTTCCCATGCTCTACCGCGAAGAACTTATCGGCGTCCTGTCTGTATACGAATCAAGCGAAAGTTCCCGAAAGTTCACTGAGGAGGATGAGCGCTTACTGACCTTGTTCGCGACCCAGGCGGCTGCGGCCATCCACAGCGCCCGCTTGCTGGAGGAAACCCGCCAACGGTTGCTGCGTATCCAGACCCTGCGCCGTATAGACCGGGTTATCGCCGGGAGCATAGACATCAACGTCACCCTCAACACCGTACTGGACGAGGTCATCAGCCAGGAGGGCATCCAGGCGGCCAGCATCTTGCTGCTGGAACCTAATACGCTGCGTCTGGAATGCCTCGCCCTGCGCGGTTTCCGACGGGACGCCTTGAAGGACATTCCCTTGCGTGTCGGCGTAGGCTGGCCCGGCAAGGTTGTTCTGGAGCGCAATGTGCTCTCTATTCCCAACATCCACCAACACGTCAGCAAAGACCCTCGGCTGCACCTGTTCCTTTCCGAAGGGGTCTCCGCTTACCGTGCGCTGCCTCTCATCGCCAAAGGGAAAGTCCAGGGGGTGTTGGAAGTGTTTCTCCGGGAATCCCTTGAGGAGGACGAGGAATGGGACGAATTTCTCCTTGCCCTGGCCGGACAAGTCGCCATCGCGCTGGACAATAGCACCTTGTTCCGCAACCTGGAGCGCGCCAACCTGCAACTCTCTCTGGCGTATGATGCCACCATTGAGGGCTGGTCACGTGCTCTCGATTTGCGCGACAAAGAGACCGAGGGACATACCCAACGCGTTACCGAAATGACTCTTGAACTGGCGCGCGCCGTCGGGCTGGACGGGGAGGCTTTACTGCACATCCGCCGCGGGGCGCTGCTCCACGACATTGGCAAAATGGGCGTACCGGATGCCATCCTCCACAAGCCCGGCCCCCTCACCAGGGAAGAACGTGCCATCATTGAGCGGCACCCCCAATTGGCCTATGACATGCTTTTCCCCATCGAATATCTCCAACCCGCCCTGGATATTCCTTACAGCCATCACGAAAAATGGGATGGGAGCGGCTACCCCCGCGGGCTGAAAGGCCAGGAAATTCCGCTGGCGGCGCGCATTTTCGCCATCGTAGACGTGTACGACGCCCTGACCAGCGACCGTCCCTATCGCAAAGCCTGGCCAAAGGCAAAAGCCCTGGAGTACATCCGCGAACAGGCGGGAAAGCACTTCGACCCCAAACTGGTTTCTATCTTTCTGGCGTCCTTCGGGTAGGAGCCTCTCGGAGTGTGGCCACCGCCAATTACAGACGGTAAGCCTCCGGGCGGCGGTCCGGGAGGGTGGGGAAGACCCGGCGGATGTGGGCAATCTCATCCAGGGGGAGGTCCACCGTCAGGAGGGCGGGAGCGGTACCCGCCTCAAGCAGGTACTCTCCCCAAGGGGTCAGCACCCCGCTATGGCCCCCGAAGGTCTGCCCGCCTTCTTCTCCCACGCGGTTGACTGCCGCCACGAAGTATTGATTCTCGATAGCCCGCGCTTGCAGCAGAGTCCGCCAGTGGGCAATGCGGGGCACAGGCCATTCCGCCACGACCAGCACCAGGGAGGCTCCCGCCAGGGCGTAACCGCGGTACAACTCCGGGAAACGCAGGTCATAGCACACCGTCAGGCCGGTCAATCCCCAAGGGGTCTCGACGACAACGGGCTGCGCGCCGGCCTCCAGATAGCGGTCTTCCTTCATCGGCCTGAATCGGTGGATTTTGCGGTAGGAAGCCAGGAGGGAACCGTCGGCGGCGTACAGGGCAAAGGTGTTATAGACCCGCCCGCCATCGGCCTCCAGAAGGGAACCGCCGAGGGCCATGCGGTGACGCCGCGCCAGGGCGGACATCTCGGCGAAGAGGCCCTCTCCCAAGGGGGCGGCCAGTTCGGCGGCGCGCTTGAGGGAATATCCGCTGCCCCACAATTCGGGCAGCAAGCACAACTGCGAACCGCGGCGGGCGGCTTCGGCGCATAAATCGGCAGCCTGCTGTAAATTCTTTTGGGGTGCGCCGTGGTGTACGTCCATCTGAGCCAGGGTGATACGCAAGGGGGATGTGGAAATCATACAAATACTCCCTGAAAAAGTTGACAAACCGGCTCCGCCCTGCTAGAATGCTCCCAACGAAACAACTGCATAGCGGAGAAATAGCGGCTGGGCCCTGCGGCAGCAGGGTTACGAGGTGGAGGTTCCTTCCCGCAGGGGAAGACTAACCCCGGGTTTCCGGGGGAAAATCGGATTGTTCAGCGGATGCCTCCGAAGCCTGGCACGGGCTTCTTTCTCCTTCCGTGAAACGAGTGTGCGGCGAAAACCGGCGGGTAACCGCGGGGACAAGCGGTACACAGTGCCCCCACCCCCTTTGGGGGCTTTGGGGTATGTGTTTACGGAAGGGCTCGGCTTGTTGGTGCAACAGGCACGCCCTGCGTGCCTGTTTTTTTGTTTAATTCTACCTCAGGAGATTCGTATGGCACACAAAGACATCATCACCCGCGTCCAGGCAGACAACGTGAAGTTTGTCTCGCTGCAATTCACCGATGTCACCGGCGCTATCAAAAGCGTGGACATCCCCGCAGGACGGCTGGAAAGCGTCCTGGAAGACGGTATCTGGTTCGACGGCTCTTCGGTGGAGGGATTCGCCCGCATTCAGGAGAGCGACATGCGTCTGATTATAGACGCCGACACGTACGCCGTTCTCCCCTGGACGCCGGAGGAGCGCCGCCGCGCCCGCTTCTTCTGCGACATCTACACTCCGGACGGCAATCCCTTCCCCGGCGACCCGCGCGGGGTGCTCAAGCGCCAGTTGGCGAAGATTGCCGAGCGCGGCTGGGTCTTCAACGTGGGCGCCGAGCCGGAATTCTTTCTCTTCAAAACCACCAACGGCGGCGTCCACCCCGTGCCGCACGATGTAGGCGGCTATTTTGATTTCTCCGCCCACGACGAGGCCGCCCAGGTGCGCGCCGAATTGATGGAAGCCCTCGCCGCCATGGGGCTGGAAGTGGAGATGGGGCACCACGAGGTGGCCCTCGGCCAGCACGAGATTGACTTCCGTTTTTCGGATGCCCTACGCGCCGCCGACAACATCCTGACCCTGAAGTACACCGTCAAGGCGATTGCTGCCCAGCACGGTCTGGTAGCCTCCTTCATGCCCAAGCCGGTCTTCGGCATCAACGGCTCCGGGATGCACTGCCACCAGTCGCTGTTCGATACTGCCGGCAACAAC
>JANTFR010000094.1 GCA_024763355.1 Anaerolineales bacterium
CCGTCCCGAATCAGGTAGATGACCCGCATTTCGGGGAACAGAGCCTCCAAAAAAGGCAGGCGGAGACAGTTCTCAGGCGTCTTCTCCAAAAGGCGGATGCGCCGCTCCCCGCGCGAGAGACGGACGCGGTTTTGGAGGGCCGCCAGTTCCCGGATGAGGCCCAGCCCCCCCTGAGGAAGTGCCGCTCCCACCGCGCCCGCAGGGGAATCCCGTCTCCCCTGGCGTTTGACCGCCTGCCACAAGGGATTGGCGCGCAGCCCCGCCCGCAGGCGGTTCACCCGCCGCCAAAACATCCCCGGCGCGGCCCCCTGTTCGAAGGCAGCCAGCATCCAGGCGCGGGATTCTTCCGTCAGGTCAGCGGCATCCAGCGCCCCCGAAACCCATCCCTTGACCCGCGGATGGTGGTATCTCTCGATGATGGCTTTGCTCTCATAGCCCAGCGACCATAACGAGGGCACCTCCGAGAGCAGGTTGTAGAGCAGGGTAGTGCCTGAACGCGGGCATCCGGCAATCACAAGCGCAGATTGGATAGTCATTGGTATAATGCCGTAGTCTAGTTCGATAGTCTGGTAGTCAGATAGTCTGGGCGTTCACCAGGCACCATTGTACCCCGCTTCTTCGGCCCCTAATCGCCAATCCCCCTCCATGCCCCCCATCTTCATCATCGGCGCGCACCGCTCCGGCACCACTTTGCTGCGTTTTATGCTCAGCAGCCACCCGCGCATTTACATCCCGCCGGAGAGCGATTTCATCCCGCTCTTTTTTCGCAAGCATCCCCGTCGTCCCCTGAGCCGGAAGCAGGTGGCGCGCATTTTGGGGATTATTTTTACCCGCTACCGCTTCGTCAAGGAGTGGCAAGGCCCGCCGCCGCCGGTGGAGCATTTTTTTGAGGACGGTGCTCCTGTGCCATCCGTGTTCCTTGATGTTTTGTATAGTGACTATGCGCAACAGAACGGCGCGACCCGCTGGGGCGACAAAACTCCCATTTACAGCAGTTACGTCCCCTTGCTGAATGCGCTCTTTCCACAGGCGCAGTTCGTCCACCTGATACGCGACGGGCGCGATGTGGCCATCTCCACCCTGGCGAAGTGGGGACAGCGCGATTTCCACATTGATATTTACTTCGCAGCCCGCAACTGGGTGCGGCGCACCCGTCAGGCCCGCAGAGATGGGCACTCCCTGGGAGCGAACCGTTACTACGAACTGCACTACGAAACCCTGGTGCGCGACCCCGAAGGGCAATTGCGCTCCCTGTGCGCCTTCCTGGGCGAGGACTACGCCCCGGAAATGGCCGCTCCCCACCGCCTGGGGCAGCAAAAAATCCCCGCCGGCGGCTTCCACGAGCCGGTGCGCCACCCACCCGACCCTGCCCGCATCGGGCGCTGGCAGCGCGAGATGTCTCCACCGGATTTGCGCCTTTTCCAGCATGTGGCCGGCGACCTGCTGGCCGAACTCGGTTACCCCCTGGCCGACGCAGGCGAGATGACATCTGCCGAAAAACGCCGCCTGACCATTCTGCGCGCCAAATACGAAATCCTGCAGGCAGGACGCCGCACCGCCACCGCTCTCGGTCTCCTGCCCCCCATCTGAACCGTGGATTACTTCTCATTACCTGTCTCATTATCCGAAGGAGGTCTGCCCATGTCTATTTTCAAGCGCCTTCGCGCGGGAGTTAAACGTGCCCATCAGGCGGTCACCCAGCCAAAACGTTACACTCTGATGGGCAAATTCGTCACTTGCAGCCATTGCGGCGGACAAACCTTCTTTGCCCGAGAGGCCCAACTCAACACGTCCTGGCGCACCTTCTTGAATGTGGATTGGCTGGACGAAAATGCCGCCGTACTGGTCTGCTCCAAATGTGGTCACCTGGAATGGTTTCTCTCCAACCCGAAGTCCTTCACATCCAGCACCTGAGACACGACAACACACCCATGAAACCTGCCACGCTCATCCTCATCCTGAAAGGCGGCCCGCCCGCCGAAATCCTACTCGGCTACAAGAAAATCGGTTTTGGGCAGGGGAAAATCGCCGGTATCGGCGGCAAAATCGAACCCGGAGAGACGCCCGCTGAGGCCGCCTGCCGCGAACTGACCGAGGAAACAGGGATGCATGTCTCTCCCGCCTCTCTGGAACTGGGGGCGGTGCTGGAATTCCGCTTTCCTCACAAACGGGAATGGGAGCATCTCGTCCACGTCTTCACCGCCCGCACCTGGGAGGGCACGCCCGCCGAGAGCAACGAAATCCGCCCCCAGTGGTTCCCCCTGGATGCCATTCCCTACTCCCGCATGTGGGACGACGCCCGTTACTGGCTGCCCTCCCTCCTGTCCGGAGAGAAATTTCGGGCACGTTTCGTCTTCGCTTCCGACAACGCCACCGTCACCCAGTCTGACTTCTCCCCCCTACCCTTGCAACCCCTAACCCCCTAACCCCGCAACCCCTCCCATGCGCCTCCTCGCCCTCACCGCCCGCCTGCCCTACCCTCCCGACCGCGGCGACCGGCTGCGCGCCTACCACTTTTTGCGCACCCTGAGCCGAGAGCACGAAATCACCCTGCTCTCCTTCATCGCCGACGAAGGGGAACGGGCCAACGTCCCGCCCTTACAGGAGATTTGCACCCGCGTGGAAGTCGTCCACCTGCCGGCCTGGCGCTCGGCCCTGAACGTCGCTCTCAATCTGTGGCGCCCCCTGCCCCTGCAATCTCTCTACTACCGCTCGGCGACGATGCAGGCCCTGGTGAGGCGCACCCTGGCGGAGAACCGCTTCGACGCCGTGTACGTACATCTCTTCCGCATGGCGCAGTTCGTGGATTGGAAGGTAGACGACGGACTACGGACCACCGACCACCCGACTACCCCCTACCGCTTCCTCGACCTCACCGACGTCATCTCCAAAGAGATTACCCGCTCCCTGCCGTACCGCGGCATGCTCTCAAGGTGGCTATACGCAATAGAGCGCCCACGCATCGCCCGCTACGAGACGCATCTGGCCGGGACTTTCGAGGAAACCTGGCTCGTCTCCCCCGCTGACCGCGACGAACTGGCGCGCCGCGTCCCGCAAGGCAATCTTCGGGTGGTCACCAACGGCGTGGATACCGAAAAATTGCACCCCACTGGAGAGCAGCCGCGCCCCGGCAGTTTGCTCTTCGTCGGGCACATGCGCGTCCTGCACAACATGGATGCCGCCGAACTCCTGGCGCGGGAAATCCTGCCCCTGGTGCGCCGCGAAATCCCCCAGGCCAGTTTGACCATCGTCGGCGCAGACCCTCATCCCAGGATTCGGGGGCTGGAAGCGCTGCCGGGGGTGCGCGTCCCCGGCTTCGTCCCCGATCTGAATGCGGCCCTCAACCGGGCAGCGGTCTTCGTCGCCCCCCTGCGCTTCGCCGCCGGGGTGCAAAACAAGGTGCTGGAGGCCCTGGCCGCCGGACGCCCTGTGGTGACCACATCCATCGTCAACGAAGGCATCCGCGCCGAACCGGAAACCCACCTGCTGCTGGCCGATACCCCCGAAGAGACCGCCCGGCAGGTAATCCGCCTGCTGCGCGACCCCGCCTTGGCCGCCCGCCTCGGCAAAGCAGGACGCACCTTCGTGCAGGAGCGTTTTTCCTGGGAGGGCGCGCTGCGGAGGGTAGAGACAGTTGCCACACCGCCCTCGCAAGAAGCCCTCTGACATGCCCTTCCGCGCCCGCCTGTTCCCGTGGCTGATTGCCTTCACGCTCCTGATGAGCCTGCTGGATTTTTACCGCGGCTGGCGGGTGCTGTTCTTTTTCCTACTCGGCGCGTGGGTATTGGAAAACTGGTGGGTACGGCAACTTCGCCGGGGACTGCGCCTGCATCGGGAAACGCGCTTCACCTGGGCGCAGGTGGGGGATAGCATCGAAGAGCGCTTCACGCTGGAAAACCGCGCTTCCGCTCCGGCCTTGTGGGTAGAAGTCCGCGACCAGAGCACTTTCCTGCACGCCCCCCAAAGCCGCGTCACCGGCGTATCGAGCAAAAGCCGCGCTCGCTGGACACAGCGCTACACCTGCACCCGCCGCGGTCTGTTCACCCTCGGCCCGACCCGCGTGACCACCGCCGGCCCGCTGGGGCTGCTCCCCCTCACCCTCACCTTTCCCGAATACCGCGCCCTGCTGGTTACGCCCCCCGTCGTGCCCCTGCCGCCCATCGAAATTGCCGCCGGGGGACGCGCCGGAGCGGGCCGCGCCCGTCTCTCCGCGCTGGAGCCTACCGTCAGTGCCGCCGGAGTGCGCCCCTACACGCCGGGGGAATCCATGCGCTACGTCCACTGGCCGACCACGGCACGGCGGGGAACGCTGCACGTGCGCCGCTTCGAGAACGCTCCATCCAGCGATTGGTGGTTGCTGCTCGACCTGGATTCTCACGCCCACTTCGGGAGTGGAGAAGCCTCCACGCTGGAGCACGCCATCACGCTGACCGCTTCGCTGGCCGCCCGCGGCCTTGCAGAGGGACACGCAGTGGGGTTGAGCGCCCGCGGGCGCAGTTTGATATGGCTTTCCCCCGCGGGGAGCGCCACCCAGCGCCAGCGCATTTTGCACCACCTGGCGCTGGCCGAAGCCGGGGAATCTCCTTTGGAGGAGATGCTGACCCGCCTGCGGGACGCCCTCCCCGCCGACACCAGCCTGGTGGTCATCACCGCCAACGCGGGCGCGGCCTGGCTCCCCGCCCTGCCCCCCCTTCTGGAACGCGGCCTGCGGCCCACCGTCCTGCTGATTGACGGGCGCGATTTCGGAAGCCGCGAAAATCCCGCGGCGCTGTTCCACGCCCTGACCGGGATGGGGGTGCGCGTCCACCTCATCCCGCGCAATCTGTTGGAACGCCCGGAGGCCGCGCCGGGGCGCGCCGGACATTGGAAATGGAAGACCACCCCCCTGGGGCGCGCCATCCCCGATATGCCGGAGGACATCCGTTGGAGGGAAGCGGGATGAGCGCCAATTCATCCCCTCGCAGCCGTTCCCTGCTGGCGCTGGCGCTTTACCTCGCCCTCCAAAGCGCCCTGGGAGTGGGGCTGAGCGCCGCCCTGCGGGAACTGCCGGGGAGAACCATCTACCTGCCCCTCCTCGGGAGCGGACTTCTGGTCTGGAGCGCAGGGCAGAGGATGCGCGCCCGCCGGGCGGCGCTGGGGAGCGCAACCGCCGTTCTCGTCCTGGCGTCCCTCGCCGCCGGGGTGTGGACGGGGCGGGCGCTCCCGCAAGGAAGCGCAGTCGGGTTCCGCCTGCCGCCCCTGGAATTCGGCTGGGCATTGGTCGCGGGTTTGCTGGGCGGCGGAGGCGCCTGGATGACTGTCCGCCGGGGGCACATCTGGGCGCTTGTATTGGGGGAGGCATTCCTGCTAACCGCAATGGGGGCAGCAGCGGAGGGCGGCTTGCTGACCCTGGCGTTGTTCCTGGGGGTGAGCGTGCTCTTCATTCTGGGAGAGGAGCACATCCGGCGCGAGGTGCAGTGGGAGGCGCGCGGCGCGGATTACGCCACCGACCTGCGTCTGGATACCGCCCTGGCTACGCTGGGGGTGAGTCTCTTGTTGACTGCGGCCGCGCTGACTCTCTCCCTTCCCGCGCCGCGGGCCGCCTGGCGCGCCCTCGCCCCCCTCACCGAGCCTCTTCGCGAACACATCCAACGCCTCAACCGGGCAGCGGGACTGCACCCCGCGGCAGCCGGCAGGAGTGCGGCAGGCGAAACCACTTTTGCGCCGCCGCCCGCCTTGCCGCGGGAACATCTGCTCGGCAGCGGCCCGGAACTGGCGGAAATCCCCGTGGCAAGTATTCGCCTGCAAATCCCCCTCGCGCCCGCCCCCCTGCCGCTCTACTGGCGCAGCGGCGTGTACGACCGCTACACGGGGCAGGGCTGGATGTGGAGCGGCGGTCGGGAGAGCCGCTGGCACAACCCGACCCGCCTTCCCGTGAAGGGGGAACTGGTATGGCAGGAGGTGACTTACCTGGGAGGAGCGCCGCCTTTCCCCGTGCTGGCGCTGGGCGACGTGCGCTATTTGGACGCGGGGGCGCAATCTTTCGAGTATCCGCCCGACGCCCCTTTCAGGCTGAATCTACGGGAACATGCTTTTCAGGTGTGGAGCATACCCTCCACAGCCTCGCCAGCGGAGTTACGCAGCGCGCCGCCGGAATACCCCGCCTGGATGCAGGAACGCTACCTCGCCCTGCCGGACGACCTGCCCTCCCGCGTGCGCACGCTGGCGCTGGCTCTCACCCGTCAGGCGGAGACGCCCTACGACAAGGCCCTGGCGCTGGAGGCCTACCTGAGGAGGTTCCCTTACGCGCTGGATTTGCCCCAACCGCCCACCGACCGCGACCTGACCTCCTATTTTCTGTTCGAGTTGCGCCGCGGGTACTGCGACTACTACGCCACCGCCTTCGCCGTGCTTGGGCGCGCCGCCGGACTGCCCACCCGCCTGGCAACCGGATACCTGGGCGGAGCTTGCGACCCCTCCACGCGCACCTGTACGCTGTATGAGAGCGACGCCCACTCTTGGCCGGAGGTCTACTTCCCCGGATACGGATGGGTAGTTTTCGAGCCGACGGCAGGACGCCCAGCGCTATCCCATGCCGAAATGGAAGCGGAATTGCCTCCCGTCCCTGCGCCGCGGGCCGCCCGCCGTCTTTCCCTGCCGCGCGGTGTGGGCGGAATCCTGCTCTCCGCGGTGGGTCTGGCGAGCGCGCTCGCCCTGTTGTGGCATCTGGCGGAAACGCTCTCCCTGCTCCGCCTGCCGCCCCGCCGCAGGATTTTCCGCCTATGGGAGCAGGCTTCCCGTTGGGCGGAGCGGGGTACGGAACCGCTCCCACAGGGGGCTACCCCTTTGGAGGTTGGCAACCATCTCAAAGGGAGTTTCGCTCCCTTGGGGAGGCTCCCCAAAGGGGACGCCCTCTTGAAAGACGCCTTCCACTGTACGGACTCTTTCATCCACATGGTCAATCTGGCCTGGTTCGCAGCACATTCTCCTCAGGAAACCCGGACGGCACTCTCCTGTTGGCGCAAATTGCGCTTTTATCTGCTGGTCGCGAAAATTCGAAGGTGACAGTCACCTCGTAAGTGACTGTCACCTGTACGCGTCGAATAGATACAAAATCTAATGCGATTGCGGCGATGGATTTCAAGGAAAATAGGGTAAAATTGAGCGGCTTACGGAAGCCCGCCACGTCCTTTCCCCCCTTTCCCAATCGCTCTCTATGTCCACTCAGGAACAAAGACTCTACAACCACAATCCATTTCTTCATTTACTGGCACGCGCTTCGTGCAGGTTCTTCAAATGGATTGACACGACGTTTATCGGCAGGAACAAACTCAATCCCGAAATTTTCGACATAAATCCTGTAACGCTGACTCTGCCGCGGCTGGATGCGGTCTTTGACGGTTATCGTATCGCACACATCAGTGACATGCATACGGATACCTGGCTGGGGGTGGAACGCCTAGAACAGGTTGTGCACCTCATTAACGCCCAAAACGCCGACCTAATTGTGATAACAGGCGATTTCATCACCTACCGGAACGCGGCTCTCATCAAACGCATGACGCCCGTTTTGAGCCGCCTGCACGCCCCGGACGGGGTGATGGCGGTGATGGGAAATCACGATTATTGGTCGGCTCCTGATGATATTCAGGCCATGCTGGAAGCGGCGGGCATCGAGCAAATGGGAAATCGGGTGCATACTATCCGGCGCGGTGCAGCGGCTTTGCATATCGCTGGTTTGGACGATGTGTACAACAAGCGCGATGAGTTGCAGCACGTCATGGCGAAGATTCCGCCTTACGGGGCGGCCATTTTGCTGGTGCACGTGCCGGATTTCGCCGACGTGGCCGCGGTAACGGGGCGCTTTGACCTGTCTCTCTCTGGCCACAGCCACGGAGGACAACTGGTCTTCCCCGGTCTGGGGCCGCTCATCCTGCCCCCCTACGGGAAAAAGTATTACAGCGGGCTGTACCGCGTGGACGGCATGTACCAGTACACGACCCGAGGATTGGGTACATCCACTTTCGCTGTTCGGCTGAACTGCCCCCCGGAAATCAGCATCCACACGCTGCGGAGTCCATTGGGGGAGGAGAAAAAGAGGGAAGGCTGAATACGGAAGATTGAAGGCTGAAAAGGAGGTACTGTTATGCAAATACGCGCCTATGTGAGCAGCACACTTATTGGCAGCGCGGCCATCTTCCTCTGGCAGGTAGTCAGCGGGCTGCTGGGAATACTCTTTTTACGCCAGACTTTGAGCCGGGTAATGACCTCGCCGGGCGAGGTCGTTCCCGACCGCGTGGGGGGCATCGTAGCCGGCAGCCTGCTGTTTTCCTGCGCCAGTTTTGTCATCGTTGGGCTGATTTATCTCGGCAGCGGGATGCTGTACGCTTATCTTCACGCCCGCCGCGAAACGCTCACCACTGAACAGGGTATGGCAGGAGGCGCGGCCAGTGCGGCCAGCGTTTCTCTCGTGCGCGCCCTGCTCGGCGCGCTCATTGCGCTGTTCACCCGTCCAATGATACTCAAAATGATGAGCGATATTGCGCCAGGCAACATGCCCCCCCAAGGCTTCCCGCCCGGAGGCCTGGCTTTCTCCGTCGCATCAGGTTTCATGGGCGCCTGCATCGGGATTGTAGTTGCCGCCGTCCTGGGGTTGGCGGGGGGCGTAGTCGGCGGTATGTTGTTTGGAGGGGATGAAGAGTAGACGACAGACGAGGGTGAGGGACGGAGGCGAGGGATGAACAGCCCAGAACGCGTGAAGCGCGCCCATCTGCTCATCTACCGTCTGGAGCGCCTTTCCGCCGATTCGTCCTGGGCGCATCGCGCCGGCGGGTTGAAAGTCGCCCTGCTCCGCTATCTGGAGGCTCTGGAGAGCGGGGAACCTGCCCCCGCGCTGGAGAATCTCTTGCAAGAGGCCCATGCCCTCCTGACCGCTGCCGCCCGGGAGATACCGGATACGGAGGACACGCCCATTCCCCAAAACCACTGACTCCGCATGTACATCTACTGTCCCTATTGCGCTGCGCCTCTGGAGCCTTACTTCGATGGAGAACGCCAGCGTCAACGCTGCCCAGTCTGCGGATGGGTGCATTATCGCAACCCCACCGTCGGGGTAGCCGTCATCCTGCTGGAGGAGGGCCGCATGCTGCTCGGAGAGCGCCGCGATGGCGGCTGGTGTATTCCCTGCGGGCATGTGGAATGGGAAGAAAGTATTGAGGAGGCCGCTGTGCGAGAATTCGCCGAGGAGACCGGGCTGCAAGTTGCCCTGCGAGGCGTTTTCGCCGTCCATTCCAACTTCCACGACCCAGCACAGCATACCGTCGGGGTGTGGTATCGCGGGCAGCGTCTCGGCGGCACCTTGCGCGCCGGAGGAGATTTGCTGCAAGTGCGCTTCTTCCCGCTGGATGCCCTGCCGCCCCTCAAATTCCCCACGGACCTGCAAGTGGTGGAAGCGCTGCGAAAGGAGAGAGAGCAAACCTCATGAGTCGAGACGAAAATCCTACGGTTTATTCCACCGAATGGGGCGACCTGCGCAAGAAGAAAAAACCCAAACGCGGCACCGCCCCTCAGGCCAGCCTTCCGCCTGAAAAGCAGACCGTTTACCTGCACCGCGAAAGCAAGGGGCGGGGTGGAAAGACCGTCACGCTGGTCAAGAACCTGCAACTTTCCCCCACCGACCTGAAAGCGCTAAGCAAGGAACTCAAACGGCTGTGCGGCACCGGCGGGACAATCAAAAACGGCGTTATCGAAATCCAGGGGGAGCACCGCCAAAGAATATCCGCCTACCTGCAGGGCCAAGGGTATCGGGTCAAAATCGCCGGAGGATGACTGCGGTGCGAAAGGCATCAAAAAGGAGGCCGGCATGTGCGGCCGATTCACGCTGAGAGTTTCCCCAGAAACCTTGCAAGAAACATTCCCCCAGATAGATTTCTCTCCTATGCTGGGACAAACGCCCCGCTACAACATTGCTCCCGGAGAGGCCATCTGGGGTATTCCCAACCGCAGCCCATGGCGCGTGGACGCTTTCTTGTGGGGACTTGTGCCTTCCTGGGTCTCCGCAGCACGCACGCGCTATCAGATGATAAACGCCCGCGCCGAAACGCTGGCAGAAAAGCCTGCCTTTCGAGGACTCCTGCGACATAAGCGCGGCATTGTCCTGGCCGATGGATTTTACGAGTGGAAAAGAGCGGAGAACAAGCAGCCATCCCAGCCCTATTTCATCCGTCTGAAATCAGATGAGGCCTTTGGCATTGCTGCTCTGTGGGATGAGTGGTATGCTCCGGATGGTTCGGTACTCTATTCAACCGTTCTGATTACGACACGTGCCAACGCTCTGGTAGCCCCACTCCACTCGCGGATGCCTGTCATTCT
>JANTFR010000095.1 GCA_024763355.1 Anaerolineales bacterium
GCTGGGCGGCACGCACAGTCACGCCATCACCTACGAAAACGTGCGCATCCCGCGGGATTACCTCCTGGGCGAGGAAGGACGCGGCTTACAGCAAACCTTGTGGACGCTGGACGGGGGGCGCATCAGCATCGGGGCGCTCTCGGTGGGCATCGCCCAGGCTGCCCTGGAGGAGGCCGTGCGCTACGCCAAACAGCGCGAAGCCTTCGGGAAACCGATTGCCTCCTTCGAGGCTATCCAGTGGATGCTGGCCGACGCGGCTACCGAAATCCACGCCGCCCGCCTGATGATTTACTACACTGCCTGGCTCAAAGACCAGGGCAAACCCTACACCAAAGCGGGAGCCATGGGAAAACTCTTCGCCACCGAAATGGCCGAGCGCGTCACCCGCAACGCCATGCAAGTTCACGGCGGCTACGGATACAGCCGCGAATACCCGGTCGAGCGCATGTATCGCGACGCCCGCCTGATGACAATTGGAGAAGGCACCAGCGAAGTCCAACGCCTGGTGATTGCCCGCCGGGTGCTGAAGGAAATCCAGTAAAACGCACGGCAGCCCCAAAAACACGAAGCGCGGCGCGTGTTCTCACGCGCCGCGCTTTGCTTTGCCTATCCGGTCAGGAAACGACTACTGTTTGTCGAGATACCCTTTGTAGATGTAGTACCCCGCCACGCACAGAACAGCCGTTATCCCAATGATGAGCCAGTAATTCAACTGGCTGAAAATCGCCGTGCCAACTATCATGCCGGCGAACACCGTCACAGCAGCAAAGACGATGATAAAGGTGCCGAACAGCCAAAAGCGCATCAACTTCAACAATTTGTCTTTCTCCATATCCACCTCCCGGGATGACTGGAAATTGGAACGCATCTCTTAGCGTTGACGACATTGCCATTGTAGCAGAACAGGAAAAACAGTGCAAGTATTTTCACAAAAATATGGATACGAGCAAATGCCATAGCACCCAAGAAACACAAGACGTTCATCGCGGGCGCACAAATCATCTCTCTCGGCGCGCCTTCCGGCAGTTAACGGTACAATGAGCACCACCCCAACACCTGACACCTGGCACTTGACACTTGGCACTTGACACACCCCTCATGGATTCAAAAACCCTCCGCATCCTCGAATACCCCAAAATCCTCGACAAACTGGCATCCTACACCGCCTTTGCTCCCTCGGCGGATTTGGCGCGCCGCCTGCGTCCCACCTCCGACCTGCGCGAAGCGCGCCGCCGCCTGGCCCTCACCGAAGAAGCCCGCCTCCTCCTGGCCGCCTCCGACCTGACCATCGGCGGGGCGCGCGACCTGCGTCCCATCCTGGAGAAAGCGCGCCGCAGCGCCATGCTGGAACCGCACGAACTGCTGGACGTCAAATCCACCCTGGCATCCGCCCGCAACCTGTCGCGCACCTTCGAGCGGCTGGCAGGCGAATACCCTCTCCTGGCCGACCTGGCTGCCCAAATCCCGCCCCCCCTGGGGTTGATTGACGCCATCTCGCGCACCATCTCCGAGCGCGGCGAAGTCCTCGACAGCGCCTCCCCCGAACTGGGGCGCATCCGCCGCGACCTGCAAACCGTCCACGACCGCCTGATGAGCCGTCTCCAGCGCCTCATCAGCGACCCCAAAGTGACTCCCTATCTGCAAGATGCCCTCGTCACCATGCGCGGCGGGCGCTACGTCATCCCCTTGCAGGCCGATTTCAAGGGCCGCATCAAAGCCATCGTCCACGACCAATCGGCCTCCGGCGCGACCCTGTTCGTCGAGCCGCTCAGCGTGGTGGAATTCAACAACCAGTACCGCGAACTGCAACTGGCCGAGCGCGACGAAGTGCGCCGCGTCCTGACGCTCCTCTCCCAGCGCATCACCGAGAACACCCCCGAATTGGAACACATGTTGGAAGTGGTTGCCCGCCTGGATGTGACCTTCGCCCTGGCAAAATACGCCGAAGACTTGAAGGCCGCCGCCCCCTCCCTGAGGCCGATTCGCCCCCGTAAAGGCCGCGCCCACCCCGGAAGCGTCATCCGCCTTCGGGAGGCCCGCCACCCCCTCCTCGACCCCGAAAGCGTCGTCCCCATCGACGTGGAACTCGACCCGCAGACCTACGCCCTGGTGATTACCGGCCCCAACACCGGCGGCAAGACCGTCGCCCTGAAGACCGTCGGTTTGCTGGCGCTCATGGCGCAAAGCGGCCTGCCCATCCCGGCCGCGCAAGGCTCCGAATTGAGCGTCTTCCGCAGCATCTTCGCCGACATCGGCGACGAGCAATCCATCGAGCAATCGCTCTCCACCTTCTCCGGGCACATCACCAACATCAACCGCATTCTCAAACGCGCCGGCAAGCGCTCCCTGGTCATCTTGGACGAACTGGGAGCCGGCACCGACCCGCAGGAAGGCGCGGCCCTGGCGCGGGCTATCCTGGCCTACCTGCTGGAGCGCAGCGTCACCACCCTGGTGACCACCCACCACCCCGAACTCAAGGCCTACGCCTACAACACGCCCGGCGTGGTCAATGCCAGCGTGGAATTCGACATCGAAACCCTGCGCCCCACCTACCGCCTGACGATTGGCCTGCCGGGACGCTCCAACGCCCTGGCGATTGCCCGGCGCCTGGGGATGCCGGAGGAAATCATCGCCGCCGCCCGCGCCGAACTGCATCCCGACGAGGTGCGCGCCGAGGGCCTGCTGGATGAAATCCACCGCCAGCGGCAGGTCGCCCGCGAAACCCGCGCCGCCGCAGAGGAAGCCCGCCGCGAGGCCGAGGCGCTCCGCGCCGAACTGGCCGAACGCCTGGAGCGCATCGAAGACGAGCGCCGCGCCGTGCTGGAGGCCGCCCGCAAGGAAGCCGAGAAACGTCTGGAGGCCCTCCGCGCCGAGATGGAAGCCCTCCGCCGCCGCTTGAAGCGCGCCCGCCAGCCGTTGGAGGTCGTTGAACAGGTGGAAGAAGAATTGGAAGCCGTGGAAGAAGCCCTGCTCCCCCCCGTAGAACGCCGTCCCGCCCCCCTGCCCGCCGGGACGCCGCCCCCCTCCGGGCCGCTGCGCCTGGGAGCGCGGGTACTCGTGCCCAGATTGGGGGCCAGAGGCGTGGTGACCGCGATGGGAGAAGACGAGGCCGAAGTGCAGATGGGCGCCCTGCGAATGCGCGTCCGCCTCTCCGATTTGCAGGTTGCCGCCGGAGAACCCGCCCCCCCGGAAGAGACGGCCCCCGCGGAAGCACCCGCCGCCCCGGAAAGCGGTCTGGCACCCTCCCCCGGCGTAGAACTGGATTTACGCGGCCAGCGCGTGGACGAAGCCCTGGAGGAACTCGACCGCTACCTGGATGCCGCCTTCCTGGCCGGCCTGCCGTGGGTACGAATCATCCACGGGCGCGGCACCGGGCGGGTGCGGGCTGCCGTGCGCGACGCCCTGCGGCGTCACCCCCACGTGGCCTCCTGGGAACCGGGCGGCGAGGGCGAAGGCGGTGAGGGTGTAACGGTGGCGAAATTGGGACGATAGACGATAGACGGTGGACGGTGGACGGTAGACGACAGACCGTAGACGACAGACCACGGTCTACGGCCTCGCGGTCAACGGTCTTTTTCCCCCACCCGCAGGCGGTGGGTGCTGATGGGGCGGCTCAGGCCGCGCAGGGTAGTGTGCAAGGGACGCGTTTCCCCCAGGGAGGCCACGAGTTGCCGCGTGGCGGGGTCTGTGAGCAGGGTTTCGCTGAGCACCACTTCGTCGCCCCCCGAAAGGTCGCTCAGGCGGGCGGCCACGTTGACGGTGGTGCCGAAGTAATCCAAACGGTGGTTGAGGGTGACGACGATGCAGGCCCCCATGTGGACCCCCACTTTCAGGCGCAGGCGGTTTTCGCCGTGCAAATCATGGCGCTGGTTGACGGCCTCCAGGCCGCGCAGGGCAGCGGCGATGCCGCGCATCGCGGCTTGCGGCTCGAAGAAGGTGCCCATCACGCCGTCGCCAATCGTCTTGACCGCCGCGCCGCCTTCGGCCTCTACCGCCTGAAAGATGACATCGAAGTGCGCCCGCACCAGTTGGTAAGCCTGCGCATCGCCCAGGCGCTCGTAGAGAGCGGTAGAACTTTTCAGGTCGGAGAAGAAGACTACCAGTCTCTCCACCCCCAGGGATTGGTTGGGAGGCAGGGTCTGCGCGCCCAGCAACTCGCGAAAGAGGGGGCGGTTGACCAGCGCCAGGGCAGGCAAACGTCCCAGGCGGGATTGCACGGTCTGGCGAAAGGCGGCGTTATCGCGCTCCTCGGGGGGGAAGCGGCGCACATCTTCGCTCAAACTGGCTTCTACGGCAAGTTCCCGGTCAAGCGCAATTTCCCCTTCCCAACCGCAGACCCGGCAGACCTGATGGTGATGCAGGTCGCCCAGGTTTCCGCTCTCTTGCAAGAGACCGCCGCAGGCGGGGCAGTACGCCTCCCAATGCAGACGCCACAGGTCTTCGGCCACGGCATAGGTGAGCACGTCCAGGGTTTCGTTGCGGCTCCAGCGCAGGCGCTCGGCCAGGTAAAGCGGATTGACGCGGCGCAATTCGTACGGCTGGGCGCGGGCGACGAAATCCCGCAAGGCCGGCGCATGTTTGGCAGCCAGGGGGTATTTTTTCAAGCGGTCGAGGCGTTGTAAATCGGGGGCGGGTAGTCGCATGGTGGGGTAGTCGCGTGGTCGGGTAGTCGGGAGGGGCGGTGCGCTACTCCGACAGGATGGGGCGGGGAAGTCTTACACATCCAGGGGAGGTGCCCCATTCGGGAACGGGAGCCGCACAAAGGGAGGCCGTTCCTGCCGTCTCTCGTCAACTGCCTACGGCTCGGAGGGCGCTATCCGCATGAGCGGCCATCCGGCGCGGCCTTCCAGGGTGAATTCATAACGGAAGTTCGCATCATCGCTGGAGGCAGAAACACAGGCGTAGCGTACCTGCGGCGGAGAGGCGGGGAGCGGCTTGCAGGTGGTCATCCCCGTCGGCAACCCCATCGCCCCCACGAACGCCAGGTAGAACACCGCCACGATGAGGCTCACGGCCAGCGCCGCCAACAACTCCCGCCCTCGCATCCATCCCGCAGCGAGGGCCGCGACCCCAAGCAGGGGGCTGAGACAAAGCACGAAGAGGTACACCACGCCGGTCACAAACGTCCAGGGGGGCGCGAAGGCCAGCCCGTAGATGCGCATCGCAAACCCGAGGGCAGCCCCGATGAAAGTGACTGCCAGCAGCGCGCCAATCGTCCGGGCCTTGCTCCTGGAAATGCTTTCGCTCATCGCCATCACTCCGGTTGCCCTATCACTTGACGAACATGGCCCATACGCTGCCCCCCGCCACGGGAAGCAGCAGCGCCCACAAAACGGCATCCGGGGCGCCATTTTGCGCGGCAAAGTACATCCCGACGGGCGGGAGCACCATCAGGAGGAAAATGAGGGTGTGTTTGTGGAATTTGGTCATATAGTCTATTAGTCGCATAGTCGCGTAGTCGCGTGGTCGCGTAGTCTGTTAGTCGCCTGGTCGGGCATTCCTCATTCTGCATTCATCATTCACCATTCTGCATTCGCCATTCCGCATTCTGCATTCCTACGCCCCCAGCAATGCGATGACGCTCATCAGCGCCACGAGGGAGCCGGTGTAGGCCAGCATTTTGCGCATCACTTCGCCTTCGCGCCCGGCCATGCCGCCGGTGCTGGCTCCGACCACGATTTTGGTGGGAGCAATCACCGAACCGAGCGCCCCACCCGCAGTCTGCGCGGCCAGGATGAGCGCCACCGTGTAGCCCAGCAGTTCGGCGGTGCGCTGTTGCAAGGCGGCAAAAACCACGTTGGAATTGGTGTTGCTGCCGGTCATAAAGGCCCCCAGGGCGCCAATCCAGGGGGCTACCGCGGGGTAAGCGCGTCCCACGCTCTCCGCCAGGCCGCGCGCCAGGGCATCCGTCATCCCGGCATGCTGCATCACCACGGCCATCGCCACCATGGAGGCAATCCCCACGCTGGAAGACATGACGCGGGTGACCGTACCGGCAAGGATACGCTTCCCCGCTCCCGGCTGATACCAGCCCGCTTTACGGTAGATGAGGTAGGCCAGCAGAGAAGAGACCCCCAGGATAGTTCCGGCATGGCGCAGGAAACGGATGACGCGTCCCGGCCCGGCAGGAGTGACGAACCCCTGGGCGGTGGCAATCTCCGGGAAATCCACCCGCAGGACGGCGACCTTCCCCAGGGCGGCCCGCACGCCCGGAATCAACTGCACGCCCAGAGTGACCGCCACCAAAACCGCGTACCCGGAGAGGGCCACCAGCACCCGGCGGGTATCCAGATGCCCGTTGTCGCCCATCTCCCCGCGGTAACGCCGCGCCAGGGGAATGGCAACCGCCAATCCACTCAGACCGCCCAGAAAAGAGCCGACGTTCCACAGCCCGGCGGTAGCCGCCAGATATTGCCCCACCGCCATGACCACGCCGAGCAGCACGGCGGGCAGGAAGAGACGGCGCACCGCGCTCCAGCCTTCGGCAGCATGCAGCACCAGCAGCCCCACGGCGATACCGGCAATCCCCAGGAAACGGGCGGCATCGGGGGCGAGGACGTCGAAGGGCAGGTTGGTGGCCGCCATCAGGGCGTTGAACGAGGACCCCAGCGAGCCGAAAGTCACCGCCCAGGAGTGTCCTATAGATGGAATGACCACCGCCGAGAGAGGCGAAAATCCCAGCCCGACCAGAATGGGCGCAATCACCGCCACGGGGACGCCAAAGCCGCCTACCCCCTGCAAGAAGGAGGCAAAAACCCAGCCAATCAGCAGAGATTGCATCCCGCGGTCGGCAGTCAGGTGGGGGAGGGCATCGCCAATCGTGCGGATTGCCCCGGCCTCATCGGCGACGCGAAAGAGAAGAAAGGCCGCCCAGATGATGAGCAGCACGTCCACAGTGAGGAGCAGGGCTTTGGCATGGGCATAGGCCAGCACGCGCGGCCCCGCGCCGAAGAAGAGAACGGCCACGGCCAAGGCGGTCAGGTATCCGGCTGCGCCGGCCCGTGACGCCCCCCAGCGGTAGCCGACCATTAAAGCCAAAATGACAGCGATGGGGAGGAAAGCAAGGAGGAAGGTCATGGTGCGAAGTGCGAAGTGCGAGGTACGAAGTGCAAAGTGCGAGGTGCGAAGTGCAGGGTGCGAAGTGCAAAGTGCGAGGTGCGGGGTACGGGGTACGGTCTACCGTCCACCGTCGTCTGTTGTCCGTTGTCCGTGGTCTGTCGTCTGTCGTCCGTCATCCGTCGTCCACCGCCCGTACCCCCACACCAGAAGCGTGCCCAGGATGATAGCGGGGAGCAGCACCAGACCGGCTTCGGGGCCGAATGCGCCGCCCGTCCACAAGGCGGGGCCGTTGATGGAAGGCTCCAGCAGGCGGAAGGTGTCAATCCCACTGACGGGAAAGCCGAAGATGACCCCCTCGAAGAAGTTCCAGCCGATGTGCAAGCCGATGGAGAGCCACAGGCGGCGCGTCCACACCCAGGGCAGCGCCAGGAAGACCCCAGCGACGAAAATGCCGAGCGCCGAGACCCAGGTGGCATTGGGATTTCCCAGGTGCAGGAGGCCGAAGACCGCCGAAGAAAGGAACACCGCCCAGGGCACGTTGATGCCGTCGGCCATGTTTTGGAGCCAGTAGCCGCGCATCCACAATTCTTCCTTCCAGCCCACGAGCAGGAAGATGAGCAGCCAGAAGCCCGTCTGCCCCAGGACAAGACCGGGCGGCTGCGTCTTCCAGGCGTAGGCTACATCCGGCATCCAGCCCAAGAGCAGATGCAGAACGAAGATGAAGCCCATCATCACGCCGGCGATGAGGATGCCCGTCAAGAGGTCGCGCCCCACGGCGGCATCCACGGGCAGCCCCAAACTGGCGAAAGAGCGCCGGTCCAGCCAGCGCCGCGCCAGATACACGGAGATGCTCAGGGCCAGCAAATCGGCCAGTTGCTGCCACAAAAGGGCGTATCTCCCCTGAAGGAAGGATGAAGTCCACCCCGCCAACCCAATCAACGGGACCACCAGGGCGGCCAGGAGCATGTACAGCAGCGTTTGCAGCAACAAACGCCATCCGGCGCGCAGACGGCGCTCTTCGGGGGAGAGAAAAACAGCGGCAAAGAAGGAACGTTTTTTCATACGAGAGGTTCGTCCACTTGAGAGAAAAATTCGACGCGGTTGCGGCCTTTCTGTTTGGCGCGATACATGGCCCTATCGGCCTCCTGCAACACCCTGCCAAGTGCTTGCGGGTTCTGAATAACACCAGCGCAGGAGGTGATGCCGATGCTTATCGTGACTCGCAATTGCGCCTCATCGACCATAAACGGCTGGTGTGCAATTGCGCGGCGCAGGCGCTCTGCGACCTGAAAGGCTACATCTGCGCTCGTATTGGGGAGCAAGATGACAAATTCCTCCCCGCCAAAACGGGCAAGGATGTCTCCATCACGCAAGTTGTGCAACACTCTCCGGGACAGAATTTGCAACACCTGGTCGCCGACATCATGACCGTAGCGGTCATTGACCGTTTTGAAATAGTCAATGTCGAAAGTCAGAAGAGCCGATTCTTGAGGGACGGACAGAACACGAGCAGCCCGCTCAGAAAAGTATCGGCGATTATATACTTGGGTCAGAGGGTCAATCGTCGCCAGGTGCTGAAGTTGCGCCCGAGCCGTCTCTAACTGGCTTAACACTTTATACCGAATGGTCTCACTAATCCATACAGCAACAATAACGGTCAAGAGAGCGGCCAATAAATCTACCGCCCGGTCCAAATTTGTAGCAGGTATCAAAGCAACGGCATCCAAAATAGGAGCCCACAAGTAGAAGAAGATGCCTGTAAGCACACTGATTGCCCCCCAGAGTATCCCGCCACGCCTTCCCGTAATCAAAGTGGCAACCAAGGGAACTACCAATAACCAGACAATACTCGAGGAGGCAATACCGCCGCTAAACACAGCCGCTCCCATCATGGAATTATACACGGTAAAGGTAATGACATGTGCCAGGAAGCGGTGCGTACATCCTCGAAAAGCCAACGCCATGACCAACAGGTTCAAGACAAGAGAAACACCGTTGACAATCACCATGATATGCGGATAACCGCCCCAGGTGTAAATAAGCACAAAGAGCAAACTGAATACGACCGCGATGAATGTACCCCAGCGCACATTTATCGCCAGCAAAGTATCGTACTCAAATGTCTTTTTATCCGACAAACTGCACACTCCAGTGCGTCAGGAAAACTGGGACGGCGGGGTAGACGTGTAACACATTCCCTTGCTAACCAATGTGGGCTTTCCATTCAGGGAGAATTGCACTCATTATACTGTGTTCCGCTTCTTTCAACATCTACTGCACGTCAAAAACAAATGCCATTTCTGACAAATTATCATGATTTGTCAACACTTCTATCTGGCATCTCCCCTGAAAATGTAGTACCATAGTTCTATTCATATATCCACGCGTGTACCCTGTGCATCATTTTGAAGTTTTCCTTTATTATCATGAAATCCAATTTACCATCTCCCCTGTGGCACAAACGAGCCACATCACAAACCGGGCAATTACATTCTGCCCAGCATACCTCGTCTTCGCCGAAAAGCAGCAAATCTTCTCATCAAAAGGTGACAAAAAGAACTTCTGCGCTACAGGAAGAGGCCATTCCACAGTCTTTTTGGGATGTAGACCTGGAACAGGTACTGAAGGCCCCTCAAGGGTATGCCTACGAAATTTCCCTGGACGTTTTCTTCAATGCCCGGCACGCGGTGGTCTCCGACGGCACTCGCGGGGTTATTCACGCGCATTCTTATCGACTGGCAGTTACCTTTCGAGCACAAATTCTATCGAGAGAGGAAGCCTTTGCCATCGGGTACCAGGCCCTACGCGAGAAGATTCGATTGGTGGCTTCCGCTTACAACAACAAATTTCTCAATGAATTGCCCCCTTTCCGGAGGATACAACCCACCACTGAGGCCTTATCGGCGGTTATCTACCAACAGGTACACCATTTAATTGAAGGGTTGCCTGTTGAATTAGTGCGTGTAACGGTGCACGAATCTCCAACGGAAGCGGTAGCATTTCAAAAGACGAAACATCTGGACGCAGAAATGGACGTCCGCACATCGCACACAGAAATGGTCACTTTTCAACGCGATTCCTGAGCATTTTTCAGAGTCTATGTAGTTGTCAAAGGTACCTTGGACAACCGTCATTGCGAGCGTAGCGAGCGTAGCCTGCGGAGCGAAGCAATCCCCCTCTCAAACCAGGAGATTGCTTCATACGCTATCGCTCCTTCGCAATGACACGATTACTGCTCAAGGTATTCC
>JANTFR010000096.1 GCA_024763355.1 Anaerolineales bacterium
GTTGCATTGGTTGCATTAGTTGCATTGGTTCATCGGTTGCATTGGCGTCGCGCTGAGTGTGTCGAAGCGTTGCTCTGGTTAGTTAGGCGTACGTTGCGTCTCATCCGTACGCCGCACGTCGCACGTCGCACGCTCGCCGCGCGTCACACGCCCGCACCTCGCACATCGCATGCACGCCGCACGCCGCACGCTCCCTCGCACGGTCTACCGTCCACCCTCCACCGTCAACGCGTGGACGGCGCGGAGGGCGGTTTGGGCGTCGGCGGCATCTACGACCAGGCTGATGGAAACTTCGGAGGAACCCTGGGCGATGGCAATCACGTTGACGCCCGCTTCGCCGAGGGCGGTGAATATGCGCCCGGCAATCCCCGGCGTGCGGCGCATCCCGGCCCCGACGACGGTCAGGATGACAGCCTCCGTCCCGGCCCAGACGCGGTCTATGTCGCGGCGGGCGATTTCGGCGGCGAAGGTCTCTTCCAGGGCGGCGACGACCCGCTGACGGGCATCGGCGGGGACGGTGAAACAGATGGATTGCTCGGAGGAGGCCTGCGAGATAAGGGTCACGCTGACTTTCAGGGCGGCGACGGCGGCGAAGGCCCGCGCCGCGACGCCCGGTACGCCCAACATGCCGCGCCCTTCGATGGTAACCAGCGCCGCGCCGGAAACTGCTGTGACCGCCTTGATGCGTCCGTGGCGGGTTTCCTCGCCGTCGGAGACAATCCACGTGCCGGGATGTTCGGGATGGAAGGTATTGGCGATGCGCAGGCCGATGCCGGCCTCGATAACGGGGCGGATGGTCTTGGGGTGGAGCACTTTGGCCCCGAAGTAGGCCAGTTCGGCCACCTCCCGGTAGGTGAGTTGGGGGATGGAGCGCGCTTCCGACACGAGGCGCGGGTCGGCGGTCATCACCCCGTCCACATCGGTCATAATCCAGACTTCATCGGCGGAGAGGGAGGCAGCCAACAAAGCGGCGGAATAGTCGGAGCCGCCGCGCCCCAGGGTGGTGGTAACTCCCTCAGGCGTGGCCGCCAGGAAACCGGTCACAACGGGTAGCAGGCCGCCCTGCAACAACGGGAGCAGCACCGTGCGAGTCCGCTCCCGGGTGGCATCCAAATCGGGGTAGGCGTTCTGGAAGTGGTCATCCGTGACGATGCACTCGCCGGATTCCACGAAGCGGGAGGGCAGACCGCGGGCCCGCAGGGCGGCATCCAGCAGGCGGACGCTCATGCGCTCTCCCAGGGCGGCAATGGCATCCAGGGCGCGGGGAGAGGCTTCGCCCAAAACGGCCACGGCCTGACACAAACTGCGGAAGGAGGCCAGCAGGTCGTTGAGAGAACGCATCAGGCGGGCGCGCTCCCCGGAATCGGGCACCAGACGGGCAGCGATGGCGGCGTGCCGCTCCCGCAGGAGTTCCTCGGAACGGTAGAAGGGCTGCATGTTCCCCTCGGCAGCGCAGCGGGCGCTCTCCAGCAGGGCATCGGTGACGCCGGAGAGGGCAGAAGTGACGACAACGACGTGCGCCCACTCCTTCGCGGCCCGCGCCACGATGTCCACACTCTGCTGCATAGATTCGGGAGCGCCTACCGAGGTGCCGCCGAATTTGATGAGGAGGGTGGGGGTCATTGGTCTGATTGGTCGGAATGGTCTGGTTGGTCGGATTGGTCGGTTGGTCTGGTAGGTCGGTTGGCAATAAGGAGAGAGGGCACTCTCCCACCACGTGGGTAAACAAAAACGCCCCGAGGAGAGGCGGAAGGCTCGGAGCGTCAGGGGGCTGCCAGGGACGAGTTAGACCTCACGCTCCACGATGTAATGCGCTAGAGCAATGAGGGCCTGCTGCGCCGGGCCGGGGGGGAAAGCATCCAGCGAATCTACCGCCTGGCGGACGAAATCGCGGGCTTCCTCAAGCGCCTGCCGGACGGCGTCGCTGTTACGGATGGATTCAATCAGACGGTCAACGTGCGCGCCGGAGAAATCCCCTCCCAGCACTTGCCCCATATCGGCATCGGAGGGGTGGCTCTCCCAGTAGTAGATGGCTGGCAGGGTCACGAGACCGTCGCGCAGGTCGCTGCCCACGGGCTTGCCCACGGCGGCCTGGTCGCCCACGAAGTCAAGGATGTCATCCACAATCTGGAAAGCCATGCCGATGGCGCGCCCGTAACGGCGCACGGCAGCTTCCTGGGCGGCATCTACGGGGCTGAGATAGGCCGCCGCCCCGGTCGCCAGGACGAACATGGAGGCCGTTTTGGCGTAGATGCGGCGGTAGTAGTTCTCGCGGTCTGCGACGCCGTGGCTGGCAAACATCTGCGTGATTTCGCCGTTGACCATCACGGCCAGGGTTTCGGCAAAGAGGTGCATCACGGCGACCGAATCGGTCTCGGCGGCCAGTTTAGCAGCAGCGGCAAAGATGAAATCGCCCGTCAGGACGGTCGCGCCGGGAGTCCAGTGGGCATTGATGGTGGGGATGCCGCGGCGCAGGAGAGAGCCGTCAATCAAATCATCGTGCACCAGGGTGGCGGTGTGGAGCATCTCGATGGCGGCGGCCAGGGTAATCAAGCGCTCTTCGTCACCGGCGAGCATTTCACCGGTCAGGAGAGCGACGGCGGGACGCACTCGTTTCCCACCCGAAGCCACCAAATGCCCCACGGCAGCGCGCAATTCCCGGTTATGACGCTCCGTCTGGCTCAGCATCCGCTCTTCCACACGGGCAATTCGTTCCTGCACCAAATCAAAAAAGACTACCTGACTCAATCCAACACACTCCATTGAAAGAGACGCGCCGCGTTGCGCGTCGTCGTCTCGGCGACGGTCTCCGGCAGCAATCCCTTGAGTTCTGCAATTTTTTTTGCTATCAGACGGACGCGCTCAGGTTCATTGCGCTTACCCCGCAGGGGGTGCGGGGAGAGGAAGGGCGCATCCGTTTCGATAAGAAGGCGCTCCAGCGGCAGGGTGCGTACCAGCGCCTGCAAGTCGGGAGCGTTTTTGAAGGTCACCGGCCCGGTGATGCCGATGGAAAAGCCCATCTCGATAGCGCGCTGCGCCTGGGCCGCGCTGCCGGAAAAGGAGTGCAGCACCCCCCAGCGACCGCGCATCTCCGGCGAGACGCTCTCCCAGCGCGCCAGGAAATCCTGCAACAGGTCGAGGATGTCGTCTATGGCCTGGGCGCTGCCGCGGGCGTTGCGGCTGTGGATGACCACCGGCAGTCTCAGGTCGGCGGCCAGGTCCAACTGACGCTCGAAAGCGCGGCGCTGGATATCGGGCGGGGTGTAATCCCGGTAGTAATCCAGCCCGATTTCGCCAATCGCAACCACTTTCGGGGCTTGCGCCAAAGGACGGAGGGCTTCCAGCCAGGCATCCTGCCAGGCCGCGGCATCGTTGGGATGCACACCCACGGCGGCGAAAACATCCGGTTCGGTCTGGGCCAGACGCAGGGCGGCGCGGCTGGTCTCCAGGTCTACGGCGGGCACGAGGAAACGCTCCACACCAACTCCCCGCGCCCGCTCCAACACTGCCTGCAAATCGTCCGAAAAGGAGTTGAAATACAGGTGGCAATGCGTATCGGTCAGCGCCATGCCGTCAGCGGATACCCGCAATCTTGAGGCCATCCGCCAAAATGGCATCCACCTTGTCGGCGTGCATCGTCTCGCAGTAGACGCGGATGATAGGCTCCGTGCCGCTGAAGCGAATCAGCAGCCAGCCGCCGTCCTCCAGGCGGAATTGATAGCCGTCGATGGTGACCAGTTCGGTGACTTTGAGGCCGCCAATCGTCTTGGGGTTGGCCGCCAGGATGCGGTCAATCTTTTCCTGCTTGTCGCCCTGGAAGGGGGTATCGATGCGCTTGTAGTAGTGCGCCCCGCCGACTTTCTCGAAGAGTTCCTCCAGCAGTTCGGTGGGTTTCTTGCCGGTACGCACCATGAAATCGAGCATGTACAGCCCGGCCAGGATGCCGTCGCGCTCCGGCACGTTGCCGCGGAAGGCGTAGCCGCCGCTCTCCTCGCCGCCGATGAGGGCATCCACTTCCAGCATCTTGGGGGCGACGTACTTGAAGCCCACGCCGGTCTCGTACACGGGTACATCGTAGATTTTGCCCAGTTTGTTGAGCATCGTGGTCGTGGAGAGGGTCTTGACAATCGGGCCGCGCTGGCCGCGCACTTCCAGAAGGTAGTAAGCGAGCAAACCGTAGGCGCGCAACTGGTCAATGAAAGTCCCGTTTTCGTCGCCGAAGCCCACCCGGTCGGCGTCGCCGTCATTGATGAGCAGGATATCCGCTCCGTGCTCCACGGTGGCGCGCAGCCCGGCGTCCACGTTGGGGCGGATGGGTTCGGGGCGCTTCATCTCCGGGAAGATGGGATTACGCACGTTGTGAATCTCGATGATTTCGGTCTTCCCACCCCCTAGAAGGCGCGGGAACCATCCGGCCCCGTTGCCCCACATGGGGTCTACCATCACCTTGAGGCCGGCTTCCTTGATGGGTTCCAGGTCCACCAGGGTTTTGATGTGCTCGATGTAAGCGGGAGCGGCATCGAAACGCACCACCAGCCCCTGCGATTCGGCCTCCGCCAGCGGCAGGCGCTTGACGGCATCCACCTCATCGGGGATGCGCGCTTCGATGGCCTTGAGACCGTCCGGAGCAATCGCGCCGCCGTGCTCATCGCGCACCTTGAAGCCGTTGTCCACCGGCGGGTTGTGCGAAGCGGTCACGTTGACCGCTCCGGCGGCTTTTTTATCCACCACGGCATAGGAAATAACCGGCGTCGGGGTAGGGCCGTCGGTGAGATACACCTTCAGGCCATTGGCGGCCAAGACTTCGGCCACCGCAGCCGCGAAATACTCGGATTGAAAACGTTTGTCGTGTCCCACCACGACCCACTGGCCGCCCTTGCCGCCATCCAGCAGATATTGGGCAAAGCCCTGGGCACAGCGGCGCACGCTGTCGAAAGTGTAATTTTCGGCCATCCTGCCACGCCATCCATCGGTGCCGAATTTGATTTTTACGGTCATGCTGCCTCCACGGAGTTGATACGTGATACCTGGTACGTGATACTTGGTACGTGACACTTGATACTTAAAAACACGCCGCGTATTATATCAGGGGATTGCAGCGAGTTGAGATATAATCGCAGGCAGATATTGATGAAGACAAAAAAAAGCCCTCCTGATGCCGCCGAACGCGGTACAATGGGTGTTTCATCCGCATACATCTCCCCCTGGTTTTCTCCTGTTATGACTGCTCCCCCCACCGTAGTCGTCGCCATGTCCGGCGGCGTAGACAGTTCCGTAGCCGCGGCCCTGCTCAAGGAGCAAGGGTACAACGTGATTGGCATGATGCTGCGTCTGTGGAGCGAACCGGGCAAGGAAAGCGAGAACGCCTGTTGCACGCTGGATGCCATGCACCTGGCGCGCTTTGTGGCCGACCAGTTGGGCATCCCTTTCCATACCCTGGATGCGGGGCAGGCTTTCTACGAGCGCGTCGTGCGAGAGACTTTCATCAACGGCTATACGCAGGGAATGACCCCCAATCCCTGCCTGGCCTGCAACCGTCACATTCGTTTTGGGCTGCTGCTGGAGAAGGCTCTCTCCCTGGGGGCGGATTACCTCGCCACCGGCCATTACGTGCGCCTGCGCCGCGCCCCCAACGGCAGAATCCAAATGCTCCGGGGCGTGGATGCCGGCAAAGACCAGTCTTACGTGCTGCACGTCCTCACCCAGGAGCAATTGCGTCATGCCCTCTTTCCCATCGGGGAGTATCCCAAGCCCGAAGTGCGCGCCCTGGCGCGGCGTTTCGACCTCCCCGTCGCCAACCGCCCCGACAGCCAGGATTTGTGCTTCCTTTCCGGCGGCGATTATCGCGATTTCCTGCGCCGCAACGCGCCCCATCTGGGTGCGCCCGGCCCCATCCTCAACCGCCGCGGCGAGCGTCTGGGAACTCATACCGGTCTGGTGGATTACACCATCGGGCAGCGCAAAGGGCTGGGAATCGCCTGGAGCGAACCGCTCTACGTGCTGAGGAAAGACCCGCAGCGCAACGCCCTGATTGTGGGAACCCGCCGGGAATTGGGAGCGAACTTCCTTTGGGCGGCTTCCGTTAACTGGATTTGCCCGCCCCCCGAAAATCCCATCCGCGCCCAGGTGAAAATCCGCTACAAGGCGCGCGACGCCTGGGGAACGGTCACCCCCCTGCCGGAGGGCCGCGTCCACGTGCGCTTCGACGAACCCCTGCGGGACATCACCCCCGGCCAGGCCGCCGTCTTCTACGATGGCGGAATCTGTCTGGGCGGCGGCATCATCCAGCATTCAGCGTCCAGCCATTAGCGTTCAGCATTTTGCATTTTGCATTTTGCATTTTGCATTCGCCATTCATCATTCCGCATTCATCCTTCCATGACCCTCCCCGCCTTCCTCTTCTTCTCCCTCCTCGGCCTGCTGTACGGCACGCTTTTCCACCTGTGGCGCGGCGGGGGAGCGGGGCGTCTCCTGCTCTACACCCTGCTTTCCTGGAGCGGATTCTGGGTGGGACACGCCGCCGGGGCGTACCTGGGCTGGCACTTCTGGCGCGTCGGCCCCGTCAACCTGGGAACGGCCACCCTCTTTAGTTTCATCTTTCTGGCCCTCGGTCACTGGCTGAGTGAAGAGGAAAGTCAGCAAATGTGAAAGGGCGGACGACCGACGACCGACAACCGACCACAGACTACCCGACCAGGCAACTACCTGACTACCGAACTACCTCCCCCATGCCTCACCCCAACGACCTCGTTCAACTCATAGACCCCCGCGGCAAGGATTTCATCTTCCGGTTACAGGAAGGCGGCGCGCTGCACACCCATCGCGGCGTCATCCGGCACGATGACCTGCTCGACAAACCCTTCGGCAGCCGCGTGGAGACCCACACGGGCGACACTTTCCTGATGGTGCAGCCCAGTTTGCACGACATCCTGCTCAAGACGCGGCGCAACACCACCATCATGTATCCGAAAGACATCGGCTTTTTGCTGCTGAACATGAACATCGGCGCCGGGCAGCACGTCATTGAAGCCGGAACCGGCTCCGGGGCATTGACCACCGCCCTGGCCTGGGCGGTCGGGCCGCAGGGACGCGTCACCACTTACGAGGCGCGCCAGCCGATGCAAGACCTGGCGCGCAAGAACCTGGAGCGCCTGGGACTGGCCGAGCGCGTCACCTTCAAATTGGGCGACATCGCCGAAGGCTTCGAGGAACGCGGCGCGGACGCCCTCTTTCTGGACGTACGCACGCCGGAAGATTACATCCCGCAGGCGCGAGAGGCCCTCAAACCGGGGGGCTTCTTCGGCAGCCTCATCCCGACGGCCAATCAGGTCAGCGCCCTGCTGCGCGCCCTGGCGGAACACAACTTCGCCTTCGTCACCGTCTGCGAAATCCTGCTGCGCTACTACAAACCCGTCCCCGACCGCCTCCGCCCTCAGGACCGCATGGTGGCGCACACCGGCTATCTCGTCTTCGCCCGCCCGATGGTGGAGGAAGGACAACGGACAACAGACGACGGACCACAGACCACGGACGACGGACCACAGACCACGGACGACAGACGACGGACGGCAGACGACAGACCATAGACCGTAGACTGGCGAACCAATGAACCGATGCAACCAATGAACCAACGCAACCGATGAACTAATGCAACCAACGAACCAACCCAACTTCCCCATGTCCCTTGTTCGACCCTTTACCCTCACCCCCGAAATCATCCGTTCCCGACTGGCGCAGACGCCGCCTGGCGGGGAAATCAATCCTTTTCCCGCCAGCATTCTGAGCGCCTCGCCCCGCCCCGCCGCTGTGCTGGTTCCCTTGCTGCAAAAACCGGACGGCTGGCATCTGCTTTACATCCGCCGGACGCGCGTGCAGCGCGATGTCCATAGCGGACAGGTCGCCTTCCCCGGCGGCAGCAGCGACCCCGGCGAGCGGAACCCGCGTCAAACCGCTTTGCGGGAGGCCAACGAAGAAATCGGCCTGCCCATCCACCGCACGGATGTCCTGGGCTGCCTGCCGCGCTTCCGCATCATCAGCAACTACATCGTCACGCCGGTGGTGGCGCACATCCCCTGGCCCTTCGAGATGCATCTCTCGCGGGGAGAAGTCAGCCGCGTCTTCACCATCCCGCTGCACTGGCTGGCCGAGCCTGCCAACCGCGAGGTGCGCCGCCGGGTGCTGGTGGACGGACGCACTATCCCGGTGGTCTACTTCCGCCCCTACGACGGCGAGGTAGTGTGGGGCGCGACAGCGCGCATCACCGTGACGTTTCTGCAACAGGTAGGCCTGACTTCCGGCTTGACGTTTTGACAAGCCTCCCCGCCCGTGATAAACTCTGCGGCGCGGCCTGGTTGGGTCTTTGTGCCTGACCGGGTTTTTTGTGCGCCGGTCGCGAATGCAGAATGAGGAATGATGAATTCGTGTACATTCGTGAAAATTCGTGGCTTCGTGAAAATTCGTGACAATTCGTGGACATGAGAACTGTATTTTGGGATGAAAACCGCGCCGCGCTGTGCATGATTGACCAGCGCCTCCTGCCGGCCAGATTCGAATTGGCCTGTTACACCGATTACCGTGCCGTGGCGCAAGCCATCACAACGATGGTCGTGCGCGGCGCGCCTGCCATCGGGGCCGCGGCGGCCTTCGGGTTGGCGCTGGCCGCCCGTCAATCGCCCGCCGATACACCTGAGGAGTTGCTGGCCGACTTGCGGGAAGCGGCATCCACTCTGGGGGCAGCACGCCCCACGGCGGTCAATCTCCACTGGGCGCTGCGCCGCATCATCAAAGTCGCCGAAGGGTACGTCGGCACGGCGGAGAAACTCCGGCAAGTGGTGCTGGCCGAGGCACAACGCATCGCCGACGAGGACGTGGAAATCAACAAGCGCATGGCCGCTCACGGCGCGGAACTCATCGCCGACGGGGACACCATCATCCATCACTGCAACACCGGCGCGCTGGCAACCGTGGACTGGGGAACGGCGCTGGGAGTCATCCGCACGGCGCACGAACAGGGCAAACGCATCCACGTGCTGGTGGACGAAACCCGCCCGCGCTTGCAAGGCTCCCGCCTGACGGCCTGGGAGTTGCAGCAGTACGGCATCCCTTACGACATCATCAGCGACAACGCGGCCGGCTACTTCCTGCGGACCGGTCAGGCGCACAAGGTCTTTTTCGGGGCCGACCGGGTGGCGGCCAACGGCGACGTAGCCAACAAAATCGGCACATACATGCTCTCGCTGGCGGCGCGCGATAACGGCGTGCCCGCCTACGCCGTCGTGCCCACCTCCACGATTGACCTTTCCCTGAGCAGCGGGGAACAAATCCCTATTGAAGAGCGCGACCCGGCGGAGGTGCTCAACATCCAGCGGGAGGGACAGCCCCTCTCACCGGAGGGCGCTACCGCCCGCAACCCCGCTTTCGACGTCACCCCCCACCGCCTGATTAGCGCCATCGTCACCGAGAACGGCATCGTGTACCCGCCCTTCGAGCGCAACCTGCGGCTGGCAGTAGACGACAGACCACGGACGACAGACGATAGATGATAGACGATAGACGACGGACCCCGGACCGCCTAACCGACCGCGCCAATGCAACTAATGCAACCGATGAACCAATGCAACCAATGCAACCAATGCAACTAACGAACCAATGAACCAGCAAATCATCCTCACCGGCTCGGTAGCCTACGACTACCTGATGACCTTCCCCGGCCTTTTCCGGGAACTCATCCTGCCCGACCGCCTGGACTCCATCAGTTTGTCCTTTTTGGTGGAGGACATGACCCGCCAGCGGGGCGGGGTAGCCCCCAACATCGCCTACACCCTGGCGCTGCTGGGCGGACGCCCCAAACTGATGGCAACCGTGGGCGAAGATTTCGCCGAATACCGCGCCTGGCTCGAAGCGCAAGGGGTGGATACTTCCCTGGCGCGGGTCGTGCCCGGCAAATTCACCGCCTCCTTCTTCGCCACTACCGACCGCTCCAACGCCCAGATTGCCAGTTTTTACCCCGGCGCAATGGCGCACGCCGCCGAACTCTCTTTCCGGGAACTGGAAGCCCTCCCCGACCTGGCGGTCATCTCTCCTAACGACCCCGCCGCCATGACCGCCTACGCCGCCGAATGCCGCGACCTGGGCATCCCTTACCTGTACGACCCCAGCCAGCAGGTATTGCGCCTGAACGGGGAAGAAATCCGCCGCGATATGGCCGGGGCGCAATTCCTTTTCGTCAACGATTACGA
>JANTFR010000097.1 GCA_024763355.1 Anaerolineales bacterium
TGGGGGTGGGGCCAGAAGGAGAAACGCCCACGTGGACAGGTGGACGGAATTTCCCATGATTGGTTGGAATTACACCCGAGTGAACAAACAGCAACGGGTCTGTTTGACACCTGGGGGAGGGCGTGGTATCATGCCGCCGTCAACTGAATATGCCCCTAACGGCACTCTTATCCAGAGAGGTGGAGGGACCGGCCCTTTGAAGCCTCGGCAACCTGAGTACATGCTCAAGGTGCCAATTCCGGCAGACGGATGTTCTGGAAGATGAGAGGGCAGCCGTGCCTGCTTGCATGCCATTGCCCTTTCTGAACCGGAAGGGGCAGTTTTTTTATCTGGAGGCGCTTGAAATGAGTACCACATTTATGAATTCCCCCTCGTTGATGTTTACTTCCGAATCGGTGACCGAAGGCCACCCGGACAAGATGTGCGACCAAATCAGCGATGCGGTGCTGGACGCCTGTCTGGAACAGGACCCGTATTCGCGGGTGGCCTGTGAGGTGGCTACCAAAACCGGCTACGTGATGCTGCTGGGAGAAATCACCACCAAAGCCTTCGTCAATTTTGACGAACTGGCCCGAAAGGTCATCCTCGAGATAGGCTACGACCGCGCCAAAAAGGGCTTCGACGGCAACACCTGCGGCGTGCTTTCCGCCATCGCCAGCCAAAGCCCCGATATTGCAATGGGGGTGGACAAAGCGTTGGAAGCTAAATCCGGTGAAATGACCGAGGCCGAAATCGAGGCTATTGGAGCAGGCGACCAGGGCATGATGTTCGGTTTTGCCTGCAACGAGACGCCCACCCTGATGCCCATGCCGATTTATCTGGCACACAAACTGACCCGCCGCCTGGCAGAGGTGCGTAAGGACGGTACGCTGGCCTGGCTGCGTCCGGACGGCAAGAGCCAGGTAACGGTAGAGTACAGTTACGGCAAGCCCAAACGCGTCGATACTGTGGTCATCTCCACCCAACACGCCCCGGATATCTCCAGCAAGGAGATTCGCGAGGCCGTTATCGAGTACGTCATCAAGCCGGTGCTCCCCGAAGAAATGGTAGATGACAATCTGAAAATTTATGTCAACCCCACGGGACGTTTCGTCATCGGCGGGCCGATGGGCGATGCAGGCCTGACGGGACGAAAAATCATCGTGGACACCTACGGCGGCATGGGGCGGCACGGCGGCGGCGCTTTCAGCGGCAAGGACCCGACAAAGGTCGACCGCTCGGCAGCCTATGCAGCCCGCTGGGCAGCCAAGAACGTGGTGGCGGCGGGTCTGGCCGACCGCTGCGAAATCCAGGTGGCTTACGCCATCGGCGTGGCGCGCCCTCTGAGCGTCAATGTGGAGACCTTCGGTACGGGGCGCATCCCCGATGAGCGCATCGCGGCCTTGATTACCGAACACTTCGACCTGCGGCCCGGCGCAATCATCCGCGACCTGGGGCTGCGGCGTCCTATTTATCGCCAGGTGGCCGCCTACGGGCACTTCGGGCGCGATGACCTGGATTTGCCCTGGGAGCACACCGACAAGGCGGATTTATTGCGGGATGCGGCGGGCATTCCGGAGAAAGTCACCGCCTGAAACTGGAAAATACGGAAGAATCTCCCTACCCAAACAAAAAAGCGGGAGGCTCGTGAACGGGCCTCCCGCTTTTTTGTCAACTGCACCTTTCAGGCCAGATAAGGCTCAAATTCCTTCTTTACCTTCGGCTTGGGTTTGTACCCCGTCATGCGGTGTTTCGGCTCTCCGTTGTGGAAGAGCATCAAGGTGGGAACGCCCATCACCTGATATTGCATCGGGATGTTGGGATTGTGGTCCACGTCCAGGCGAACGACTTTGGCTTTGCCCACCCATTCGTCCTTCAATTCGGCAACGATGGGGTCCAGCATTTTACACGGGCCGCACCATACCGCAGTAAAGTCCACCAATACGGGTAAATCGGCCTGCAAGACTTCTTCGGTGAAATTGTCATCGCCAACATAGGGCATTTCGCTCATAAGGATTTGTCTCCTCTCATTGCAAAGGAATGTGCTCTGCTATTCTACTCGCGTGCGGGGTATCGTTCAAGGCGACTGTCGCCCATCGTCTCAACGAGGACGAGACTCGTTACCATCTCCCGCCATCAGGTAAAGAGCCACACAATCAGGTAGTACCCCAACGGCGCAGCCCACAGCCAGGAATCGAGGCGGTCCCAAGCCCCGCCGTGCCCCGGCAGCAAATGGCTGGAATCCTTGACCCCGAACTGGCGCTTGAACATGCTCTCGGTGAGGTCGCCCAGGGGGGTGAGGATTCCCAGAATTGCGCCCAGCGCCACTCCATGCCAGGGCTGAATGGGAGGAGCAACACCCCAAAGCATCCCGTAGGCCATCGCCAGCAGGTAGCCTCCCAGGATACCGCCCAAAACGCCCCCCCAATATCCCTCCCAGGTTTTCTTGGGGCTGAGTCTGGGGCTGAGAGCGTGCTTTCCATAACGGCGGCCCACGAAATAAGCGGCGCTATCGGCAATCCAGACAATCGGCAAAACCAGGAGAACCCACCAGATACCGTATTCCAGAAAGCGCAATTTCAAAAGGTAGGCTCCCAAATACCCCATGTAGAGAACGCCGCCGAGCGTGATGGCAAAATCCGTGCCGGCCTGCTCCCGACCTTGCTCGTAGGCCACCAGATGCCAGGCGGAAATCCCGAAAATCATTCCCAACAGCCAGGGTGCCGTCCACTGGCCGTCAATGTGTACCCAGGCAAGGCCAGCGACGCCCAGCATCAAGAACCCTATCGCGGGCTGATATCCCCCCGCTCGAAAGAGCAAGCCGTATTCGCGAGCCGCTAAAACGAGGGCAAGCGCCATGAAGAGGGCAAAAGGGACTGCCCCCCAAAAGAGAAGCCCCAGCCAGACAGGGAGCAAAATCACGACGACCAGAACGCGCTGACTCAACATACGACATTTACGTGGGGGTGTGGATGCGCCCAAAACGGCGGTCGCGGCGTTTGTATTCTTCCAGCGCCTTGCGGAATTCTTCTTTGTCGAAATCCGGCCAATATGTCGGCGTGATGTACCACTCGGCGTAGGCGCCCTGCCAGATGAGGAAATTGCTGACCCGCAACTCCCCCGAAGTACGGATGATTAAATCCGGGTCGGGGATGCCTGCGGTGTACAGGTAGCGGCTGACAAGTTCAGGAGTGACCTCCTCGGGCTTGACGCCATCCTGAATGATGCGTTGAATGGCGTGAACGATTTCATCGCGCCCGCCGTAATTGAAAGCCACATTGAGTACCAGCCGGGTGTTGTGGCGGGTCAGTTCCACCGCCCGCAAGATTTTCTTTTGGAGCGAGGGCCTGATGCGCTCCAAACGGCCAATGTGGCGGATTTGGACGCCTTTGGTGTTGAGTTCGTCCAGTTGACGGTCTATCATGTCTTCCAGAATACGCATCAAGCCGCGCACTTCCGTGGGCGGGCGCTCCCAGTTTTCGGTGGAGAAAGCGTAGATGGTGAGATACTTGACGCCAAACTCCACACACGCTTCGATGATGACGCGCAAATTTTCGGTGCCCGCCCGATGACCGGCCAGTCGGGGCAGGCCCCGAGATTGCGCCCAACGGCCATTACCATCCATGATAATGGCGACGTGTTGGGGGACATCTCCGCCTGGGGGGGTATCCGATGAAGCGTTCGATTGAGCCTTCGATTGAGCCATAGATTTTCCAAAGAAAGCAGAAAGCCCCTGTGTCCCTTGCGCTCAACGCCTGCCCCGGCAAGGGCGGCATTTTTCAGGCAGGGGCCTGAACACAGGGGAGAGAGGATTTCATGGGAGCAGCGGGGTTTTGTATTTGCTGGCCTGGGGGAGGGGACTGTTCCTTGCCTCTTTCGCCCTCAAAAAATACCCGCCCCCAGCCTCCGAGGTCTACACTTCCAGGATTTCCCGTTCTTTGCGCTCGCCCACTTCCTCCAGTTTCTGGATGTATTCATCGGTCAGTTTTTGCAGTTCCTCCTCGCCGCGTTTCCGCTCATCCTCTGAAATCAATTTTTCGTGCTCGAATTCTCGCAAGTCTTTTATCAAGTCGCGACGGATGTTCCGAACCGCCACGCGTCCTTCCTCCACCCGGTGCTTGACGATGCGCACCAGGTCGCGACGGCGCTCCTCCGTCAGAGGGGGCAGGTTCAGGCGGATGTTCTTCCCGTCGTTGTTGGGGGTGACGCCCAAATCCGAGGCGAGAATGGCGCGCTCGATGGCCTTGAGAGAACTGCTATCGAAGGGACGAATCAACAGCGAACGAGGCTCCGGAACGCTGATGGAGGCCAGTTGCTGCAAGGGGGTCAAAGCACCGTAATACTCCACCGGGATACGCTCTACCAGCGCGGGGGTGGCCCGTCCCGTGCGAATACCGGAAAGGTCTTCTTCCAGGGCTTTCAAAGCGCCCCGCATACGAGTTTTTGCCTCCTGATATACGTCGTTCAACATGGCTGCCTCCGTCATGGGATGATTGCTCGCAGAACGCTGCGGCGCAGGAATCACGTTATAGGCGGCGGCGCAAGCGCCATACAACCGCCGCCTATAGGATACTCTAAAATCGGTGCCCCGCAAAGGGGAAGCGGATTTTTAAGCCCCTTTTTCCTCTTCGGATGAGACCAGCGTTCCCACCGGCTTGCCAAGCAAGGCGTCGCGCAAGTCGTGTTCGTTCCACAGATTGAGCACCAGTATCGGCATTTCGTTGTCCATGCACAGGGAAATGGCGGTGCTGTCCATCACCTCCAGGCGACGCTTAATAGTTTCCATGTAGGTCAGGTGAGCAAAACGCTTGGCGTGCGGGTCTTTGTGCGGGTCGGAGTCGTACACCCCGTCCACCTTGGTGGCCTTGATAAGCACATCCGCCCCGATTTCCATAGCCCGCAGGGCCGCGGCCGTATCCGTGGAAAAGTAAGGAATTCCCGTGCCCCCTCCGAAGATGACCACGCGCCCCTTCTCCAGGTGGCGAATGGCGCGCCGCCGGATGTACGGCTCGGCCACCTGCCGCATTTCCAGGGCGGTCTGGACGCGCACCACCAGGCCGGTGCGTTCCATGGCATCCATCAGGGCCATGGCGTTCATGGCGGTAGCCAGCATACCCATGTAATCGGCGGTGGCGCGGTCCATACCAAGTTCCAGGCCGTCTTTTCCTCGCCAGATGTTGCCCGCCCCAATCACAATGGCGACGTCCACACCCATCTCGCGAATTTCGCGCACCCGCAGGGCAAGTTCTTCCGCTTTGTGGGGGTCAATGCCATATCCCTGCGGACCGGCCAGCGCCTCGCCGCTCAGTTTGAGCAGCACCCGGCGGTACTTCGAGGAGAGTTGCTTGTCTTTCCTGGTCATAGGTCTTTCAAAAAGGTTCTTTGATACTTTGCGTGGAAGGTTGTTCCCATTACCTTGCAAAATCTCAGAGACATCCAAAAAAAAGCCAACCTCACGGTTGGCTTTTTATAAGTGCGGTTATTTGCTTTGTTCACCAAGCGCCCACCTGGCAAAGCGCCGGACGACGATGTTCTCTCCCAGCGCCACAATGGCTTCGTTTATCATGTCCTGCACAGTGACCGAGTCGTCACGGATGGAAGCCTGATTGAGCAGGCAGACGTCTTTCTTGAATTTGGCAATGCGACCTTCTACGATGCGCTCGATGATTTTTTCCGGCTTGCCTTCTTCAAGGGCCTGCTTGCGGGCGATTTCACGCTCGTGTTCCAGCACGTCTTCGGGAATATCGCTCTCGCCAACGTATTGCGGGGACATGGCGGCAATTTGCAGCGCAATTTCGTGCGCCAGTTTGCGGAAGGTATCGGAACGCGCCACGAAGTCGGTCTCGCAGTTGAGTTCCACCATCACGCCTACGCGCCCGTTGCCGTGGGAATACAGGTCAATCACGCCCTCGGAGGCTTCCCGCCCGGAACGCTTGGCGGCTTTGGCAAGCCCTTTCTCGCGCAGGAAATCAACGGCTTTGTTGAAATCGCCATTGGCCTGTTCCAGCGCGTTGCGGCATTCGAGAATCCCTGCGCCGGTAGCAGCGCGTAGTTCTTTGATTTGTTGGGTGCTAACAGCCATCGTATTTTTCAACCTCTCTTCTGCGTAATCCGGCTGGATTATTCCTCGTCAGCCGATTCTTCTTCTTTGGTTTCCTCTTCCGCTTCGGCAGGTTCTTCTGCGCTCTCGGCGGCTTCTTCAGCAGCAGGCTCTTCGGCAACAGGTTCTTCCGCGGCAGCCTCTTCTGTCGCGGCTTCAGCCTCTGCCTCGCGCATGGCGTTAATTTTCTTCAGCGTGTCGGCACCGAGCAGTTCTTCTTCGCTCCGTTCCTCGGCATCCATGTCGAATTCCTGCCCGGCATCCAGGGCCTCTTCTGCGGCTTCCTTCTCGCGCATGTTTTTGCCCTCGATGACTGCATCGGCAATCTTGCCTACAATCAATTTGATGGCACGAATGGCATCATCGTTGGACGGAATGACATAATCAATGTTGCTGGGGTCGCAGTTGGTATCCACCATCGCCACCACGGGGATGTTCAGCAAGTTGGCCTCATGCACGGCGGTGCTTTCCCGGCGGATATCCACCACGAAGACCATATCGGGCAGCCCCGCCATGTTGCGGATACCGCCCAGGCGCATTTCCAGTTTCTCCATCTTGCGCTCAAGCAGCAGGGCTTCTTTCTTGGTCAATTTGCTGAAATCGCCCTTGTCGCGCATGCGTTCCAGGCGTTCCAACTCGTTGACGCGTTCGCGGATGGTGCGCCAGTTGGTCAGCATGCCCCCCAACCAGCGGGCAGTTACGTAAGGCATTCCGCAGCGCTCTGCTTCGGTCTGGATGGTGTCTTGGGCCTGGCGTTTGGTGCCGACGAACAAAATGGTTCCCCCGTTGGCGGCCATATCCCGCACCGCACTGTAAGCCTCATCCAGCGCCCGAACGGTTTTTTGCAGGTCAATGATGTGGATGTGATTGCGTTCGGTGAAGATGTAAGGCTGCATCTTCGGGTGCCATTTGTGGGTGCGGTGCCCAAAATGCACCCCGCTCTCAAGAAGCGCTTTCATGGTAACAACAGGCATTGCTCAAACTCCTTTGCGTTTGTCCACCGCTTTCGTCGCTCTCGCACGGCACCGGATTCTCCGGCACGCCCCGGCAAGTCGGAAAGCGTGAGGTTTGCTGGCGTCGGCGCATTTCCGTGCCGACAGTTGACACAAGTTCTCCCGCCATAGGGCGGGAGCGCGGGGAGTATAACATGCCTGTCTGGATTCGTCCAGAAAAATTCAAAACGCTCGTTGACGCGCCCTTCCACTTCTGGTAAAATCTCCCCGCTCGGCGTGTTGTACCCTTCACGCCGGTGTGCCCCGTGCCTGGCAGGGTGTGCTTGCACACCCTTTTCTTTTGCTTCGGGGCAAAATTCTACTCTTACCACACAGAAAGGGCTTGAAACCATGAAAGTACTTTTGCTCCAGGACGTTTACAAACTGGGCCGCGCCGGCGACGTAAAAAAGGTCGCCAACGGCTACGGACGGAACTATCTCATCCCGCAGGGCTTGGCCGTACTCGCCACCCCCGGGGCGCTGAAGCAGGCGGAACGCATTCGCGCCCGCGCCGAAGAGCAGCGCGCCATCCTCAACAAGGAAATGGGCGCTGTGGCCGAAAAACTGACCGATGTCGTTCTCTCTTTCCCGATGCGCGCCAGCCAGACCGGCAAACTCTACGGCTCCGTCACCACCCAAATGATAGCCGAGGCCATCAGTGAAAAAACCGGCGTAGAAATCTCCCGCCGCCAAATTGATACCCAGCCCTTGCGGATGCTGGGCGAATATGAAGTCAACGTGCGCCTGACGGTTGACCTCATTCCTTCTATCAAAGTCATCGTCTATCGGGAAGGCGAAGCCCTCCCCACCCCGGGCGATGAGGAGGCGGAAGAAGGCGCTCCCGCGGAGGAAGAAATCGTCGCCGAAGCGGAAGCAGCCGAAGAGACACCTGAAGAAGCACCTCCCGCCGAAGAAGCCGAAGCCGCCGCTCCCGCGGAGGAAGAGGCCGAGTAGCCTTGTTCCATCCCCCTGCCCTGCGAGGGGCACAACAAATTCATTGCCATCCGCCGGCCTGCCCTCTCGTGGACAGGCCGGTTTGTCATTCTCCCCAGGCATGAACACACCCATTGGCGAGCAACTGCGAGAGGCCAGAGAGCGCAAGAATCTGACGCCGGAGCAGGTCTTCGAGCAAATTTACATCCGTCCGCGCTACTTGCGGGCAATGGAAGCGGGTAATTTTGCCGCCCTGCCTTCCCGCGCCCAGGCACGCGGTTTCTTGCGCGCCTATGCGGAATTTCTCGGGCTGGATGCGGAATCTTTAGTGGCAGGTCTTTCGGGGACGTTCTCTCCGGAAAATGCGGCAGCCCCCCAAAGGGAGTCCGCGACGGACTCCCTTCCAGAGGCTCCCGCCAACGAAGAGACGTCTCCCCCTGAAGAGCGCGCCATTTTCGCCGCCATCGGCCAAACGCTGCAAAAACGCCGCACTCTCCTCTCCATCTCCCTGGAGGAAGTGGAACGCCGCACCCACATCCGCCGCCAGCACCTGGAAGCGTTGGAGGCCGGGGCTATCGAACAATTGCCCTCGCCAGTGCAGGCCCGCGGGCTGCTCAAACTGTACGCCGAATTTCTCTCCCTGGATGCCGATGCCCTCCTGCTGCGCTTTGCGGATGGATTGCAGGCCACTTTGAGCCGCAAAAACCCTGCTGCCTTCCAGCATGAGGGCAAAGAGGAAAGGGTCGCCCGCCCGCGCTGGCGCTTTTTGAGCGATTGGGTGGTGGTCATCGTCGTCGGGGCGGCCCTGCTTGGCTTTCTCGGCTGGGCGCTGGGACAGGTCGCCGCCGAAAGCGGAGAGCAAACGCCGGTAGTCTCCCCGCCGGAAATCGCCGAAGTGCTCCTGGCGACCCCGACTACCGCGCCCTCTCCCACGCCCTCCCCTATCCCCACCGAGGAAGGCGCCCCCGTGCTGGGGAACACTTCTCTCCCGGACGCCCCTACCCCTACCCCCACCCTGAACTTGCCCACCGCTCTCAGCGGCGTGAACATCAACATTGTGGTGCAGCAACGCGCCTGGCTCAAGGTCGTCACGGACGAGGAGGTAGCCTTCGAGGGACGCGTCCTGCCTGGCAGCGCTTATCCTTTCTCGGCCCAGGAGCGCATCGAAGTGACGACCGGCAACGCCGGCGGTCTCCAAATTTACTATCAGGGGCAAGATATGGGGACGCTCGGCCTGTTAGGAGAAGCCGCCACCCGTATCTTCACCCTGCAAGGGATGGCCTACCCCACCCCACGCTTCACGGCCACGCCCACCCCCACGGAAGAAGCCACCTCCACACCGGAAGTTACCTTCACCCCCACCCCCTGACAGAACGCTGCCTGCCCGCGGAATTGCCTCTTTGCATATTGCAAACTCTCCTCATGCCTACCTTCCACCTCCTCTCTCTCGGCTGCTCCAAAAATACCGTCGATTCCGATTCCATGGCGCGGCTGCTCTCCTCCGATGGGTACCAGCCCACGCTCGACCCACAGCAAGCGGATGTGCTCATCGTCAACACTTGCGGCTTCATCGCCCCGGCGCGGGAGGAGTCTTACCGCGCCCTCAATGAACTGGCGGCGCAAAAACGCCCCGGTCAGGTGTTGATTGCCGCCGGCTGCCTCACCCAACGCTACGGCGAGGAGGTCGCCCGCCGCGTGCCGGGGCTGGATGGCATCATCGGGACGCGGCGCTGGATGGACATTCTCGACGTGGTGCGCTCCCTGCGCCGCGGCGCACACCCGCAGCCGGTTTACCACTTGCCCGAAACCCCCACAGTCGGCACGGACGAACGCGGTGTGCCCCGCGTCTCCCTGCAAGGAGCCAGCGCCTACCTCAAAATTGCGGACGGCTGCCGCCGTCCCTGCGCCTTTTGCGCCATTCCCATCATCAAAGGCACGGCCGTCAGCCGTCCGGTGGAGGCCATTTTGCAAGAGGCGCGCCTGCTGCGCGACAACGGGGTGCGCGAAATCATCCTGATTGCCCAGGACACCACCGACTACGGCCACGACCTGGGCATGAAGGACGGTCTGGCAACCCTGCTGGAAGCGATGACCGCCGCCGTCCCCGATGTGGATTGGATTCGCGTCATGTACGCCTACCCCGGCTACGTCACCGACCGCCTGATTGCGGTGATGGCCTCCTCTCCGCAAATC
>JANTFR010000098.1 GCA_024763355.1 Anaerolineales bacterium
GCGCCTTCTGGACGAAAAGCCGGAGCGCGTGTATAATCCAAACTTTGGCTTGGCTGGCTTGGCCTGGCATGAAATCAAGGAGAAAGTATCATGAAAGTCTCGGCGTCCATCCGCAAACGCTGTTCCAAGTGCAAAATCGTCAAGCGCAAGGGGCGCTTGTACGTTATTTGTGAGAATCCTCGCCACAAGCAGCGACAAGGATAAGATATTATGGCACGTATAGAAGGCATTGACCTGCCAAACAACAAACGCATTGAAATTGGCTTGACCTACATCTATGGCATCGGGCGCACCCGTGCTCGCCAGATTTTGGAAGCCACGCGCATCAACCCTGATATTCGGGTGAAAGACCTCACCGATGAGCAAATCAGCGCTCTGCGTGAGTACATCAACTCGCAGAACTTCCAACTGGAGGGCGATTTGCGCCGCGAGGTGCAGATGCACATCAAACGCCTGATGGAAATCGGTAGTTATCGTGGTCTGCGGCACCGCCGCGGGTTGCCCGTTCGCGGGCAGCGCACGCGTACCAACGCGCGCACCCGTAAAGGCCCCCGCAAGACCGTGGCCGGTCGCGGCCGCCGCCGTGGAGCCAAGAAATAATCCGCCTGCGGGCGCAAGCATTTATCTACGAGTGAGGTAATATGGCCAGAAGCGTACGTTCTTCGCGCCGCGGCTCTTCTCGCAAAGCCAAGCGCACCCTGTCCTCCGGACAGATTCACATTTTTGCGAGTTTCAACAACACGATTGTCACCATTACGGACAATCAAGGCAACACCGTGACCTGGAGCAGTGCCGGTTCCGCCGGTTTCAAAGGTTCTCGCAAGAGCACACCTTTCGCTGCTCGTCTGGCGACTGAACAGGCCGTCAGGGCTGCCCAATCTATGGGTATGAAGGAAGCCACTGTGTTCGTCAAAGGCCCCGGCCCCGGCCGAGAGGCTGCCATCCGTGCCATCCAGGCCCAGGGCATCAAAGTGACGGCCATTACGGATGTCACGCCCGTGCCCCACAATGGATGTCGCCCTCCCAAGAAGCGCCGCGTTTAATAGCGCCCTGGGAATTCAACCACCCTACCCGGAGCGAAGGGGCATTGCCAGCCCTGTAAACGGGTATTCTGTAGAAGTGAGGTAAGAACAATATGGCAAGATACACCGGACCAGTCTGCAAACTGTGCAGACGGGAAGGCGAAAAACTGTTTCTCAAGGGAACACGTTGTTTTTCGCCGAAATGCTCTTTTGAACGCAGAAGTTACGCACCCGGCCAGCATGGCCGCAGCGCCATGTTCCGCCGCAATCGTCAATCGGATTTTGCACGCCAGTTGCGCGCCAAACAAAAGGCCCGCCGCATTTACGGCGTGCTGGAACGCCAGTTTCGCCGCTACTACGAAACTGCCCTCCAGCGCCGCGGCCTGACAGGCGACAACCTGCTGCAAATTTTGGAGTCGCGTCTGGATAACGTGGTCTATCGTCTGGGATTCGCCGCCAGCCGGGCCGAAGCCCGCCAACTGGTAACCCACGGCCACTTCAACGTCAATGGACGCCGCACAGACGTGCCTTCCATGCTCCTCTCCCCCGGTGATACCGTGGAAGTGCGGGAAGGCTCTCGCAAACGCAAGTATTTCAAGGAATTGCCTGCGCTGGCCGAAGGGCGTTCCGCCCCCGCCTGGCTTATGCGGGATGTGAACGCGCTCTCCGGTTCTGTGTTGCGCCTGCCTGAACGCGCCGAGATTGACGGCAACCTGAATGAACAATTGATTGTGGAATATTACTCGCGCTAAGCCGTGAGATGAACTTGACTTCGGGCAGGTGGTGGCATGCGCCATCCCCTGCCCGAAGAGTGAGGAACTGGGAGCCTGAATAAGGCGCAATAACTTGGGCAAGAGGTGAATTGTGATTGTCGGCATGAGTAATATGGTGACCCCAAAAATCGAGCGGGAAGCCGAAGCGCGCAATTACGGCAAGTTCGTTATCAGCCCGCTGGAACGAGGGTATGGCGTTACCGTTGGAAATGCTTTGCGCCGCATACTGCTTTCCTCGCTCGAAGGCGCGGCAGTCACGTCCATTCGCATCTCGGATGTCTCGCACGAATTCACGGATATCCCCGGTGTGCTTGAGGACGTGTTGCGTATAATGTTGAATGTAAAGAAACTGCGTCTCAAATTGCACAACGCGGATACGGCGCGGTTGCATTTGGAGGTGCGCGGTAGCGGTGTTATCACGGCTGCCGATATCATCGTCCCCCCGGAGGTCGAAATCATCAACCCCGACCTTTATCTTTTCACGGTGGACGACCCGAACGTCAATCTGGAAATCGAAATGACGGTGGAGCGCGGCCGCGGTTATTCCCCTGTGGAAGAGCGCAGCGGCTCCCTGCCCATTGGCGACCTCCCTGTGGATGCTGTTTTCAACCCTGTTCGCAAAGTGAATTGGGAAGTAGGGCATGCTCGCGTTGGGCAGAACACCAACTACGACAAACTCATCCTGGAAATCTGGACCGACGGCACTATCACGCCGGAAAAAGCGCTTAGCCTTAGTGCCCGCTATATGATAGAGCACTTGCGCCACCTCGTGGGCGTCAGCGAAGAATCGCTCATGTCCGCTCTGGAGGAAAGCGAAGAACCTGGCCGCATGGCGAGTGAGGTGCTGGATATCCCCATCGAAAATCTGGATTTGTCCGTGCGGGTCTTCAATTCCCTGAAGCGCACCGGCATCACCACGGTTGGCGAGGTGATAGAACTGCTTGAAAAGGGCGAAGACGCCCTGCTCTCCATCCGCAATTTTGGCGAGAAGAGCCTCACGGAACTGTACGCGAAATTGCGCGAGCGCGGCTACCTCCTGGATGAGGTCGAAGATGAAGAAGAAATAATAGATGCGGAGTAACCAACCATGCGACACAAAGTAGCAGGATACCGATTGAGCCGCAACAAGGACGCTCGCAAAGCCTTGCGTCGCAATCTCATCAAACAACTCTTTGAGCACGAGCGTATTCGTACCACCCGTGCCAAGGCGCAGGCCATCCGCGGCGAGGCCGAAAAATTGATTACCCTTGCCAAGCGAGGCAACAAGGAAGGCGGCGCGGCGATGGTCCACACCCGCCGTCTGGCGGCTGCCCGCCTGGGCGATGCCCCCGATACCGTGCGCAAGTTGTTCGATGACATCGCCCCCCGCTATGCGGAACGTCCCGGCGGCTATACACGCATGCTCAAACTTGGCCCCCGCCAGGGTGACAGCGCAGAAATGGTCATTCTGGAACTGGTGGAAGAGTAAACCGCCAGCAGTATAATAGGTTAGCAGGCCTCCTCTGGCAGGGAAACTGCTAACGCATGGCACGTTATCAGGTAACACTGGCATACGACGGCACCCGTTTTTACGGGTTCCAACGGCAAACTGACCGGCGGACGGTGCAAGGCGCGGTGGAAGATGCCTTGCGAGAACTTGGCTGGCAGGAGGCCTCCATCCTGGCAGCGGGGCGCACCGATACCGGTGTGCATGCCTCGGGACAGGTGGTTGCCTTCGACCTGAAATGGTCGCACGGCGCAGATGCTCTCCAGAAGGCGCTCAATGCCTGCCTGCCCGATGATGTCTCGGCTTTGGATGTGCGTGTGGCGCACGCCTCGTTTCACCCCCGTTACGATGCCCGCTCCCGCACGTACCGTTACCGTCTGTTCTGCGCCCCGGTGCGGCATCCCTTGAGGGAACGCTACGCCTGGAGGGTGTGGCCCCCCGTGCAGATTTCCCTCTTGCAAGCGGCAGCGGACTACCTCCCCGGACAGCACGATTTCGCCGCTTTTGGGCGCTCCCCCGTGGATGGTGGTTCCACCACCCGCCGCATTTTCGAGGCCGTTTGGAACGAAGAAGAGCCGTACCTGGTCTTTACCCTGCGCGGCGACGCTTTCCTGTACCGGATGGTACGGCGCACGGTCTCTTTACTGGTGCGTATTGGGCAGGGAAATCTTCCCCCCGAAACCGTGCAGCGCCGCCTCTCGCACCCCCGCGAACCCATTCAGGGGCTGGCGCCCGCCCACGGCCTCACCTTCATCCATGTGGAATACTCATCGGGAGAGGGTGAAACCTGACGGGAGTGCGTTACAAGTAACAGTGGTGAAACTTGCCTCCGCAAGTTGCGACTAACCTCCGTAGGGCGGCTGCGAAAAACGTCGTCGGTGCAGTTTCAACTGCCATTACCTGCCCGGTAAACCTGACAAACAGAAATACCTAACCCCCGTACCCTCGGGGCGTACAATTGGATTGTGGAGATATGGCGCAGCAAAAAACCTATTATCCCAAAGAAAAAGACCTGACCCGCAACTGGGTGCTTGTGGACGCCAACGACCAGAACCTCGGGCGTCTGGCCTCCCGCATCGCCCAGATTTTGCTGGGAAAACACAAACCCGACTTCACGCCGGGCGTGGATAATGGTGACTTCGTAGTTGTCATCAACGCGGAAAAGGTGCGCGTCACCGGCAACAAACTGGATGCCAAAATGTACTACCGGCATTCCGGTTATCCCGGCGGCTTGAAAACCATCGCTTTGCGCGACCAACTCAAGAAGCACCCGGAGCGCGTCCTGCGCAGTGCGGTGTGGGGCATGCTCCCCAAGAACCGGCACGGACGTAAACTGATGCGCAAACTGAAAATTTACGCCGGGCCGCATCACCCTCACGAAGCCCAGAATCCCGAACCGTTGGCGTAAGGAGCACTGAAACATGAAGCAGTATTACGAAGGCATTGGCCGCCGCAAAGAGGCCAGCGCACGCGTGCGCATCATGGAAGGCGAAGGCAATTTCGTGGTTAACGCCAAACCCGCCCAGGAGTTCTTCTCCCGCATCGGCGACTACGATAACGCCATTGCCCCCCTCAAGGCCGCCGGCGAAGACTTGAGCAAGTTCGATATCAGCGTTCTCGTCAAGGGCGGCGGCGTGACCGGTCAGACTGATGCCGTCAAACTCGGCCTGGCGCGCGCCCTCGTCAAGTGGAACCCCGACTTGCGCACCGTCATGCGCCGCGGCGGTTTCCTGACCCGCGATGCGCGCATCAAGGAACGCAAGAAACCCGGCCTCAAGCGCGCCCGCAAAGCCCCGACCTACACCAAGCGTTAGTATTCCTTTCCTGCTTGCATCCGTAAAACGTAAAGCGCGGCCGCGTTTTACGTTTTACGTGTTTAATTCCTCGGAGGAACTGCCTTGCCCGCTATCACCATTCTCGGCCTTGGCCCCGGCGGCCCCGATTTACTCACCCGCCGGGCCTGGGAGACCATTGCTGCCGCCCCGGAAATCTGGGTGCGTACCCGCCAGCATCCCGCTTTGGAGGGGTTGCCCGCCTCGGTGCAGGTGCGCTCCTTCGATAAACTTTACGAAACGCTGCCCTCCTTCGAAGATGTCTACGCCCGCATCGTGGAGGAGGTACTCGCCCTGGGGCAGCGCCCGGAAGGCGTGCTGTACGCCGTGCCGGGAGACCCTTTCGTAGCGGAGGCCACCGCCCCGGAGATTGCCCGCCGCGCCCGCCAGATGGGAATCCCCCTCACCCTTGTAGGAGGGATGAGTTTTCTGGAGCCTGTTTGGGCTGCTCTGGGAATGGGCCCCTTCCCCCGCACCGCCCTGGTGGATGCCCTCACCCTGGGAGCGCGGCACGTCCCCGATTTTCCCCCCGACACTCCCGCCCTGATTGCCCAAATCTACGACCGGCACACCGCCTCCGAGGTCAAACTGGCCCTCCTGAGCGTTTATCCCGATGAGCATCCTGTCAAATTGGTACATGCCGCCGGAACGCCGCAGGAGCAGGTGGAATCCCTGCCCCTCTATGCCATTGACCGCTCACCGCACATCGGCTTGCTGACGGCGCTCTACCTCCCGCCTCTGGGCGAAGCGACCTCCTTCGAGAGTTTCCACGAGGTTGTGGCGCACCTGCGCGCCCCCGATGGCTGTCCCTGGGACCGCAAGCAGACTCATCAATCCCTGCGCGCCGACCTGCTGGAGGAAGTTTACGAGGCCCTCGAGGCGCTGGATGCTGGGGACCCTCGCGCCCTGCAAGAGGAACTTGGCGACCTGCTCCTGCACATCTTCCTGCAGGCGCAGATTGCCGCCGAGGAAGGCGAATTCCGCATCGCCGACGTGGTGCGCGGCATCCACACCAAAATCGTGCGCCGCCACCCTCACGTCTTCGGCGACCTTTCCCTGGCGGACGAGAGCGAAGTGCTGGCGAACTGGGAGAAGTTGAAGGCCGCCGAGCGGCAGGCCAACGGCGAGGCGGCTAAGGGCAAAGGCATTCTGGACGGCGTATCCGCCGCTTTGCCCGCCCTGGCGCAGGCGCAGGTCTATCAGAGCCGGGCGGCCCGCGTCGGCTTCGACTGGCCGGCCCGCGAACCGGTCTGGGAGAAGGTGCAAGAGGAACTGGAAGAGTTCCGCACCGCGGGCACGCCCGCAGAACGGCAATCCGAATATGGCGACATCCTCATGGCGCTGGTCAACCTGGCGCGCTGGGACGGGATTGACCCCGAAACCGCCCTGCGGGAGGCCAATGCCCGCTTTCGGGAGCGCTTTGCCCACATCGAAGCCCAGGCCCGCGCCCAGGGGCGTCCCCTGGATTCCCTCTCCCTGGCCGAGATGGATGCCCTTTGGGACGAGGCCAAGACTCAGGGGAAGTGAGATACCTGCCGAGCGGCGGGTGACAACGACCTCCGTCCAGTGGGGGTAAGACTTCCGAGATTTTGACGAGAGCCGCTCCGGGCGAACATCGTCCCCCGGAAATCTCGGAAGTCTGGATTTGACATAGAACACTTGTTCTGGTATAGTGGGGTTGCAATTTCACGCAAGTTTTCACGACAGGACTCGCAAATATGTCTCACCACATCAACCCCCGCTTTCGCGCCTATGGTAAGGCCCGCCTGGATATCGCCCGGCGGGCGCACTCCCGCCAGGACTGGGAGCGTCTGTGGAAGCCCACCATGCACCCCTTCGCCTTCCGCTGGGGGACACGCTGGAAACACTGCATCGAATACCGCGTGGACGATTTTGCCGCCGAAGTAGGATTTTTCATTGACGTGCTGGGCTTCCCGGTCAAGGCCTTCAACGAGTCCTATGCCATGTTCACCAGCCCGGACGAGGCCTTCTACCTGGCAATCTTGCCCGCCGACGAGCGTCATCCCGCCACGCCGCCCGATGCCCTGCGCCTGCAATTCATGATTTCCGCCCTGGAGCGCACCGTAGAAGAACTCGCTCGCCGTGGTGTGGAATTTGCCTTGCCCCCCCAGCCCATCGCCCCCGGGTCGTCCATGCACATTGCCGTCTTTCACACCCCCCACGGCCTGCCGGTGGAACTTTGGAGCGAGACGCAGAGGGAGTCAGAACCGGCCTTTGTTCCTGATACTGCGGGGCGTGTCCCCGTTCCTTCTGGAGGGCAACTGCCTTTGGCGGCTTCCCCGCCCCCGCAAGATGCTCCTGCCCCCCCGCCGGAAGGTTCTCCCGTGCAAGCGCCTCCGCCCATGGAGCATGTGCCTGCCCCAAATACTTCTCCGCCCCCCCTCGCCCCCTCTGAAGAACCGCCCGCGCGGTCTCAGGATTCCCGCCCCTCGCCGAAGCCGCGTCCGCACATCGTGACCCGCGAACGCCGCCGGAGAAAATCCCCGCGCCGCAGCAATCGGATTCCTTCCCGTTTCACCCCCGTCCCCACCGTCTCGCCGCGTCCTGCTCCGCCTCCGTCTGTGAACGAAGAACCTCCTGTCCCCGCCGAGCCGGAGGGCCTCGAACCGCAGTACGAAGACCTCCCCGACGCCCGCTACCCGGACGACCTGCCATGACCTTGCAACGCTGCCCCTGGTGCGGTGACATCCCCATCTACATGACTTACCACGATGAAGAATGGGGCGTCCCCTTACACGATGACCGTTCCCTCTTTGAATTCCTCACTCTGGAGGCCTTCCAGGCCGGATTGAGTTGGTTGACTGTTTTACGGAAGCGGGAAAATTTTCGCCGCGCCTTTGCCGATTTCGAACCATCGCGTGTGGCGCGCTTTGGCGAAGCGGAAATCGCTGCGTTGCGGCAGAACAGCGGCATCATTCGTAACCGCGCTAAGATTCGGGCTGCGGTGCACAACGCTCGTGCTTTTTTGGAAGTGCAGGCAACTTACGGAAGTTTCGACGCCTACATCTGGCGCTTCGTGGACGGGCGTCCCATCGTCAACGCCTGGGAGCGGGTGGAAGATTTGCCCGCCTACACTCCTCTGGCGGAAACCATCAGCAAAGACCTGAAACAACACGGCTTCAAATTCGTGGGGCCGACCCTCGTGTACGCTCACATGCAGGCCACCGGCATGGTCAACGACCATCTGGTTTCCTGTTTCCGGTATGCCGAGGTGGGGTAAAAATTGGACGCCTGTGCAATCGAAGCGTGGGGAGCACGAAGTCGCGAAGGCACAAAGGGGCACAATGGATTTCTTCGTGTCTTGGTGCCTTTGTGGTACAAAAAACTGGCGTCTGTGTAATCGAAGCATGGGAACCATGAAGCGCCGGGTCGCTGCTCCCGACGCGCTCGATGCCTTTTTGGGCGTGGCTGTGCCAGCAACCGTACCCTTCCCCGGAATCACAAAGCGCCGGGTCGCTGCTCCCGACGCGCTCGATGCCTGTTTGGGTGTGGCTGCGCCAGCAACCACACCATCCCCCTTTAAATCGCCGAGCGCCGGGTCGCCACTCCCGGCGCTCTCTAAGGAGGAGAAGAAGAGAAATCGCCCTTCGCTTATAATCTTACTACTTCCTCTGCTTCTTTGCTTGACGCTTACCCGACGCTTACCCTACGATTGCCCTATAATTTTGCGAGTTTACCTGAAACGTAAAATTTTTTGAAAAATGCGGCAAATCTTGATAGGAACGCATAAGGAGATACCATGACCACACTTTGGATTGACCATCTACCCGTAACCCCCATTGGCCCCGTCTGGCTGGCCGTTTCCGAGGAGGGCCTGGCGGCCCTCTACCTGGACGGCGGGCGCGCCGACCTGGAGACCAAAATCCGCCGCCGTTTCCCGCAGGCCCGTTTGCTCGAAGACCACGCCCGCACCGCCGAGGCTCTCCGTCAAATCGAAGCATACCTCAGCGGGGAGCGCCGCGCCTTTACCCTCCCGATTGACTGGCGCGGGATGAGCGACTTCCAGCGCCGCGCCTTGCAGGCCACCGTGGAAATTCCTTACGGAGAGACGCGCACCTACGGCGAAATTGCTGCCCAACTCGGTAACCCCCGCGCTGCCCGCGCCGTGGGGCGCGCCGAGGCCACCAATCCCATTCCCCTGGTGATTCCCTGCCACCGCGTCATCGGCGCGGACGGCGGGTTGCACGGATACGGCGGCGCGCAAGGGCTGGAGACGAAGGCCTGGCTCCTGCGGCTGGAAGGCGGAGCGGTGAACGCTGAAGGCAAGGTGATAGATGCAAGATAATGAAGTCGTAGACTGGCTGTTGAGCGGGCCTCCGTGGGTTGCATATCGCACCCGCCTTGATTTGCTCGGCCAGCCGGTAGATGACGTCGAAGTCCGAGAAGCGCGCAACGCTATGCTGTCATCTCCTCAGGTCGCGAAGATGGTCGAAGAGTTGCAGGAATGGCCTGGGACAATTCTCAAGTCGCACAAGTCGGCGGGCCATCCTCTGCATAAACTGGTTTTTCTGGCCGACCTGGGTTTGCGCGCCGATGACCCCGGCATGAAGGACGTGATTCGGAAAATCCAGGCGCACCGCTCACCGGAGGGACCCTATCAGGTGTTGGTGAACATCAAACCCCGCTACGGCGGAACCGGCGAGGACCAGTTTGCCTGGATGCTGTGCGATGCACCCTTGATTCTGTACGCATTGAGCAGATTTGGATTGGGCGCTGCGCCTCAGGTGCAAAAGGCGACGGATTATTTGACGGGGCTGGAGCGAGAGAACGGGTGGCCGTGCGCGGTCGCTCCGGAATTGGGTAAGTTCCGGGGGCCGGGACGCAAAGCGGACCCCTGTCCGTATGCAAATGTGCTAATGCTCAAACTCCTGGCGCAATATCCGGAGTACCACAACAGCCAGAGCGTGCGGAGGGGGGTAGAAGCCTTGTTGTCCTTATGGACGCAGCGCAAAGAACGACGGCCCTATCTCTTTGCTATGGGAAGCGGATTCGAGAAACTCAAAGCGCCGATGGTGTGGTACGACATCTTGCACGTTGTTG
>JANTFR010000099.1 GCA_024763355.1 Anaerolineales bacterium
CCCGCACCGTGGAGTATTTCCTGCCCAACAACCTGACCCTCACGCAGGCCGCCAAAGCCGCCGGGCGCACCCTGCCCGCCGACGCCAAAGCCGTAGGGATGCTCTACCGCCCGGTGCTCTTGGCGCAGGCCGAGGTACGCTTCTTGCAGCGCAAATACAACCTGGATTACGAAAGTGTGCAGGCCGCCCTGGTGCTGGAACCTGACCCTCGCGGCGTGGTGCGTTGGGAGGATTGGCTGGTAGAGCCGCTCGACGAGCGCCACTTCGACCGCCGCCCCATTCCCGGAGCGCGTTTTGCATCCCTGGAAGCCCCGCTCAACGATGCCCGCACCCTCAAGAGTTTGCAAGCCGATTTCAAGGACTGGATTTACCGCACCGCCACGGTGAACGTGCGCGCCAACCAGAATCTCAAAGTGTATGCAGGCCCCCAGGTCTCCTCTGCCGAGTTTCGGGAGATGTGCGCCAAAGCGGCGCGTGCCAAACGGGATGCCGAACTGGATAAAGCCGTCGCCCGCTATGAGCGCAAAATTGCTACCTTGCGTACCCGTCTGGCCCGCGAGGAGCGCGAACTGCGCGAGGACGAATCCGAACTCAGTCAGCGCAAGATGGAGGAGTGGGGCACGCATGCCGAGAACCTGCTCGGCCTCTTCGGGGGACGTCGGCGTCGCCTGAGCACCTCCCTCAGTAAGCGCCGCATGACCGAGAAAGCCAAAGCGGATGTGGAAGAATCCGTGGATGCGATTGCCGATTACAAGCAGCAAATTGCCGACCTGGAGACTGAAAAAGCGCAGGCTCTCCGGGACATCAACGACAAATGGGCGGAACTGGTCGGAGACGTGAGCGAGATTCCGGTTACGCCCTACAAGAAAGACATCCTGGTAACCCTTTTCGGCGTAGCCTGGATGCCCTATCACCTGGTAGCAGTGGGAGGCCGCCTGATGGAACTCCCCGGTTACGGAGGCGCATAATATGGCACGAGGAGAGTACACTCAGCGCCGCGTTGAATGGCGCGGTTTCTACGAGGAATTCCAGAGCCGCAGCGACCGCGCTTCGGCGATTGTCGGGGCGGCATTTCTGGACGGTCACCTTGGACACTTGCTGAAGAGTTTTTTCATCGACGACCCGCAAGCAGTGGAGAATCTGCTGGGGGTAGAGCGTCCTTTGGGGGCGTTTGGGGCGCGCATTCGCTTGTGTTACGTCCTGGGGCTGATTAGTGAAGACGAGTACCACGATTTACAGGTCATTCTCAACGTGCGAAATGTCTTTGCCAACGAAATGCGCGGAGTCTCGTTTGAGGATGCCGAAATCAAGGCCCTGTGCCGCGCCCTGCGGATGCCCGACCGGGTGATGCTCCCTGCAGAAGACCGCTCGGCGCGCAACCTGTTCGTCTTTGCCACCGCGCTCCTGGCGCAAACCCTCATGCTCCGCTCGGTGGATGCCGAAAGCAAACGCCGGCAGCGTCCCAAGGAATTTTCCTTTGTGCCGGAACAGTGAATGCACGGTACATTTACTGGTAAATCACTTTGTCTACCCTGAGCATTTCGCGTTCTACGGCGCGCCGTTTCCTGCTGGCGTACCAGGGTTTGTGGCCGCCGCGCCAGCAGCAGGGGGCGCGCGGGGTGCTGGATTTCATCCGGCGCGTAGGCTGCATCCAGTTCGACCCAATCGACATCGTGGGACGCAACCCCGACCTGGTGCTGCAATCCAGAGTGCGGGATTACCGCCCCGCCCTGCTGGATGACTTGCTTTACACCTCGCGCCGTCTGCTGGATGGCTGGGACAAGCAGGCAGCCATCTACCTGCGGGAAGACTGGCCGTATTTTGCCCCCTACCGGCGCGCCCGCCGGGAGCGGTATTTTCAATCCGGGAACATCGTTCCCCAGGTCGCGGAGCACATCCTGCGCCGCATCCGCGCAGAGGGGGCGCTCAGTTCACTGGATTTCAAGAACAGCCCGAAAACGGACTGGCATTGGGGGCCGACCAGCGCGGCGCGCGCCGGCCTGGAAGGGCTGTACGCGGTCGGAGCGCTTGGCATCCGAAAGCGGGTGCGCAGCCGCCGCTATTTCGACCTGACCGAACGCCTGTTGTCCGCCGACTTGCTCGCCGCACCGGAGCCACACGCCGACCAGGATGCGTACCATGACTGGCACGTCCTGCGGCGCGTGGGCAGTATGGGGCTGGCCGCACCCAATGCCGGGGAGCACTGGCTGGGCATCGTGGGTGCAAAGAGTGCGCAACGCCGCAAGGTGCTCAAGCGGCTGGTGCAGCGCAAGGTGCTTGTCCCTTTGCACGTGGAGGGAGTGCCCGCCTGGATGTTTTACCTGCGCACTGCCGATTTGCCACTGTTGGAACGCATTCGCACGCAGCCGCCGCTCGAAGCGCAGGCTGCTTTCATTGCCCCGCTGGATAACCTGTTGTGGAACCGCAAGATGGTGCAGGCCCTGTTCGATTTTGCCTACGTCTGGGAGGTGTACAAGCCAAAGGCGAAGCGCCGCTATGGATATTACACCCTGCCGGTGCTGTACGGTGAGCATTTTGTGGCGCGTGCCGATTTCTCCCTGGAGAAGAAGCCCCGCCGCCTGCGTCTGAACGGCTGGTGGTGGCAGCCGGGCGTGGATGTGCACACCCACATGCGCGCCGCCGTGCAGGCCGCATTGGACGATTTTAGTGCCTATCTGCAGGCCGCTCCGGTTGACTTTTCAGAGGAAGTGCTGTGATGTTCTCCCCGATGCTCATTTTCCTGGCGCTGGCGCTCTATGGCCTGACTCATTCCCTGCTGGCCTCCCTGCGCTGGAAAAACTGGGCGCGCCGCAAACTGGGCGAGACGGCCTATCGCTGGTATCGGCTGCTTTACACGCTTTGGGCGGTTTTCTCCTTCCTGCCCGTGTTGTATCTGGCAGCCGTCCTGCCGGATGCGCCCCTCTACCGCCTGCCGCTGCCCTGGGCCTGGGGCTTCGTCCTTCTGCAAGGTATCGGGCTGGCGCTGGGAGCCTGGTCTTTGCTGGCAACCGACCTGTGGACCTTTCTCGGCCTGCCGCAGGCGCTCTTCCGCCGAGACCCGGATGAGGCCGAAATCCTGACTGTGCGCGGCCCCTACCGCTGGATGCGGCATCCCATGTACACGGCCAGCCTGCTCTTTTTGTGGTGCTCTCCGGTGATGACCTGCAACGCGCTGGCCTTTGACCTGGGGGCGACGCTTTACTTCTTCATCGGGGGCTACTTCGAGGAACGCAAACTCCTGGCGCAATTCGGGGAACCCTACGCCGCCTATCGCCGTCGCACCCCCATGCTCCTCCCCCGCCTCCTCCCCCCCGTCTCCCGCTCCTGACCTCGCAACTCCGCAACTCCGCAACCTCGTAACCTCGCCCACTTGCAAACTTCCCCCCTTCTCCTCCCCTCTCTGGCCTTCGTTTCCGGCGTCCTCCTGGCGGCTTCCCTGCCCCTGACCGCCTCCGCCTGGATGCTGGCCTGCGCGGTGGTCGCCACCCTCCTGCTGATGGCGCGCCGCGCCCGTGCCCCGGCCGTCCTGCTCCTTCTCACCCTGGGGGGATTGCGTTACGCCTTCGTTCAGCCCGAAATCACACCACAATTCATCGCCTGGTACAACGATACCGGCCAGAACTACGTCATCGAAGGCTGGGTATCCGCCCCGCCCGACCGCCGCGATAGCGGCCTCCTGCTGCGCGTTCGGGTGGAGCGCCTCCGCCCGGCGGAGGACCTGACCTTCCGCCCGGTGGACGGCCTGCTTTTGGCGCGCCTGCCCGCGGGGGCGGCGTGGCACTATGGGGACAGAATCCGCCTGGAAGGGCGTTTGGAAACCCCTCCGGAGGGCGCAGCCTTTTCGTACCGCGCCTACCTCGCCCGCCAGGGCATCCACGCCCTGCTCTCCACGGAGGAATCCCACCGCCTGGCGGGCGAAAGCGGCAGTTCCCTCCTGCGTCTCCTGTTCGGCTTCAAGGCCCGCGCCCTGGAGACCGTCTACCGCCTGTGGCCCGACCCGGAGGCCTCCCTGCTGGCGGGCATCCTCCTGGGCGTGGAGAGCGGCATCCCCGCTCCGGTGCAGGCCGCCTTCAAGGAGACCGGCACCTCGCACGTGATTGCCATTTCCGGCTTCAATATCACCATCGTCGCCGGGCTGTTCGTGACCTTCTTCGGGCGCTGGTGGGGGGCGCGCCGCGGGGCGCTGCTGGCCGTCCTCGGCGTGGCCGTCTACACCCTCCTGGTTGGGGCGGATGCCGCCGTGGTGCGCGCCGCCGTCATGGGCACTTTCACTCTCTTCGCCCGTCTGGTGGGACGCCGCCAGAGCGCCCTCAACACCCTGGCGCTCACCGCCGCCCTGATGACCGCCCTCGACCCCTTCACCCCCTGGGACATCGGTTTCCAACTCTCCTTTGCCGCCACTCTCGGTCTGGTGCTCTACGCCGACCCCCTGACCCGCGCCTTCGAGCGCGCCGCGGGGCATCTCCTGCCCGCCGAGCGGGTTGCCAAAATCAGCGGGGCGGTCGGGGAGTACGTCCTGATGACCCTCGCGGCGCAGTTCACCACCTTTCCGGTGATGGCCTACCACTTCGGGGCGCTCTCCTGGGTGGCTTTCTTCACCAACCCCGTCATCTTGCCCGTCCAGCCCCCGATTATGACCCTCGGCGGGTTGGCGATGCTTCTGGGGACGGTTTGGCTCCCGCTGGGACGCCTGGCCGCGCCCCTGGTGTGGCCCTTCGTGCTCTTCACCATCCGGGCGGTGGAGTTTTTTGCCCGATTGCCGGGTGGACAGTGGTTTTTGGGAGATGTCCCTGCCCTGTGGGTGTTCGCTTTTTACGCCCTCCTCTTCGCCTGGACTTTTGGCGGCTTCCGTTGGTTGCGGGAGCGCCTGCCCTCGCTGCGGATACCGCTCCCCGCGCCGCGCCCGATGGTTCTCCTAACCCTCCTGGTGGCGCTCAATGCCCTGGTGTGGCGCGGCGCGTGGACAGTTCCCGACGGCCTCCTGCACCTCACGCTGCTGGACGTGGGGCATGGCGAAGCGCTACTCCTGCGTACTCCCTCCGGGCACACCGCCCTCCTGGGCGGCGGGGCGCAGCCATCCCTGCTCTCCGATGCCTTGGGACGCCGCCTGCCTCCTTTCTCCCGCCGCCTGGATGCCCTCGTGGTCGCCTCCCCCTACGCCGAACACCTGGGCGCGCTCCCCGAAGCCCTGCCGCGTTTCCCGCCGGACGCGGTGTACTGGCTCGGCCCCACCCACGCCACCCGCGAAGCGCGTGCCTTGCAGGATGCCCTCCGCTCCCAGGATGTAGAACCCGTCCCCGTGCAGGCCGGGCAAAGCCTCGATTTCGGCGACGGCGCGGCGCTGCACGTCCTGGCGGTCACCTCGCGCGGCGGGGTGCTGCTGCTCACCTGCGGCAATCTGCGCGCCCTCCTGCCTTTCGGCCTGGATGCCAATACGCTGGAGCAGTGGCAGGCCGGGGATGGCGCGCCCCTGCCGGTGAATGTCCTGCTTCTGGCGGGAAACGGCTACGCGCCCCTCAATCCGCCGGAGTGGGTGGCCTCCCTGCGCCCGCAGGTCATCCTCCTGCCGGTAGGCGACAATCCCTACGGCCTGCCGGACGATGATTTGCTGAATGCCCTGGCGGATTACTCCCTGCTGCGTAGCGATGCGCGCGGCTGGATAGACCTGTCCACGGACGGGACGCGGTTGTGGGTGCGCAGTGCGCGGTAGGGCGGTTTTTTGGGTATACTGGGGGTGTGGAAGTATGCAAGTTGGCAAGTGGAAATGGAGGCCGAAATGAAGACCACGGTTGCCGATGTTCTCGATTCGCTGACCCGCGAAGGCGAACTTTACGAGAAGTTACCCGATGATGCGGTGCGTTGTTACGCCTGCGGGCATCGCTGCCTGATTCGGGAGGGGCGGCGCGGCATTTGCAAGGTGCGCTTCAACCGCGGCGGGAAGTTGTACGTTCCCTGGGGGTACGTGGCCGCGCTCCAGGCCGACCCCATCGAGAAGAAGCCTTTCTACCACATCCTGCCCGGCAGCGACGCCCTCACCTTCGGGATGCTGGGCTGCGATTATCACTGCGCTTTCTGCCAGAACTGGCTCACCTCCCAAACGCTGCGCGACCCGGCGGCGGATTACGCCGCCACCCTCATCCGCCGCGTCTCCCCCGAACAAATCGTGCGTTACGCCCTGGAAAGCGGGGCGCGGGCGGTGGTCTCCTCCTACAACGAGCCGCTGATTACCTCCGAGTGGGCGGTCGCCATCTTCAGGCAGGCCAAAGAAGCCGGGCTGCTGTGCGGCTATGTCTCCAACGGCAACGCCACGCCGGAGGTGCTGGAATACCTGCGCCCTTACGTCAGCGCCTACAAAATCGACCTCAAATCCATGCAGAAGAAAAACTATCGGGAACTGGGCGGCGTATTGCAAAGGGTGCTGGATACCATCCGCCGGGCGCACGAAATGGGTTTCTGGGTGGAGGTGGTTACCCTAGTCATCCCCGGTTACAACGATTCCCCCGAAGAACTGATGGACGCCGCCCGTTTCATCGCCTCCGTCTCCCGCGATATTCCCTGGCACGTGACCGCTTTCCATCCCGATTACAAGATGACCGACCCGCCGCCCACCTCGGTACGCACCCTCATCCGGGCGGCGGAAATCGGCGAGGAGGCCGGGCTGCGCTACGTCTACGCGGGGAACCTTCCCGGATATGTGCGCGATTACGAGACCACCCGCTGCCCCCAGTGCGGAACGCCGCTCGTGGAGCGCACCGGCTACGTCCTGCGGGCCTACCGCATCACCGCCGAGGGAACCTGCCCGCAGTGCGGCGCGTCCATCCCCGGCATCTGGCACGCCCATCCGGGGGACGCGCCCCTGCGCCGCTCCGGGATGCCGCGAGTCATCCGTTAGTATCTTTCGCGGTTTGTCGGCTCAGACGGGTTTTACACCTTGCCGGGATGCCTCCAAGACGACTTCGGGATGTTTTTCGGCAATGCGGAGAAGCACCTGTGCCGCGCCGCGCGGTTTTCTCCGCCCCTGTTCCCAGTTTTGTACGCTATCTACGCTGACGCCCAACAGCGCGGCAAACTGTTGTTGGGTGAGGCCGTAGTTTTCCCGAATGCGCCGAACGTCGATGGCTTCCACGGCAAAGCGACGCGAAGGCGCGGCTGTGCCCTGTAAAATTTCCCCTCCCTGGCGCAAACTTTCCAGAAATTCGTCGAAGGTGTTTTCGTTCATGAGTACCACTCCGTGATAATCCGCCGCAGGCGTTGTATCTGCGCAGGAGTCAAGTCGCTTTGTTCGTTCTTCCGAAAGATGAACAACATGAGAATGGTTTCTTGGGAGACAGCCCAATAGTAAATGACGCGTACCCCCGCACGTTTGCCACTGTTGGGGGTACGCCATCGAATCTTGCGGATTCCCTTGCTGTGCGGAATGACCTTCCCCAACGCTGGGTTGACGGCTAGCGCGGCTTGCAATAGTCGGTATTCTTCATCATCCAACAGTTCGGTAACTCTGCGGGTAAAAATGCTGGTTTCTACAATTTCCATTGTCTGTGTGCATTATACGCCAATGGCGTAGGTGCGTCAAGCGCGTTCCAGCCGCGCCCGCCACACGAAGCGGTCTTGCCCGCCGAAGCGGTACTTGTAGGCCTCGTCGCCGCGCATGAAATCCAGCGCCGTGCGCCGGCGGGCAATCGCATCCTGAATGATGTGCGCCAGCAGCACCCATCCCGGCGAGAGATGCCGGTAGGCGGGGTTGAGACCGGAGTTGTACACCCAGAGTTGATTGTCGAAATCCAAATTGAGGTAGGCGGCGGCCTTCTCGCCGTCCACCTCCAGAAAGGCCAGTTGCAGCCATCCCGCCCGAAAAGCCGCGTGTACCATGCGCCGCATCTGGGTGCGCATCACCTGGCTGAGAAAATCTTCTTTGGCCGGGTCGTAGGCCATCAAGTGCAGGAGGGCCTCCACCTCGGCATCCAGCGCGGCTTCGTCTTCCACGACGTACCAGCGCACGGGAGATTCCCAGGCCGCAGCGCGGCGCAGTTTGCGGCGGATTTCGTGGCGCTGTTTCTTCTTCAACCCTGCCAGATAAGCCTCCCACCTTTCCGGGAGCGGGACGCGGGGGGCGGGCTGCAACGCTTCCTCGCGGAAGTCCCATCCCCGGCGGGCGGCTTCGGCGGAAAGGAGAGCGCGGCTGGGCGAATCCTCCAGCAGATTGTTGGCCTGGAAGACGCGCCATCCGGGGACGGCGCGCTCCAGAAAATCGAACAGGGCGGGGATGAAATCTGGCAGCACCCCCGGAGGGGCGATGAAATCCAGATAATCGGAAATCTCCAGCGCGCCCAGAAGGCGGAGGGTATCTCCCGCTTCGCCTTGTTGCGAAGCCAGGAAGAGCGGCGCGATACCCAGCAAACTGCCGTCGTTGCGGCGCGCCGTCACAATCCGCAGGGCGCTGGCGGCGTCCCATTCTCCGCCGCCGCGGGTCTCCCACCAGGGAAAGAGATACTCGTGCCGCAAAAACGGCACGCGAATTGCACATTCGTCCAGGAGCGCGTTCCAGGCCTCTTGCATGGCGGCAAAGGTGCGGTCGTCGTCAATGATTGCGAAGTTCATAGGGCTGTCGTGGCCTCACGGGTTGGGTGGATTAGGCAACAATCCGTTCAATCTGCGTAATCTACGGATACTACCATCGTTTATAATCAACCTGTTCCCCGCGGTTCGGCGGGGACGATTGGATTGTACCGCATGACATTCTCTCTGGATTTGATACTTTTTCCGCTCTCTTCCGCCGCTCCGGACGGGCAGGGAGGGGGGCTGTGGGCCGTTCTGCCGCCCTCTAGGTCTGCCCGCCGCCGCGGGGAGGAGCGCCTTTTCCTGCACCTGGTCTTGGAGGGCAACGCGCCCCTCTCCCCGGCGCAGGAACGAGAACTCTTCGAGCGCCTGACCGAGGTGTATTACAGCACGCCGGGCACGGTTAGCGGGGCGATGCGCGCCGCGGTGCAGGCCCTCAACGGCTGGCTGCTGCGCCGCAACCGCAGCCTTGCGCAGCGCGGCCAGCAGAGCGTCGGGCTGTTCACCATCGGCGTCCTGCGTCCCAACGGCCTCTACCTGGGACAGTGCGGGGCAATCCACACCCTGCTTGCCGTAGGGGAGGGAGCGGAGCACCGGCCTCCTTCGGAGTTGGGTGGACGCGGCCTGGGGGTCAGCCGGCTGCCCGCCCTCCGCTATCAGCAAATCCCCCTGGAGCCGGGCGATACCCTCCTGCTGAGCGCATCTCCCGCCGCCGGCTGGAGCGCCGACCTGCTGGCCGCCCATCGGGAGCAGGAAGCGGCGGCGCTTTACCGGCAATTGCTCCGCCAGCCGGATTCCGACCCTCACGCGGTGCTGATTCGGGCCGCGGCAGGGGATGGGAATTTGCGCATTGCCCGCCCCAGGGGGACGCAGCCCCCCGCGGAGGCGCAGCCCCCTGAAGAGACGCCGCGGGGTACGGATTCCCTTTCGGATGTGCAGCCTCCCCAAGAGAACATGCCCCTTCAAAGCGAGGCCGCTCCCGCGCCGCCCCCGGAGTTGCCTCCCGCCCCGGAAACGGAATCCACCCCCAAAACGCCGGAATCCCCCACAAAACGGGCGCGGCGCACCTTCCCCCGCCCGAAACTCCCGAAAATCAATCTCGCCCCCTTCCTGCTGGCCTTGTGGGACGGGCTGGGACGGGCGATGCGCAACAGCGCCCGCGCCGCGGGCATCCTCCTGGCGCGCCTCCTCCCGGAGGAAGACCTGGGATTGCCCGCCTCGTGGCTGGCCTTCATGGCGGTGGCTGTCCCGCTGGTGGTGGTCTCGGTGGCCGCGACGGTTTACTACCAGCAGGGAAAGGACGATTTGTACCGGGCTTACTATCAGCAGGCGGAGGCCTACCTGGCGCAGGCGGACAGCGCCCCGGACGAGGCCGCCCGCCGGGAGGCCTGGCAGCGCGCCCTGGATGCCCTGGACAGGGCCGAGCAGTACCAGGTGACGCCCGAATCGCAGGCCTTGCGGCGTTCCTTGCTGGCGAATCTGGACGCCCGCGACGGCATCGTGCGGGTGGAGTTCCAGCCGGCCATTTACGGCGGACTGACGAAACAGATTTCGGTGCGGGCGATTTTGCCCGACGG
>JANTFR010000100.1 GCA_024763355.1 Anaerolineales bacterium
TGTAATTATTACGTCGCCCCCCACCAATTAACATTTCTGCCATTCCCGGAAAGGAGATACGAAAAACATGACTCACGACTTCAATGCTGCGGACATCATAAATACTGTTTTCTTTGTGCTTGCATCCTATAGTGCATGGTATAACTTATACAATAAGAGAATCTCGAAATGGGGGCTTGATGCCTTCTTTGTCAATTTTTGGTTACGTCTTATTGTAGGTAAAGAATATGTAAAGAAGGCTCATAAGGATTCTCGTCTTATTCGAAGATCTGGAATTGCAATGTTGTTAGTTGCAATAGGATGTCTCATTGCGCTGTTTACACCATAATATTCTACCTCAGACTGGGGATGGTTCATTTTCGTAGAAAAATTGGTAGACACTTTTCAAAATCGATAAAGAATCCGATGAGCAAGGATGCCCCAAAATTCGCTAGACCCTGCCGCAAAATAGCCTTTTTTGCTTGCTTACCAGCGGTTTTGCGGAAAATCTTTTTCGAGGCCTGAAAAAGTGTCTACTAATATCTGAACCATCTCTCAGACTGAATGAAAAAACGACTATAGTACAGGCCTTACACCCCCAACGGTCACAGCGAGACCAAGTACTACTACGCCGGCGCACAAAGGGTCGCTATGCGTGTGGACGGCGCCCTGCGCTACCTGTTCTCCGACCATCTCGGCTCCACCAGCCTGGTGACCGATGCCAACGGGAACAAACTCTCCGAAATGCGCTATCGCGAAGCATCCCTGTGGGGCACCCCCTGCCCACAGAGGAGGTCGCCGTTGTGCTGGAGCGCACCTGCCGGCAGGTCTTTGGAGAAAAAGTATGGGACAACCGTTGAACGGTTGTCCTACGCGTTCACAAAAACCGCTCCTGCTCCTCTGCGGACGGCATCCGGCAAGTCTCCCGCCGCCCGAACCAGCGGTAGCGGTGACCCGCTATTTGCCGATAGACGACATCTCGCAGGGGAGGCGGCACCAGCAGGAAGACGGAGAGCAGGTTCCAGGGAAAGCGTAAATATTTGGCTATGCGCAGAACGGCCGTGGAGGCCGGATAGCATCGCCCCCCTTCCAGCAGGATAATCGTCTCCGGCACGGCGGAGAGGCCGCATCCCTGCAAAAACGATTGCCCGCTTTCGGATTGCAAGGCCGCAAACCGTAAGCAGGCTGTTTTTTCGTGCCGCAGGATGAAATCCACGCTGGCGTTGCACAGGTTGCAGACGCCGTCGAAGAGCACGACGGGCATCACAACACCGCCGGATGCCCCCACGTGCCTTGAAAAGCCGTCTCGGAGAGGGAACGGCGGCTGCGGGGAGCGTCCTCCCGTTCGCGCAGGGCCTCCGGCAGGTCGGCGGCATCGCCCAGATACCCGACGGCGACCACAGCGACCGGTGCAAAATCCACAGGGATACCGAAGGCATCCCGCGCCGCATCTTTGGAGAAGCCCGCCATGGGATGGGCGTACAAGCCCAAAGCCATGACTTGCAATATCAATTGGGCGGTTGCCAATCCCAGGTCGTGCCAGGCGTAGCGCAGCGGGCCGTGCTCCCCATGCTCCTGCGCTACGGTCAGGATGAGCAGGGAGGCGTTTCGCGCCCAAACGCGGTTACCCTCCGAAAGGGCATCCAGAATGCGGGCGTAGGTCTCATCACCTTTGCGCCCCACGATGAAACGCCAGGGCTGGCTGTTGAAAGCCGAAGGCGCCCAGCGGGCCGCCTCCAGCATGGCATACACGGCCTCGTCAGATACCGGACGGGCGGGGTCGAAAGCGCGGGGACTGCGCCGCGCCGCAATGAGGGGGTGAATTGCAGCAAGAGAATTACGGATTGTCATAGCATCTCCAAGAACGCCCGCGGGAACGCCCCGGGGCAGAAATCACGAGGTCATCACGCATCAGACGCCCGGGACACCGAAAACCTTACGGAGTACCGGGCTTTTTTCGCCTTCCGCAGAAGGCTCACGAAACGGACAAATTCACGTATAATTACCCTAAACTTCCGTTTCTACCATCAGAAAGGATACTTCTCCATGCACTCTCCCGATTGGCACCGCGTGGCCCGCCTCGTACTCACCTCCCGCTACCTGGACGAACGCGAAGTCCGTGACCTGACCCCGGCGGGGAAAATCAAGTACCAGTTCTCCTCGATGGGGCACGAACTCCCCCAGGTCTTGCTGGCAGAGGCCCTCACCCATCCGCACGACGCCGCGGCGGTGTACTACCGCTCCCGCCCCTTTGCCCTGGCCTGCGGGTTGACCCTGGACGAGGCCCTCACCGGCAATATGGCCCGGCAGGGCAGCCCCACCGAAGGGCGCGACACCGGCGTGATGTACCACCTGGCCGGGCGCGGCGGCGTCACCATCCTGCCATCATCCGGCAACGTGGGCGCACAATACACCCCCGCGGCGGGCTGGGCACAGAGCATCCGCTACCGCGCTGAGACGCTGGGCGAGGCCGACTGGCAGGGCGCGCTGGCCGTCGCCATGGGCGGAGATGCCAGCGTAGCGGCCAACGGCTTCTGGGCCGCCCTCAACATCGTCACCACCCTGCGGCTGCCCTACCTGTTTTTCATCGAAGACAACCGTTTCGGCATCTCGGTGCGTTCCACCCTGCAATATCCCGGCGGCGACATCGCCGATAACCTGCGTTCCTACGGCAACCTGGAGATTTTCACCGCCGAGGGTTCCAGCCCCGCCGAAGCCTGGCAGGCCGTCTCCCAGGCGGTAGAACACATCCGCAGCGGAGCCGGCCCCGCCCTGGTGCGAATGCGCGTCCCCCGCCTGCTGGGGCACACCTTCATCGACACGCAGGCTTACAAAACCCCCGTAGAGCGGGAAGAAGAAAGCCGCCGCGACCCCCTGCCTCATCTGCGGGATTACCTTCTGCAAGAGGGAATACTCTCCGAGGATGCCTGGCGCGCCCTGAAAGAGACAACCCGCCGGGAAGTGGATGCCGCTATTGAGCGGGCCGAGACCGCCCCCGAGGTGGATGCCGCTTCCATCGGGCGGCACGTCTTTTTCGAGGGGACGCCCCCCCTTCAAGGCGGGCTGCGCCCCGAGGGAGCGCTGCCCCTTATGGGCGAGTCCGCACCCGCCTCCGAGGGGAGGCGCATCAACCTTATCGAGGCCGTCCGCCGCACACTGGAAGACGAGATGACGCGCAACCCGCGCATCCTGGTCTTCGGCGAGGACGTGGGGCTGAAGGGCGGCGTCCACGGGGCGACGATTGACATGCAGGCCCGCTTCGGAGAGGCGCGGGTTTTCGATACCTCCCTCAACGAGGACGGCATCATCGGACGCGCCGCAGGGATGGCAATGGCCGGGCTGCTGCCCGTCCCCGAAATCCAGTTCCGCAAGTACGCCGACCCGGCCCACGAACAAATCTCCGACCTGGGGACGGTGCGCTGGCGGACGGCGGGGCACTTTGCCGCCCCCGTGGTGGTGCGGATGCCCCTCGGTTACGCCAAGAAGACCGGCGACCCTTGGCACAGCGTCAGCGGAGAGGCAATTTACGCCCACCTGCCGGGCTGGCGCATCGCTTACCCCTCCAACGCCGAGGACGCCGCCGGGCTGCTCCGCACCGCCCTGCGCGGCGACGACCCGACCCTGTTCTTCGAGCACCGCGCCCTGCTGGACGGGCGCGAGGCGCGCCGCCCCTACCCCGGCCCGGAGTACTGCCTGCCCTTCGGACAGGCTGCCCGCCTGACGGAGGGCAAACGCCTGACGCTGGTCACCTGGGGGGCGATGGTCTATCCCGCCCTGGAGGCCGCCGCCCAACACCCCGGCTTGGTAGAAGTACTCGACCTGCGTACAATTATTCCCTGGGATATCGCCTCCGTGCTGGAAAGCGTGCAAAAGACCGGACGGCTGCTGGTCGTCCACGAGGACAGCCGCACGGGGGGCTTTGCCGGCGAAATCATCGCCGAGGTCAATGCTCGTGCTTTCGAGCATCTGGATGCCCCGCCGCGCCGCCTGACCGGCCCCGACCACCCCATTCCCTACAGTATCCCAGCCATGCGCCGCGTCCTGCCGATGGGAGAGAGACTGTCCAACGCAGTGGAGGCTTTACTGGGGTATTGATTTGGCGTTAGCGGTAGCGTTGTGTTGTGCAGTTCATGAACTGCACAACACAACGCCGCTTTCTCCTCCCTATTTCATGCGCACGACCACGCGCCCTTCCTGCCATAACTCTTCCAGTTGGTAGTATGCCCGCTGGTCGGGGGAAAAGGTGTGCACGACCACATCCCCGAAATCCACCAGCACCCAGCCGTCCTGCGGCTTGCCCTCTACCCGTGAGGCCACCTGCCAGGACTGATGCGCCATTTCACGCACGGCTTCCACCAACGCCTGCACGGTGCGATTGCTTCCCCCGGAACAAATCACAAAATAATCGGTAAACGGCGAAAGGGCGCGGACATCCAGTAGCAGGATGTCTTCGCCCTTTTTCTCTTCCAATACATCCACGATGTCTTTCGCGAACTGCAAAGTATCCAGAATGTGCCTCCTTAAAGAATGGGATTGATTATGCCGTTCTCGCTGCCAGCGGAGCGGAAAACAGGCGCGTGTACACCGCCCCCGCAGGGCGTAAATCGCTGCGAAACAGATGCACGGCCTCGACTTCCGAGACCCCCAGGAAACCCAGTTTGTACTCCCGCACAAGGTTCGCCACCTGCCGCACTTCGTGGGTGCTGGCGCTGCGGGATACTCGTCCCAGGGTGAGGTGCGGGTTGAAAGGACGCTTTTCGCGTGCATACCCCAGGCGCGCCATGCTGCCTTCGATGCCGCGCTGCAAAGACATGAGCGTGTCGGGGGCTTCCACCCCCACCCACAAGACCCGCGGCTGATTTTCCGAGGGGAACGCGCCCAACCCTCCCACGCTGAGAGCAAAGGCAGAGCGGCTGCGCGCTTCGGAGCGCAGGGCATCTTCCAACAAAGGGAGGTTGTGCACCGAAACATCCCCGAGGAACTTCAGGGTCAGGTGAATGTTCTCCGCCGGCACCCAGCGCACCACGCGGCCATCCACATGCTGACGTAATTCCGCCAACACCTGAGACAGGCGTTCGGTAATCTCCGGTTCCAGGTCAACCGCTATAAAGGCCCGCACAACGCTCATACGAATTTTCCGTCTCCTTCGGCCCGATGGCGCTGGATTGCCTCTTGCACCGCGGTACGCAGTTCATCGAAGCCCACCGGCTTCGTGAGATATAAGGTAGCGCCTGCCTCCAACCCCTTACGAATATCGAGAGGCATCCCCTTGGCCGAAACTACAATCACGGGAATATCCCGTAAGCCCGGTTCGCGGCGCATGTAGCGCAACACATCCAGCCCGGAGATGTCCGGCATCATCAGGTCCAGGATGACGGCATCGGGCCTTTCGTGGGCAATGACCTCTATGCCGCGCGTTCCTCCCTGACACTTGACCACCTCGTAACCGCTCAAGCGCATCATCTCTGAGAACATTTCGGCTGTGTCCGGCTCGTCTTCTACAATTACAATCAAGGGCTTGTCAGGGTGTGTGTCGCTCATTTATGCTCTTTCTCGGCTTCGACCTTCGGGGAACGGCGGTAACCTTCTCGTTTACCTTCCAGCCACTCCCGCACTTGCAGGGCCAACTCGTCCATCTGGATACTGCCGGGGTGCTTCATCAACCAATCCAGCGATTTCAGTTCTTCCTGCAAACGTCGCACCTCCTGCTGAAAAGCGTCCAGCGTTTCACCATTGACGTTGGATTGCAGCGCCTTGCTGGCTTTTTGCGCCGCATCCACGGCCTCCATCGCCCGATGGATTTCTTCGGTCATGCGTTCCCAATCTGTCATAACACTACCCTCCGATGCAGGTGTTACACGACAGTATGCACCTACAAAATAGCACAAGTTGGGAGATTGGTCAATTGGTGGGTTGGTTCATTGGTTCGTTGGTTGCATTGGTTGCATTGGTTCATCGGTTGCGTCGGTTCATTGGTTGCATCAGTTTGCCGGTTTCTGCCATCGCAACTCCCTAACCCGCAACTCCCTAACCTCGCAACCGCCGATAATCTTCAGGCGTATCCAGGTCTTGCAGGATGTCATCGCCGGAGACATCCACATAACAAATTTCGCTGGCATGGGCGTTGAGGAAATCCCGCAAGGTGCGCGGCGGCTCCAGGCCGGCAAGTTCCGGCCACAGGGGACGCGCCGCCAGCCAGGGATGTCCGCGCCGCTTGCGGAAACTGGGCACCACAAGGGGATTTCCCGTCCCCCGAAAGGCCGCGATAACCCGCCGCACGGTGTCGGCCCGGATTTGCGGCTGGTCGCCGAGCGCCAGGAGAAAGGCCGCGGCCCCCGGAGGCAGCGCCCGCATCCCCGCCTGGAGAGAATGCGCCATTTCCCCATCGGCATAGCGCGGGTTGAAAACCATCCGCACCCCCGTTCCCTGCAAGGCAGCCTCCACCGAATCCCGCCAACCGCCCGTCACCACGATGACCTCATCCGCCCCGCCGGCGCGCAGCGTCGCCACCACCTGCCCGATGACGGTGGTCTCTCCCCACGGGAGGGTCAGTTTGGAGGTTTTCATGCGGGTGGCAAGCCCGGCGGCAAGGACGATGGCGGGGAGGGTCATGTATCACGTATCATGTGTCAAGTATCAGGTGTCAAGTGTCAAGTGGTGCGGCGTGTACGGGATGCGGGCCGCCGTCTATCGCTCCTCCTCTACCAGCCTTCGGTAGTCCTCCGGCGTGTCCACATCCAGCAGGAGGGAGCGGTCGTGCCAGGGGAGGTAACGCAGACGGTAGCGGGAGAAGAGCGCCCGTCCACCCTGTTCGCCGCGCAGGGTGCGTAAGTCGGAGAAAGTGCGCCGGTCGAAGAGTACCGGGTTGGCGCGGCGTCCATCCACGAAAGGGGCGATGACGGGGGCCAGCGTGCGGGCGTGTTCGGCGCGCAAGGCGCGCAGCAGGGAGAGCGGGACGTGCGGCTGGTCCACCAGCAGGAAGATAGCCGCGCCCGTCTCCGGGGGGAGGGCCGCCGCGCCCGCCGCCACGGAGGTTCCCTGGCCGGCCTGCCAGTGCGGATTGTCCACCACCTGCACGGGCAGGCCGCGCACGGCTTCCCGAACAGCAGTCATCGCTGCGCCTGCGACCACAATCACCGGGGCATATCCGGCCTGAAGGGCTTTTGCGGCCACATGCCGCACGAAGGGCTGCCCCCGCCAATCGAGCAAGGCCTTGGGTCGCCCGATGCGCGCTCCCGCGCCGGCGGCCAGCACCACAGCAGCCGCCGGTTCCCACGCTGCCAGGGGATGAACAGGAGAAGGCGCGTCTTGCTCCCCCGGACGCGTTTCGGCCAGAAGGACGGCGTGGTAGGCTCCCAGCAACTGCTCGGCCAAGCGCTGCCCTGCGGCCCGTTGTTCATCGCTAAGGGCCTGCGTGAGGACGGCCACGCGCCGCGCTTCCGCCGGGATGCCCTTCAGGCCGCCTTCGGGATGCACCAGGACGGCGGCGATGGCTTCGACAGTCAGCGGCGCGCCGAGGGGCAGGCCGCCCAGGCGGGAGAAAATTTCCGGGCGATGGACGCTGCGGGAGTCGAGGGGCTGTCCGAGAGCGGAGAGGCCGGCGAGGGTGAGGTGGACTCTCGCCCCCGGTTCTTCTTCCGTGGGGAGAGAGGGGGGTGGATGCGGAAGTTCACCCTTACCCCCGGCCCCTCTCCCGAGGGGAGAGGGGGGTGGATGCGGAAGTTCACCTTTACCCCCGGCTTCTCTCCCAGCGGGAGAGGGGGGTGGAAGCGGAAGATTCGGTTCGTGGGCGGCGGGGGCTTTGAGGGGGCGCTGGCGGGAGCCGTCGGCTTCGACCAGGAGGGGCAGGGCGCGGCGTTCTCCCAAAGCGAGGAGGGCCTTCAGGGTCTCGGCTGGCAAACCGGGGGCGCGTCCGTCTTCTCCGGGGACATCCGCGAGCAGCAGGGTCACTCCGGGAAGCGGGGCATCTTCCAGGGTGCGAACATCTTCCGGAGTTCTCACAAAAAAGACGCGGTCAGCCCAGGAAAGTTGCCAGGCCCCCAGATGGGTGGTGGTCGTGACCAGGGCGGCGGGGTATTCCCGCGCCAGGGCAAAGAGGAGGCTGCTCTTGCCGCCCGCGCCCGTCAGGGTGACGAGAGGCGCGGCGGGCAGGCGCAGGGCGGTTCTCAGATTGTCCACGAGATGGGGAAGGCGGTGAGGAGGGCTTCGAGGACGCCGCCGCCAATGGCGAGCGCCTTTTCGGAGATGGTGCGGGCGTAGCGGGGGTCACCGCGGGGGTCAACGTCGCCGATTTTGAGGCCGCGGGTGACGCGCAAGCCGGTGTGCATCATGCCGCGCAGCACGCCGTCGAAGGGGGCCGGGACGGGATGCCCGTCCACATCGGCCAGGGTCTGCCCGGAGGTGACGGGCGCGCCAAGCGGGACGCGCTGGGTGAGGAGGCCGTCCGCCGGAGCGCGCAGGACGCGCTCCGCCTGCCGGTTGAGAACGGCTTCGGGCAGACCGGTATCGGCCTCGGCGCTCCCCTCCCAGTAGACGCGCCCCAGGAAATGGCCGCGGTTGGTTTCGACTACGGCATGGCAGTTCTCGCCCACCACAAAACCGGGGCCGAGACCAACCACGAGGTCGGCAACGGTGAGGGGGTAAGCCGGGGGACGTTTGGTAAGACGGGCATCCACCAGAATGGAGAGACGGCCCGCGCCGAGCCATTCCCAGGCGCGTAGTCGCTCCAGAGCGGGGTCCACCAGGACGGGGATTTCGCCGCGGGCAAGGGTCTCCTCCACGTGGGGGGGTGACTCCACCCGACGGGCGGTGAGGCCCTCCACGGTGTGCACGCCGGTGTAAACCGCTTCGGCAAAGGAAACCAGCCGCCGCACCATGGTAGGCATCGGCAGTTCGACGATGAGGAAGGGGAGGCGTGCCTTGTAGAGGCGGTAGGCTACGCCGGAAGCCAGGTCGCCGCCGCCGAGGATGAGGGTGGAGGGTATCACGTGTTAAGTATCGGGTGCGAAAGTGCGAAGTGCGGGGTTCGAAGTGTGGAGTCTGCCGTCCACCATCCGTCGCCCTCACCCGCCAGCAAGAAAGTCCGCCAGGAGGGGGTTGACGGATTCGGGGCGCTCGTAATGCGGAATGTGGCCGCTGCGGGGGATGAGATGAAATTGAGCCTGAGGCATGGCCGTCCGCAAAATCTGACTATGTGCAACGGGGACAGTGGTGTCGTGCTTACCCCATAGCAACAGAACGGGCACGCCCAACGCGCCGACCCGTCGGTAGGTTTCGGAAAAATCGCCTAACATCCCCTCCCGAATGGTGGACAAGATGGCGCGCACAAAGCCGCGGTAGGCCATCTGTGGACGATAGCGCGCAACGAAAGCGGCCACCAGAGAAGGGTCGAAAAAGTCGCTGGCGATGCTCTGCACCAGACGCTCCTCCCCCACCAGGGTAAACAGGCGCTCTCCCAGCGCAGGGGCGGCGCTCAACAGGCGCAAGAACCAGGGGAAGGCAATTGCCGCGCCGCCGGCGGGGTCTATCAGCCCCAGGCGGGCAACGCGCTGCGGGTGACGCGCCGTGAAGGCGGCGGTAATCGGGCCGCCCATCGAAAGCCCCAGCAGGCTGACGGGCGCGTCCATCCCCAGCGCGTCCAGCAGATTCCCCAGTTGCGCCACGAACAGGTCTATGCCGTAAGGCACAGCGGGGCGCTCGGAGAAACCGCGCCCCAGCAGGTCGTAGCGCAGCACCCGGAACCCGGACCGTACCAGAAAATCGAAGGTCGGGTCCCAGATGAAGTAGGGCACCGAAAAGCCGTGTACCAGTACGACAAGCGGGGCATCATCCGGGCCGGCGACCTGGTAGTGAGTCACGCCTTGCGGCAGGCGCACAAAGCCGCCGTTTTCGGGTTGCGGAGCGAGGTCGGCGCGGGGGTGG
>JANTFR010000101.1 GCA_024763355.1 Anaerolineales bacterium
GGAATACCTTGAGCAGTAATCGTGTCATTGCGAAGGAGCGATAGCGTATGAAGCAATCTCCTGGTTTGAGAGGGGGATTGCTTCGCTCCGCAGGCTAGGCTCGCTACGCTCGCAATGACAGTTGTCCAAGGTACCTTTGACCACTACAGAAATCTCTTAATTTTGCGCGGTTGCGGTTCTCCTGGTGAGGATTTTCTTCCCCGTCAAGATGCCGCCAGACGGGCCAGTCTTACGTTTCAATCGCAAACAAGCAGTACGGCCCGCCGGAAGAACTTTCCTTGCGGCGGGCGATTTGTTTCACGCGGCGGTGAAGAAGGTGTTCGAGCAGATGGGCGTCCAGTTCGCACACTTCGGGACAGGCCTCCGCGACGGCGGCGTAAGGGCAGTGATTGAGACGGATGCGCGGCGCGGCGGCGTGCGCCTCCCAGCGGGCGCGGTAGTGCATCGTGTTCAGGCACTTGACCGTCTGAATGAGGTGGTGGGTGAGATGGTACTCCGGGGGAAGAGGGGGCGTATCGGCGCTGAGTTTCTCGGCCAGGGAATCAAAAACGGCGGGACGCGCTTCGGGGGGAATTCCTTTCAGGAGGGCGCAAAGCAACTCCGGGAGGTTGTCCGCCTGCCGCCTGGGGGTCAGAGCGTACACTTTTGTGGGGCGTCCTTTCCCTTTGGGGGCGCGCTTCCCCGTGACCTGTATCCAGCCGTCCTCCTCTAAAATGGCGAGGTGATGACGCACGTTGGCCGCCGTGACGCGCAAGGCACGGCTCAACTCGGCGGAGGTCGCTTGCTGCCTGCGCTCCAGATATTCCAGTATTTGCTGCCGGGTGGGGTGCATGAGGGCATTATACCCCATTTATGCAAACAGATTTTTGCGTAAATAGGCGTTTTTTCGCGGTATCATCCCATAGCCATGAAACTGACCTGGGATTCTCCCTACGCGGTCGCCCTGCGACTCATCGAGCGTCACCCCGACGCGGATTTGGAACAGGTCTCGCTGAACATGGTGTATGCCTGGACGTTGGCCTTGCCGGATTTCGACGACGAACCGGAACTTGCCAACGATGAAATCCTGGCTGCAATCTACCAGGAATGGTATGAGGAGGTAAATCCAGTATGAGCGAATCGTTGAATTCCCCTGGATACGAAATTCCCGATGAACTTCAGGGGACGGTGGCAATCACCACGCTGGACCGCATCTACAACTGGGGGCGGCGCAACTCCATCTGGCCGATGATGTTCGGCCTGGCGTGCTGCGCCATCGAGATGATTTGTACCGCCGCCAGCCGCTATGACCTGGCCCGCTTCGGCATGGAAGTGATGCGCCCCAGCCCGCGCCAGACCGACTTGATGATTGTCTCCGGCACGGTGACTAAGAAGATGGTGCCGCAGATCGTGCGTCTCTACAACCAGATGGCCGAGCCGCGCTACGTCCTGGCGATGGGTGCCTGCGCTTCGGGTGGCGGCCCCTTCAAAGAGGGCTATAACGTGGTTTCCGGCATCGACAAGTACATCCCCGTGGATGTGTACGTGCCGGGCTGCCCGCCTACCCCTCAGGCGCTGCTGCACGGTCTCATCAAGTTGCAGGAGAAAATTGACCAGCAGTCCCTCAAGGAAGTCCCCTGGTATAAGAAGGCTCCCAGCGAGCCGATTCCTGTGCCGGTTTTGGGGCCGGACATCATGGACCCGCGTGACTACGAAAAAATCAAGCAGTTCACTCTCCAGCCTGTTACCCCGGTGCAGGAAGAGGAACTGAGCGCTTGAGGGAGTGTGCCATGACTGAACAAACGCTTACCCCTACGTTGAATCTGGAAGAACGTTTTGGCGATTGGGTCACCCCCGATACCCGCAAAGGCTACGAGGGCTACCTGGTTGCGCCTGAACATCTGATTGATTGTGCCGCCGCCCTACGGGACGAATTCGGTTACGATTACCTGGCCTCCCTGACCGCCGTGGATTACCTCCCCGACGGCAAGATGGAGGTCGTCTATCACGTCAGCCAGAGTACCGGCGGCGCGCCCCTGGTTTTCAAGGTGCAGGTTCCTCGCGAAGACCCCGTGACCGTCCCCTCCCTGGTTTCCGTCTACCCCGGCGCGGAATTTCAGGAGCGCGAAGCCTGGGACTTGATGGGCATTCGTTTTGAAGGCCACCCCGATTTGCGCCGTATCTTGATGTGGGAGGGCTTCGAAGGACACCCGCTGCGCAAGGACTGGAAAGAAGCCTACTACGAAGAGGATACCAAACCTTTCAAGAGTCGCTGGCCCGCTGGACAGGTACACCGCGTTGAGGATACGCTTCCCTTTGGTAAGAACGTGAAGTACCCCCAAGGCTTCGACCCCGAAAAATGGACTCCCGTCGAAGAAGAGGCCCTCTACGCCAGTTTGAAACGCGTCCCTGCGGATGAAGATTTGCCGACTGAGCAACTTATCGTCAATCTAGGGCCGCAGCACCCCTCCACCCACGGCGTCTTTCGTATGGCGGTCACCCTGGACGGGGAAACGATTGTGGACCTCAAGCCCGTGATGGGCTATCTGCACCGCAATCACGAGAAAATCGGGGAACGCAATACCTACCTGATGAACATCCCCTTTACCGACCGCCTGGATTACCTTTCCTCGTTGAGCAACAACTTCGGCTACGTCCTGGCGGTGGAGAAACTGATGGGCATCAAGCCTCCGGAGCGGGCCGAGTACATTCGCGTCATCATGGCGGAACTAACCCGTATCCAGAATCACCTCTTTGCCATCGGGATGTTCCTCAACGACCTGGGAGCGTTCTTTACCCCCTCGTTGTATGCCATCGAAGAGCGCGAACTCATTCTCGATACCTTCGAGGCCGTCACCGGCTCCCGGATGATGTGCAACTACATGCGCTTTGGCGGCGTGGCGCGTGACTTCCCGCCCGGACAATTGGAGCGTGTTCGTGACCTGGCTTTCAACCGTCTGCCCGCCATAGTAGATGAGTTCGATGCCTATCTGACGAACAACGAAATCGTGCGCGCTCGCTGCGAAGGCGTGGGCGTTCTCACCCCGGAACAGGCGATTGCCTACTCTACCTGCGGCCCCGTGCTACGCGCTTCTGGCGTCCCCTACGACCTGCGCCGCGCTGACCCCTACAGCATCTACGACCGCTTCGATTTCGATGTAGCCGTCCGCTACCACGGTGATGTCTATGACCGCTACCTGGTGCGCATGGACGAAATCCGGCAGAGCATCCGCATTTTGCAGCAGGCCGTGGAGCAAATCCCGGAGGGGCCGGTCATCGAGGGCAAGCAGCAATATCAAGTGCGCGTCCCGGCGGGCGAAGCCTACGGGCGGGTGGAAGGCCCCAAAGGCGAACTGGGCTTCTACGTCGTCTCTAACGGCAAACCCAATCCGTGGCGGTATCACGTGCGCGCCCCATCCTTCATCAACTTGACGGCGCTCGCTGAAATGTGCAAAGGCAACAAGATTGCCGATGCCGTCATCATCCTGGGCTCGATTGACATCGTGCTGGGCGAAACCGACCGGTAACCAGCCGCCGCTGATACAGGAGTAGAAAACCATGTACGGAAAAGGTATCGTTAAAGGTCTTCTGGTGACGCTCAAACGTTTCTTCGAGACCTATACAGACGACATCAAACACGGGAAAGCGCGGTATTACACCGAAGAAGGCGTGGCGTACCGCAGCAGCCCCGAAACGCGCGGCCTCTTTACGGTGCAGTATCCCGAAGAAAAACTTATTACCCCCGAAGAGTTCCGCTTCATCCCCTTTCTGGTATACGACGAGAAAGATGACGGGGAACAGGCCATTCGTTGTACTTCCTGCGGGATTTGTGCTAAAGTCTGTCCGCCTCAATGTATCTGGATTGAGCGTACCAGCGACCCGAAGACCAAGCGTCCCGTGCCGGAACCCAAGAACTTCTACATTGATGTGGACATCTGCATGAATTGCGGGCTGTGCGCCGAGTATTGCCCCTTCGATGCCATCAAGATGGACCACGACTACGAACTGGCCGTCTACGACCGGCATGTCAACAACATTTATGATAAGGAAAAACTGTTGAAGCCGGCTTCTTACTACGCCGACATCCGACCGCTCAACTATACGCAGGAAGAAAAGGCCCGTGCCGAAGCCGCCGCAGCCAAAGCGGCCAAAGCCGCGGCGCGTGCTGCTCGCCAGAAAAAGCAATAACGCGGCGCGGTCGTTCCGGTTTGTTCACACGGAGACGCGGCGAACACGGAGTTTTATGATGATTCCCTGTGGTCTCCGTGGCTCCGTGTGCCATAGGCTGATTTGTTCACACGGAGACGCGGCGAACACGGAGTTTCGTGATGGTTTCCTGTGGTCTCCGTGGCTCCGTGTGCCCTGGGCTGATTTGTTCACACGGAGATGCGGCGAACACGGAGTTTCGTGATGGTCTCCTGTGGTCTCCGTGGCTCCGTGTGCCACAACCGGAGATTTGTCAGTCAACCAGCCCGAAACTTATGAGATTTGCCCGGCATCCCGCTGCAGGCAGCAACGCAAAGGCGCGAAGACGCGGAGAAAAGCAAAGAGAAAACCGCCCTTCCGTAGAAATCTACCATGAGCACACGAAAAAACGCTTCCTTTGCGTCCTGGCGTCCCTGCGTCCCCGCGTTGCTCGTTTGCCGTGTTTGGAAGTGCCACCCGATTGCCAGACCGATTTGAACCCTCCTGAAAGGAAATTGAATAATGGTATCCAAAGAACAAGTTCTCGAGGCCCTGCGGCAGGTGGAAGACCCCGACCTGCACAAGGACCTCGTTACCCTCAACATGATTCAGGATTTGGAAGTGGAAGATGGCAAAGTCAGTTTTACCATCAACCTGACCACTCCTGCCTGCCCGATGAAGGACAAGATGCGCAACGACGCGGAACGCGTCGTGCGGGCGCTCCCCGGCGTCGAGGAAGTTGCCATTAAGATGGATGCTACCGTGGTGGGCGATGGGCGCAACCGCGGTCTGATGGACGTCCCCGTGCGGAATGCCATCGCGGTCGGCTCCGGCAAAGGCGGCGTGGGCAAGAGCACCGTGGCCGTCAACCTGGCGATTGCCCTCGCCCAGATGGGCGCCAAAGTCGGCTTGCTGGATGCCGACATCTACGGCCCCAACGTTCCCACCATGATGGGCGTTACGAAACTGCCGCCTCCCAAGAGCGACAAAATCGTTCCCGCTGAGGCCTACGGGGTCAAGATGATGTCCATCGGCTTCCTGGTCAAGGCCGACCAGCCCCTCATCTGGCGCGGCCCGATGCTGCACAGCGCCATCCGTCAGTTCATCTCCGACGTGGAGTGGGGCGACCTGGACTACCTCATCATTGACCTACCCCCCGGCACCGGCGACGCCCCCCTCAGTCTGGCGCAGAGCCTTTCTTTGAGCGGAAGCATCGTCGTGACCCTGCCGCAGGATGTCTCGCTGGAGGATGCCCGCCGCGGCCTGTACATGTTCCGCCAGTTGGAAGTCCCCGTCTTTGGGGTGGTCGAGAACATGAGTTATCTGGAACTCCCCGATGGTACCCGCATGGACATCTTCGGCACTGGCGGGGGCGAGAAACTGGCCCGGGAGACCGGCGTGCCCTTCCTGGGCGCCATCCCCATGGACCCGGTGGTGCGCCAGGGCGGGGATGTCGGCAAGCCGGTCGTGGTGGAATACCCCGATTCCCCCGTTGCGGAGGCCATGCGCGACATCGCCCGGCAGACCGCGGCTCAGGCCAGCATCGCCGCCTTCCAGCAGCGCAACAAACGCATTCCCATCAACTTCGTGCGCCCGAAATAAGCGGCACGCGAGCCTCCACACGTCGAGACTTCCGAAGTCTTAAGGACTTCGGAAGTCTTGTGTTTAGGGGCTTTCCTCATTTGCGCAAACCCCTCACTTGCGGTATAAACGGATTGGTATTCCCCCTTTTTCCTGGCAAGGAGTCTTCTAGTGCCTGTCCCCGCTGAAATTGTGCGCCTGTACCGTCAGCCGGCTGAATTACTGCAGAATCTCATCCGCTTTGATACTACCAATCCGCCTGGGAATGAGGCGGCCTGCATTACGTACATCCGTTCTCTGTTGAATGAGGCCCATATTTCCTCCCAGGTTATAGCCAAAACGCCCTCGCGCCCCAATCTTGTGGCGCGTCTTCAAGGACGCGGCGAAGCGCCGCCCCTCTTGCTCTACGGCCATGTGGATGTAGTCACTACGGTCAAGCAGACCTGGCGCTATCCCCCTTTCGAGGGGGTGATTGCCGACGGTTACGTGTGGGGGCGCGGCGCATTGGATATGAAAGGCGGGGTGGCAATGATGCTGGCGGCTTTTCTACGGGCTGCTGCCGAAGGCCTGACCCCTCCGGGCGATGTCATCCTGGCCGTTCTCTCTGACGAAGAAGCCGGAGGAGATTTTGGCGCTCATTTCCTGGTAGAAGAACACCCCGACCTGTTCTCCGGCGTGCGTTATGCGTTGGGAGAGTTCGGCGGTTTTACTTTGCCCATCGGAGGCAAACGTTTTTACCCTATTCAGGTGGCTGAAAAACAAACCTGCTGGCTGAAAGCCACGTTGCGCGGCGCAGGGGGACATGGCTCCATGCCGGTGCGCGACCAGGCGATGGCGAAACTGGCGCGCTTTCTCCTCGCTCTAGAGCGGAAGCCCCTGCCCGTTCACGTTACCCCTCCCGCTCGCATGATGATAGACACCATCGCCGGGGAGTTGGGCGGCGTGCATGGCCTGGTGCTCCGACAATTGCTCAATCCTGCTTTGACGAACCTTGTTTTGTCTTTGCTCGGCAAGAGTGGCAGCCTGTTCTTCCCTCTTTTGCACAATACGGTCAGCCCGACCATTTTGCACGCCAGTGATAAAATCAATGTCATTCCCGGCGAGGTTTCCGTGGAATTGGATGGCCGCCTGCTCCCTGGACAGACTCCGGAAGATGTGGTGGCCGAATTGCATCACCTCGTCGGCGAATCCGTGGATATTGAAGTTGTACGCGCCGAGAAGGGGCCTGCCGAGCCAAATATGGGGCTGTTCGATACACTGGCCGACGTCCTGCGTCGGGCTGACCCGGACGGTTTCCCCGTTCCTTTCTTGTTGGGGGCGGTGACGGATGCACGGCATTTCTCGCGGCTCGGCATTCAAAGTTACGGTTTCTTGCCTATGCAACTGCCGGACGACTTCAATTTTGCCCAGACCATTCATGCTGCTGATGAGCGCATTCCGGTAGAAGCCATGACCTTTGGTACTGATGCCATTTACGAAGTCTTGAAACGCTTTACCGCCTGAATCCCTTTCCCATCGTCTTGCATGACACCCTGTCAACCAAGGATGTTTCATGGAACATACTGAACATACTGCAAGTGAAACCTTTACCCGTACCCTTCCCTTTATCGTTGGAATTCGTTTTCACCGCATCGGAAAAATCTACCACTTCGACGCCTCCGGTTTCCCCGACTTGCAACCCGGAGATTTCGTCATCGTCGAGACGCGCCGCGGCAGGCAACTGGGCGAAGTAGCCCAAACCTTCGCCGAACCGCCCGCCCCGCCCCGTGATGGCGTCTGGAAGCCGGTCGAGCGCCGCGCTACCCCCCGCGACCTCGTCCTGCGTCAAATCTGGCAGAAGAAGGAACTGCAAGTTACCATCCAGTGCCGCGACAAGGCCCGCCAGATGAACCTGCGGGATGTCAAAATCGTAGCCTCGGAGTTCAGTTTCGACGGTGCGCTGCTGACCATCCTCTACAGCACCGCCGCGGGCGAGAAAGTCAACCTCAACGCCCTGGGCAAAATCATGCAACGCCTCCACCCCCACAGTTCCGTGGAGATGCGTCAAATTGGCCCCCGCGACGTGGCAAAAATCCTGGGGGGGATGGGCGCTTGCGGCATCGAGTCGCGCTGCTGCTCCACCTTCCTGACCGAGTTCAGCCCTGTTTCCATCAAAATGGCGAAGGCGCAGGGCATTTCCCTGGCCCCCTCCGAAATTACCGGCATGTGCGGGCGGCTGCGCTGCTGCCTGGTGTACGAGTACGAGCAATACGCCGAAGCCCGCAAGGAACTGCCCAAGCGCAACAAGCGCGTCGTCACCCCTCTGGGCGAGGGCAAAGTGGTGGATTTGTACCCCCTCAAGCAATCCGTGGTCGTGCGTCTCTTCGAGAGCGGCGAGCGGCACGAGTTTCTCAAGCACGAATTGCAGCCCTGGGACGAATTGGAGGCCCTGCGCCGCAAAGCCGCCAATCCCCCCTGCGAAGAGTGTGACCAGGCGGAAGAATGCGCCGAATGCGGCCCCGCGGCCCCGAAAGATGCCTCCGCCCCCAATGGGGAAGCCGCTTCCCCCAAAGGGCGCGGGGAGCAAACGCCCCCCAAAGGGGCTGCCGCCCCCAAAGATTCCGCCGCTCCTGAAGGCGATTCCGCCCCTTCCTCCCGGCGCTCGCGCTCCCGCCGGGGACGCCGCGGAGGCAACCGTAAACGCCGCCGCTGATTCCCATAAAATTTCCCCATGACCGCTCCCGATTTCCTTTCCGCTGCCCAAGATTTGTTCGCCTACACCCGCGACCTGCGTCGCGACTTCCACATGCACCCTGAACTGGGCTTTCAGGAGGTGCGTACCGCCGGCATCGTAGCGCGTGAACTCCGCTCCCTGGGGCTGGAGGTCTCCACCGGCGTCGCCGAAACCGGCGTCGTCGCTCTTCTGGAGGGCGCACACCCCGGCCCCGTCGTCCTGGTGCGCTTCGACATGGATGCCCTCCCCGTCACCGAGGAGACCGGCGCGCCCTACGCCTCCCAGACCGAAGGCCGGATGCACGCCTGCGGGCACGACGGCCATACGGCTATCGGCCTGACCGTTGCCCGCCTGCTGCACGCCCGCCGTGCCGACCTGCACGGGACGGTTAAATTTGTCTTCCAGCCTGCCGAAGAGGGGCTGGGCGGCGCGGCCCGGATGGTGGCGGAGAGCGTCCTGGATGACCCCCGTCCGCAGCACACCCTGGCGCTCCACCTGTGGAACGCTGCGCCGCTGGGTTGGCTGGGGATTTCCGCCGGCCCCCTCATGGCCGCCGCCGAGTTCTTCCGCATCCGCTTGTTGGGGCGCGGTGGGCACGGCGCTGTCCCCGATGCCGCCGTAGACCCCATCGTGGCCGCCGCACAGGTGGTCACGGCCTTACAAAGCGTGGTCTCCCGCAACGTTTCACCCCGCGAGACAGCGGTGGTGAGCGTCACCCACATCCGGGCGGGCGAGACCTTCAACGTCATTCCCCCCGACGCCCTTCTGGAGGGAACCATCCGCACCTTCCAGCCGGCGGTGCGCGAGACGGTTTTGCGCCGTTTCCGTGAGGTGGTGGAAGGCGTCGCCGGCGCGATGGGCTGTCAGGCCGAAATCGAATTCATGGATTACACCCCCGCGGTGGTCAACGACCCCGATGTGACCGCTCTGGTACAGCAGGCTGCCCGGCGGGTACTCCCCGATAGCCACATCGAAACCGAATACGCTACGATGGGTTCCGAGGACATGGCCTTCATGATGCAGGAAGTCCCCGGCTGCTACTTCTTCGTCGGTTCTGCCAACCCCGAAAAGGGGCTGGACGCTCCGCATCATCACCCCCGCTTCGACTTCGACGAGCAGGCCCTTCCCCGCGCCGCCGCCCTCATGGCCCAGGCCGTGTGGGAGGTGACGACGGCAGACGGTGAACGATAGACCGTGCGGGGTACGCTGTACGGGGTACCCTGTACCCACCAACCAACGAACCAATGAACCGGCAAACCGACTACCCTCCCCCCCGCACCGACCCGCCCCGGCGCGTCGTCTCCCTCGTCCCTTCGCTGACCGAGAGCCTCTTCAGCCTGGGCTTTGGCGATACCGTCGTAGGCATCACCGATTATTGCATCTATCCCGAAGGGCAACTGGAGGGCATTCCCCGTCTGGGCGGCCCTAAGA
>JANTFR010000102.1 GCA_024763355.1 Anaerolineales bacterium
ATGAACCAATGAACCAAAAATTCCCCTACGCCAAAACCTTCCTGCTGGGATTCGGCTTCTTCGGCATCAGTCTGATTTGGCCGATTTTCAACAACTATGTTCCCATCTTCCTCAAGGAACTGGGGCTTTCCGCCACCGCGGTGGGCTTCGTGATGACCTGGGACAACTACCTCAACATGTTCCTCCAGCCCATCGTGGGAGAGCGCTCCGACCACACCCGCACCCGCCTGGGACGGCGCAAGCCCTGGATGCTGGTCGGCGCGCCCCTGGCCGCCGTTTTCTTCGTCATGGTTCCCACCATGACCACCGCCCTGGGCATCATGCTGACCGTTTTCCTCACCAACGTCGGCATGGCCCTGTTCCGCGCTCCCACGGTGGCTCTCCTGGGCGACCTGTATCCCTCGGAACAGCGCAGCACCGCCAACGGCATCATCAACCTGATGGGGGGCATCGGCGCTATTCTGGCCTTTCTGGTCGGCGGCGCGCTCTACAAAATGGGTCGCATCCCGCCTTTCGCCTTCGGCGCCCTGGTGATGGTGCTTGGCATCGGATTGGTCATCCTCTTCGTACGCGAACCGGCGGAAACGGCCTCCGAGGCGGAGGAAACTGCCCGGAACGGCTCGTTCCTGGACCACCTGAGGGAAGTCGTCAACGCATCCGATCGCTCCGGGCTGTACATCCTGCTGGCAATCCTCAGTTGGTTCATCGGCTACAACGCCCTGGAGACCTGGATTTCCTCCTTCGGCAAGTACACCCTGGGGATTAACGAGGGCCGCATGAGCATCCTCACCTCCGGACTGGCGCTCACCTTCGTGATTTTCGCCCTCCCCAGCGGGCTGCTGGCTACCCGCTTCGGGCGGCGGCGCGTCATCCTGATTGGGATTGCCGGTTTGTTGACCCTCTTCCTGTACGGCTTGCTGGTCACCAACCAGGCCATGCTGATTGTACTTCTCGTCCTGGGCGGGATTTTCTGGGCGCTTATCAACGTCAATTCGCTGCCGATGGTCTACGACGTAGGGGGAGACGCCAACATCGGCGCCTTCACCGGCCTGTACTACCTGGCCGCTAACATCGCCGCCGTGGGCGGACCGCAGGTGGTCGGCATCCTGATTGACCTGACCGGCGGCAATTACCGCATCATGTTCATCTTTTCCGCCCTTTTCATGGCGCTGGCCGGTTTCTTCATGCTGCGCGTCCAGGAGCGCGGCGGGCAGGCTTCCGTAGAGCGCGCCGCATAATCGGCGCGGGAAGATTCGTCCGTCATCTTCTACAACATTTGCTTTGCGCCCAGTCGTCGGAAAGCGTTCCGTAAGAAAATCGTTAGTAGCGCCGCGCTTTTCTTGACCCTCCCCCGACCGCATGGTATCATTTTTATTCGGAATTTTAGCACTCTCAATCCGCGAGTGCTAAAATTCGGAGCGCTTATGGCGGAAAAAGAACTCACCCCACGGCAAAAATTCATCCTGGCGTTGATTGTTCGCGAGCACATCGAGTCGGCCCAGCCGGTCGGCTCCAAGCGGCTGGTGCAAAAATACAACCTGGACATCAGTTCGGCTACCGTGCGCAACGAGATGAGCGTTCTGACCGAACTTGGCTATCTGCACCAGCCCTACACCTCCGCCGGACGCGTCCCCACCGAGGAGGGGTACCGCTACTTTGTGCATCAGTTGATGCGCCGGCACCCCCTCCCCGAAGAGACCCAGCGCACCATTACCCATCAGTTCTACCAGACCACCGGGGATGTAGACGACTGGATGCGCCTGGCGGCTTCGATTCTGGCCCAGCAATCCCAGGCTGCCTCCCTGGTCACCGCCCCGCACCCCGCCGAAGCGCGCTTCAAGCATCTCGAATTGATTGCCACCCGCGGGCGGCAGGTGCTCATGGTGCTCGTTCTGGCAGGCGGGCAGGTGCGCCAGCAAATGCTCACCCTGGCCGAACCGGTCTCCCAACAGCGTCTGAGCGCCGCCGCCAGCCACATCAACGCCCTGTGCCGCGGCCTGAATACCGAGGGCGTGGCGGCCTGCGCCGCGCAGTGTGAAGTCCTGGAACAGGACATCATCCGCCTGACCGTAGCAGAAATGCGCCGCACCAGCGGCGGAATCGCCGAGGACCTCTACCACGACGGTCTGAGTAACATGCTGGCCGAACCGGAATTCTCCGAAGCGGAGGCCGCTCGCGGCGCACTGCGGCTCTTTGAAGAGCGTCCCATGATGGAAGACCTGCTCTCGCAGGCCATGTCCGCCACCACGGTGGGAGGCGTGCAGGTGCTCATCGGCGGCGAAAACACCCGCCGGGAACTGCGGAACTGCTCGGTCGTCCTGGCGCGCTACGGAGCGCCCGGCCTCATCACGGGGATGCTGGGCGTTCTCGGCCCCATCCGCATGCCCTACGGACGCACCATCTCCACCGTCCGCTTCGTCGCCGGCCTGCTCAGCGACATGGTCACCGAGCGGCTGGTGGAGTGAGGCCCGCTGCGGCGTGCAGCGTGCGGCCAAATCGATGAACCGATACAACCGACGACAGGCCGTGCGAAGTGCGACGTGCGGCCAAGCCAATGCAACCGATGAACCGATGCAACCGATGCAACCAATGAACCAATGAACCAACTATGACCGACAAGAACCAGACCACCCCCCAGGAGGCCTCCGTTAACGAAGAGGCTCAAACCCCCGAAATTGAAACCGTGCCCGCCCTGCCCCCGGAGACGGAGGAAGCCCCCGAAGACATCTCCGCCCTGCAGGAGCAGTTATCCGCCGCCCAGACCCAGGCGCAGGAATACCTGGATGGCTGGCAGCGCGCCCGCGCCGAATTCGCCAACTACAAACGCCGCGTCGAACGTGACCGCGAACAGATGCAGCAAGATGCCGTCGCTCGCGTCGTCCTCCGCTATCTCCCCATCGTGGACGACCTGGAACGCGCCCTCCAGAACCGCCCACAGGAGGGCGAAGGAGCGGCCTGGGCGGAGGGCATCGAACTGGTGTACCGCAAATTGCTGGCCGCGCTGGAAGCCGACGGCGTCAAACGCATGGAGGTTTTGGGAGAACACTTTGACCCCAACCTGCACGAAGCCGTCATGCAGGAAGCCTCCGATGAGCACGAAAGCGGCCAAATCATCGAAGTTTTGCAGCCCGGCTACTGGATTGGCGAGCGCGTCCTGCGTCCTGCGCTGGTCAAGGTGGCCGCGTAGGCCTCGCTGGCATCCCTTTTTTTCAGGAGCAATCATCATGGGCAAAATCATCGGTATCGACCTGGGTACCACCAACTCCGCGATGGCCGTCATGGAAGGCGGCGAACCGGTCATCATCCCTTCCGCGGAGGGGGAGCGCACCGTCCCCTCGGTGGTGGCAATCAACAAAAACGGGGAGCGACTGGTGGGGCGCGCGGCGCGCAATCAGGCCGTGGTCAACCCCGACAACACGGTCTTCTCCATCAAACGTTTCATGGGGCGCAAATTCGACGACCCCGAGGTGCAGCACACTATCCAGCGCGTCCCCTACAAAGTAACCGCCGCCCCCAACGGAGACGTGCGCGTTCTGATGGGCGGGCGCGAGTACTCTCCGCCGGAAATCTCGGCCATGATTCTGGCAAAACTCAAGGCCGATGCCGAAGCCTACCTGGGCGAACCGGTCACGCAGGCCGTCATCACCGTGCCGGCTTACTTCAACGATGCCCAGCGCAATGCCACCAAGGACGCCGGTAAAATCGCCGGCCTGGAAGTGCTACGCATCATCAACGAGCCGACCGCCTCCTCCCTGGCCTACGGTCTGGACAAAGAGGAAAACCACAACATCGCTGTTTACGACCTGGGCGGTGGCACTTTCGACATTTCCATTCTGGACGTGGGCGATGGCGTTTTCGAAGTGCGCGCCACCAGCGGCGACACCTACCTGGGCGGAGACGACTTCGACCAGCGCATCATGGATTACCTCATTACGGAGTTCCTGCATCAGGAAGGCATCGACCTGCGAAACAACCGTCAGGCCCTCCAGCGCATCAAAGAGGCCGCTGAAAAGGCCAAAATCGAACTCTCCACCATGATGCAGACCGAAATCAACCTGCCCTACATCACCGCCGATGCCAGCGGCCCCAAACATCTGGTCACCACCCTGACCCGCGCCAAGGTAGAACAACTCACCGCCGACCTGGTGGAACGCTCCCTGCGTCCCGTGGAACAGGCTCTTGAAGACGCCGGCCTCTCCATCTCCGAGATTGGCGACGTGGTGCTGGTGGGCGGTATGACGCGCATGCCCGCCGTGCAGGATGCCGTGCGCCGCATGTTCCAGCGCGACCCGCACAAGGGCGTCAACCCCGACGAAGTCGTCGCTCTGGGAGCCGCCATCCAGGGCGGTGTGCTGGGCGGCGAAGTCAAGGACATCCTCCTGCTGGACGTCACCCCCCTGACCCTCTCCATTGAGACCTGGGGCGGCGTCGCCACCCCGCTCATCGAGCGCAACGCCACCATCCCCACCCGCAAAAGCCAGATTTTCTCCACCGCATCCGACAACCAGTCACAGGTGGAGATTCACGTCGTCCAGGGAGAACGCCCCCTGGCGCGGGACAACAAATCACTGGGCAAGTTCGTGCTGGACGGCATTCCTCCCGCCCCGCGCGGCGTGCCGCAAATCGAAGTCACCTTCGATATCGACGCCAACGGCATCCTGAAAGTCACCGCCGAAGACAAGGCCACCGGACGCACCCAGCACATCACCATCACCGCTTCCTCCGGCCTTACCGACGCGGAGGTGGAACGGATGCGCTCCGAAGCCGAGAAGCACGCCGAAGAAGACAAGCGCCGCAAAGCCCTCATCGAAGCCCGCAACGAGGCCGATTCTGCCGTCTACACCGCCGAGAAAGCCCTGCGCGACCTGGGCGATAAGGTTCCTCCCGCAATGCAGGAAGAAATCCGCGCCCAGGCGGAAACCGTCCGCACCCTGCTGGACGGCGAAGAGTTGGCCGAACTGGAAGCCGCCACTCAGCGTCTGAAGGCCCTCGTCAGCCGGATGGGCGAGGCGGCCTATGGAGGGCGCGACGAACAGGAGACTACGGACGACTGACCGCGAACGACGGACCACGGACGGTGGACGATGGACGGTAGACCGCAGACCACCTGACTACCCGACGACAGACCACGAACGACTGACCACGGACGGTAGACGGTAGACCACAGCCCACCCGACCAATCAGACTAATCCGACCAATCAGACCACGCAACTACCCGACTACCCGACCACCCGACCACCCGACCACCCGACTACCCGACTACCTGACTACCTGACTACCCGACCACCCGACTACTTGACTACCTGACCACCCGACTACCTCACTACCTCCCCCATGCCTCGCGATTACTACGAAGTCCTCGGTGTCTCCCGCACCGCATCCAAAACGGAAATCAAGACCGCTTTCCGCAACCTGGCGCGCAAGTACCATCCCGATGTCAGCCAGGAAACGGACGCCGAAGAACGCTTCAAGGAAATCAACGAAGCCTACGCCGTCCTCTCGGATGACGAAAAGCGCGCTGCCTACGACCGCTTCGGTCACGCCGGGGTGGGCAATATGGCTGGCGGCCCCGATTTCGGCGTAGACTTCTCCGACCTGGCCGACATCTTCGGCGACCTGTTCGGCTTCGGAGCGGCCCGCGCCGGACGCCGCTCCCGCAACATGCCCCGCCGCGGCGCAGACCTGCAACTCCGCGTCGACCTGACCTTCGAGGAAGCCGTCTTCGGCGTCGAGAAGGAGATTTCCATCACCCGCGACGAAGTGTGCAGCCGTTGCGGGGGCAGCGGCGCAGAGCCGGGAACCACACCGGTACGCTGTCCCACCTGCCGCGGCAGCGGTGAAGTGCGCCAGACCCGCCAGACCATCTTCGGGGCGATGGTACAGGTCACCACCTGCCCCACCTGCCAGGGCAAAGGCGAAACCATCCCCACGCCCTGCAAGGTCTGTCACGGCTCCGGTCTGGAGCGCAAGACCATCCGCAAGGTAGTCTCCATCCCCGCCGGAGTGGACAACGGCACCCAAATCCGTCTGGCGGGGGAGGGGCAGCCCGGCGTCAACGGCGGTCCCAACGGCAACCTTTACCTGATACTCAACGTCAAGCCGCACAAATTCTTCCGCCGCAAGGGGAACGACATTCTCCTCGAACTGGACATCAACGTCGCCCAGGCCGCCCTCGGAGCGGAGGTGGAAGTCCCCACCGTGGACGGGCCTGCCGTACTGAACATCCCCGCGGGGGTGCAGTCCGGCAAAGTGCTGCGGATGCGCGGCAAAGGCGTCCCGCACCTGCGTTCCAGCGGGCGCGGCGACCAGTTAGTGGTCCTCAACGTCACCATCCCGAAGCACCTTACCGCCGAGCAGCGCCGTCTCTTCGAGGAACTGGCGCACAGCCTGGGCAGCGAAGTCAAGCCCCAGGAGCGCAGTTTCTTCGACCGTTTCCGCGAATTCCTGGGCGGCTGAGATGGAGAAGTGGCTGGAAGTCTCCGTCACGGTGGACGGCGAACTGGCTGAGGCCGTCGCCGAGGTGCTGGCGCGCTACGTCCCCGGCGGCGTAGTCATCGAATCCACGCGGGTAGACCTCAGCACCGAGGACGAGGGGCGCGTCGTCGGCCCCCTGCGGGTGTGCGGTTACCTCCCCATGGATGAGCACCTGGAAACCACGCGGCAGAAAATCTCCGAGGGACTGTGGTATCTCAGCCGCATCCGCCCCATGCCGGAACCCCAATTCCGCCCGGTGGGGGAGCAAAACTGGGCCGAGACCTGGAAACAGCACTACCACCCCATCGAAATTGGCAGCCGCCTGCTCATCCTCCCCGCCTGGATGGAACCGCCCGCCGGGGAGCGCCTTCCCATCCTGCTGGAACCCGGTATGGGCTTTGGCACCGGCACGCACCCCACCACGCAGTTGTCCCTCCTGTTTTTGGAGGAGCAGGTCACGCCCGGTATCCCCGTGATTGACGTCGGCTGCGGCTCCGGGATTCTCTCCATCGCGGCCGTCAAACTGGGAGCGGAGCGCGCCCTGGGTGTGGATGTGGACGCCGACGCGGTAACCTCCGCCCGCGAGAATGCCGCCCGCAATGGGGTGACGGAACAGACCGCTTTCGAAGTGGGTTCCGTGCCCGAAGTGCGCCGCGGCGATTTTGGGCTGCACCAGGCCCCCCTCGTGGTAGCGAACATCATCGCCCCAGTGCTGGTGCGCCTTCTGGATGACGGGCTGGCCGATTTGCTCTCTCCCGGCGGCACGCTGCTCCTTTCCGGCATCCTCCAGCCGCAAATGCGCGGCGAAGAGGGCCACGTTTCCATTCTCGACGCCCTGGAGCGCAACGCGCTGCGCATCACGGCCCGCAAGCAGCAGGGGGATTGGGTCGCCCTGGCCGTCGCCCGCGCCTGAAACCCCTCCCCGCCGTGGACGTTCTCCTCCCCGCCCCGACCTATCTCCCCGCCCGCCGCGCCAACACCATCCAGGTGATGAAGATGGCGCAGGCCCTCGCCGAGGAGGGGGCGCGGGTGCAGGTGCTCGTCCCCGACCCCCACCGCCGCCCGCCGCCGGACTGGGATGAACTGGCGCGGCATTACGGCCTGCGCCTGCGCTTCCCTGTGGCGTGGCTGCCCGTTCATCCCCGCTGGCGCAGTTACGACTACGCCTGGCAGGTGCTGCGTCACGCCCGCCGCGTCCCTCCCGATTTGCTTTACACCCGTCACCCGCAAATAGCCGCCTGGAGCAGTCTGCTGGGCATCCCCACCGTGCTGGAAGTCCACGACCTGCCCCAGGGAAATCTCGGCCCCGTATGGTTTCGCGCTTTCCTGATGGGCCGCGGCGGGCGCGCCCTGGTGACGATTACCCGCGCCCTGCGGGAGGCCCTCCCCTTGCGCGGCTGGCCGCGCCCCGTACTCGTCCTGCCCGACGGCGTGGATTTGCCCCGCTACGCCGGTTTGCCCGCTCCCCCGGAGGCCCGCGCCGCCCTGGGACTGCCGCCGCGCTTCACCGCCGGCTACACCGGCCATCTCTACGCCGGCCGCGGCACAGAGATGCTCCTCACCCTGGCAAAGCGCCTCCCGAAAGTCACCTTCCTGCTGGCCGGGGGACATCCCGACGATGTGGCCCGCCTGAAAGCGCGAACTTCCGGATTGGAGAATCTCATTCTGACCGGTTTTCTCCCCAACGCCGACCTGCCCCGCTATCAAGCCGCCTGCGACCTTCTCCTGATGCCTTACCAGCCGCAGGTAGCGGCTTCCTCCGGCGGCGATATTGCCCGTTTTCTCAGCCCGATGAAAGTTTTCGAGTACCTGGCAAGCGGGCGGGCGATACTCTCCAGCGATTTACCCGTCCTGCGGGAGGTGCTGCACCCCGCCAACGCCGTCCTCCTGCCCCCTGACGACCCCGCCGCCTGGGAGACATCCATCCGCACCCTGATGGAAAATCCCGCCCGCCGCGCCGCCCTGGGCGCGCAGGCCCGCCGTGATGCTGTACAATATGACTGGCGCGCCCGCGCCCGCAGGATTTTGGAGAGACGGTAGACGGTGGACGGTGGACCGTGCGACGTGCGGGGTACGGCGTGCGACAGACCAATCCGACCGACCCGCCTAATAAGACCAATTCGACTAAGCCGACCAACCCAACCAATTCGACCAATTCGACCAATTCGACCAATCAGACCAATCTGACCACTCCGCCCAACCCGACCAATCCCCCCATGTTCCAACCCCGACCCGCTCAGCAGAAAATCCTGGCCTACACCGGCGGCAAGATGGGCGTCTCCGCCGTCCCCGGCAGCGGCAAGACGTGGACCCTCTCCCGCCTGGCCGCGGATTTGATTTCCGGCGGCTACCTGGACCTGGAGCAGGAAGTCCTCATCGTCACCCTGGTCAACGCCGCGGTGGAGAATTTTTCGGCGCGCATCAACCACTTCATCGGGGAACGCGGCCTGCTGCCCCGCATGGGCTACCGCGTCCGCACCCTGCACGGTCTGGCGCATGACATCGTGCGTGAGCGCCCCGGTCTGGTGGGGCTGGCGGACGACTTCGAAATTCTGGACGAGCGCGCCGTGCAGGAATTGCTCCGCGAGGTGGCCCACCTGTGGCTCAGCGCCCATCCGACCTTTGCGGCGGAGTATCTCGCCCCCGACCTGCGGAATCCGGAGGCGGTCATGCGGAAGCAACTCCCCAAACTGGTGAACGACCTGGCCGTGGCCTTCATCCGCACCGCCAAAGACCGCCAGTTGACCCCCGAAGACCTGCGCGCCCGCCTGGACGAAGTGCCCCTCCCCCTCCCGCTGGCCGAGATGGGCTGGGAGATTTACCGCGAGTACCAGCGCGCCCTGGCCTACCGCGGGGCGGTGGATTTCGACGACCTCATCCGCCTGGCGCTAAACGCCCTCCAAAACGACTCCGACTACCTGGAACGACTGCGCGCCCGCTGGCCCTACATCCTGGAGGATGAGGCCCAGGACAGCAGCCGTCTGCAAGAGCAGATTCTGCGCCTGCTGGCGGGGGAGGCCGGCAACTGGGTGCGCGTCGGCGACCCCAATCAGGCCATCTACGAGACCTTTACCACCGCCAACCCCCGCTTCTTGCGGGATTTCCTGCACGAGCCTTTCGTCACGGCGCGGGATTTGCCCAATTCGGGGCGCTCCACCCTGAGCATCATCGCCCTCGCCAATCGGCTGATAGACTGGACCCGTCAGGAACACCCCCTCCCCGCCGTACGGGATGCGCTCTCCCTCCCGCATATCCAGCCCACCCCGCCGGGAGACCCCCAGCCCAATCCACCCGACGACCCTTCGGAGGTGCGTCTGGTGCTCCGCAAGTTCACTCCCGAAGGGGAGGTCAAGGC